>CADBTQ010000027.1 GCA_902797685.1 uncultured Eubacteriales bacterium | reverse complement strand
GATCTGGGTGGTGATGAGGTGCGCGTCGCCCTCGGCTTGGAAGAAGAGTTGGTAGTTGGTGCGCACGGTGTTGCTGTTGCGCAACTGGGATTGCACCGAGATGGGCACCAAGATCATCGCCACGATGGTGATGACGGTACCGATCACGATAAAAGGCGTGCGGCGACCGAAACGCTTGCCCAATTTGGTCTTGCCCGAGCGGTCGGACAGTTTGCCGAACACGGGCAACAAGATCATACACATCGCCGAGGCGATACCCACGATCAAGTTGCGGATGGTGTTGCTGAATCCAAACGCGTCTTCGAGTAGGAGGGGTACCACGAAATTGTACACCTGCCAAAAGATCATGACCACGGCAAAACCCAAGCCCACTTTGAGGGTCTGGGGATAGTTGAGTTTGAGATTTTTCCAATCTTTTTGGGACTTCCCTTCGGCGGGTGCTTCGGCTTGGGGCTCGTCGGGTTGGACGGGCTCGACCTCGGTTTCGACCGATTGGACGGCTTTTTCTTCCTCCATATTGACCTCCTTAACGCATACTCGCGCAGTATACTATTATTTTACAATAGGTAAAAAAGACTGTCAATACCCCATTTGGCTTGACAGTCATACTTTTTTGCTCCTATCACAAGGTGAGCAGCGCTTGTTTGACCTCGGATAGCACCCTATCGCGACCCGAGTCGTCCACTTCTGACAGATACACCGTCTCGACGGGCTTGCCTCCCAACACCACGACCTGATGACAGACCGAGAGGGCGAGGTCGGGATCGTGGGTCACCAATAGAGTCGTCGGCTTGTTGGCTTGCCAAAAAGAAGAAAATACCCTTTTGAGCCGCTCGGACAAAGCCATATCCAGTCCCGTAAAGGGCTCGTCCATCAACAGCACGTCCTTCTCCACCGCAAACGCACGGGCGAGCGCTACCCTCGTCGCCATGCCTCCCGACAGTTCGTGAGGATAATAGTTCAAGTAGTCCCCCATTTCGGCTTGCTCCAGCCACTCTTTCGCCTTGTCCTTTTGCCCTTTGGGCAACACCGCCTGCACGTTGCCGAGCACGGTCAAGGTGGGCAGCAGCCTTGGGGTTTGGAACATATACGAACACTCCACCTTGGGAACTTGCCCCCCTTTTGGCGTAAGCAACCCCGCAAGGAGATGGAGCAAGGTGGATTTGCCCGTACCGCTACCGCCTAAGATCGCGGTGATGGCGTGGTCGGGAATATCCAACGAAAAATCCCGATACAGAGGGGTGCCGTAATCGAAAGTCAATTTATCGATGAGCATGGATGTACCTCCTCTCCACCAATTTTTCCACTCCTTTGAGGAGCCAGCCGAACAGCAGACTCAACAGTACCGCTACCAGTAGCCAAGCAAACAAGGTCGCCGCCCCCGACAAGATGTCGTTTTTGGCGTTGTACATATTGAGACCTACCGAGTGGGCGGTGTACGCCAACACCTCGGCGGAGACGGTGGCTTTGATATTGAGCCCAAAGGCGGTGGACGCCGCCGACAGCACCATGGGCAAAGCGTGCGGAAAATAGACGAAGCGCACCTTGTCCCACCTTGACAGGCGGTAGACTTGCGCCATCTCCAACAGATCGTGAGGAGCGGTGGCGATAGCGTCGGCTACGGTGGTGAAAATGACGGGGAACACCATCAAAAAGCCCACCGCGACGGGCGTCCAGTCGGTGTAAAACCAAATCATCAAAAGCAAAGTCAGCGCCATGGTGGGCGCGGCGCGAAACAGGGCGACCAGCGGTTGCAACACCTGCCTTACCTGCTTGACTACTCCGCCCAACACGCCGAGGACCAGCCCCGAAGCGAAGGCGATGCCAAACCCGATCGCGCAGCGCAAAAGGGTGCGCCCCGTGTCCACGTAAAAGGCTCGAGTCGTCCAAAGACGACCGAAAGCGACCGCCACGTCCCCGACGCGAGGGAGAACGATGTCCAAATTGACTGCGACCGCGACGATCTCCCAAACGCTCAAAAGCAAGCCCACGCCCAAAAGCCCCCACAACACCTTTTGGTGGCGGGAGACAAAAGTCCAAAAGGGAGACTTGACGGTCTCCCCTTTCCTTTTGGCGCGGTTGGTTTTCATCAAGCAAACAACTTGGCTTGCGCCTCGTCGTCAAGGGTGACGCCAAGTACGCTCAAAAAAGTGACGATACTGGCTTTGGCGTCCATCCCCGACACGTATTGTTGAGCGATATCGGGATAGCATTGTCCCACCACGGCACCGTTGAGCGACAAGCTGTTGGCGACCTCGGTGGCGTGGGCGGCACTATCGTTGAAATAGGCGATAGACGCTTGGGCGGCGTTGACGAAAGCAGCGACCGCTTGGGGATTTTGCGCGGCAAACGCTTTGCGCACGAACAAGCTCGCTTGGGGGAAATCGGCGCCCGTGGCGGCTTTCCACAGATCGGAGACTCTGGCAACGATACGCGCACCGTCTACCGCTTTGGTAGCGGCAGTAGCGGCGGGCTCGCCCAGCATCGCCAATTTGGAAGTGCCCTTCTTGAGCAAGGGAGTGATGGCGGTGGCGTCCTCATAGGCTTGCATGGTGCATTCGACCTTAGCTTGCTCCAAAATATATTTGAGCGCCACGTCCACCTTGCCGCCGCCGATGGTATCCACGTGCATCCCGTCCAACTGCGCCAAGAACGCGTCAGCCGAGGTACATTCGTCCAAAGGAACGATCGAGGTCTCGGTGGTGACCAAAAACAGGTTGCCCCAACTGGTGGTGGCAAGCAGTTGATAGGTGCCCAACTTGACGGACAACTGCGCGCCCGCAAAGGTGGGCAGGATCACGAAGTCGGCGGAGCCCGAAGTCAAAGCGGCTTGCACGGCGGAGCCCGAAGTCACTTCGCTCTCCACAGTCAACCCGTCGGCGGGGACGGATCCCGCAAAGAGGGCGCCCAGAGCCAGCGAGGGTGCGCCGGTGGGGGTTTTGACCACCACTTTGACGGGTTGCCCCGCCTCGGCGGGCGCGCCGGCATCCTTTTGCTTGCACCCGACGAAAGCCATAGTCAAGCTGAGCGCGAGTACGACGACAAACATACTGATCCATACTTTTTTCATAGTCAAACTCCTTTGATGAGTAGTATCTACCGTATTATATACCCGTATGCGGGGTATCGTATGTTGCCGAGGCAACAAACTATACAAATGATTTACGTTCGATTTGATTTGACAAACCTTTCCTCAAAGCATTATCCTATAACTATGAAAAAGCACATCAGTTTTGAAACGGGATATCAAAGGGACTTGTCCGACCACGAACGGCTGGTCGCCATGAAGCACAACGGCTTCGAGGGCATCTTTTTTATGTACGACGGCAGCGCCCTTCTCCAAAAGAGGGTGGAAGACGCTTTGTCTTTGGGCCTTAAAGTCGATATGCTCCATCTGCCTTTTAAGGGGATCAACTCCATATGGCTGGAAGGACACGCGGGCGACGATTTCGTCAAAACGCTCATCGAGGGGGTCAAGTTTGCCGCTCGCTATCGCATCCGCACCGTCGTGTGCCACCTATCGGGTGGGCTCACCCCGCCCCCGCCCAGCTATTTGGGTTTGGGTCGGATCAAGATGGTCCACCACGCGGCAAGGGAGTTTGGCGTCAAACTGTGCATGGAAAACACACGCGATAACCACTACCTCGACTATTTCTTCGACAATTACTCGGAGATCGACGACATCGGGTTTTGCTTTGACTTCGGACACACCAACTGTTTTACGCATGACACCCGCGACCCGAGATGGCACTACTACGTCGGCAAATTGGAGTGCGTACACATGCACGACAACGACGGGGTCAACGATCTGCACGCCATGCCCTTAGAGGGCAACCTCGATTGGCAATATCTCATGCCCATGGTGTTCCGCGATCATCCCGACGTGCCCATGACGTTGGAGTTTATCGACTCCACCCACCACGACAAGGGCATGACGGAAGAACGGTTTATCGCCCAAGCGGCGGAACGGCTGACTTGGTTGGAAAGCCTGATATAGGGCTATTCTCCGACAAACCCACGCTATTTGTGTAAAAATGCCTTCGGCTACCGTCGAAGGCATTTTTGGTATATAGGTGCTGTTTGTTTATACAAAACTAAACGCCAACCAAGCGAAAATTATTCGAGCGGCGCGTACACGAAATCCTCCACCAACGTATCGTTCGAGCGGCGGTACAACTTGCCCTCCTTGGTATAAAAGGTGGGATTGGCGGGGTCGATGGTCAAATGTACGACGGGGACGACGACGTGCGTAACGACTCCCTCGTCCGTCCTAAACGTCGCCGAACTTGCCCTGTTTTCCACGTGCCATATCTCCTCGAGGTCCTTGGGCAAGGTGATGTCAAAATCAATGTACTCCCATTCGACCTTTCCCAATTCCGCCCTATCTTGCCGAAAGAACTCAAGATCGTAGAGCCAGTACTTATCCGCATCGGGGTATCGCTCGCCTAATGATATCTCTATCGCAAAGGACGACGCGTTGCCCCAACCTTGCCTTCCGCCCAAAGCCCTCACGGGCTGACCGTGTACGGTGGACGCAAGCTCGTACGTAGTTGAGCCGCCGTCCCACTCGATCGTCGAAACGAAGGCGTCGTGCTGCCTTTTGTTGTAGGCGTAGACCACGCCGTTTTGGCGGTCGGTGATATACGCGCGAGCGTTCACCGCAAAAAACAATACGGCAAACACGGTCGCTACCGCCACGATCATAAGGGCGGCGACGATACACACGGTAAGGATGAGTTTGCGGGTCTTGCCGTTCATGCCAATTTCTCCAACTCGCAAGCGATACGGGTAGCCAAACGCACGTTGTTAAACACCAACTGGATATTGCTCTCCAAACTCTCCCCGCCCGTCAATTCGCAGATCTTGCTAAGCAGGTACGGAGTGGTATCCTTGCCTTTGATCCCCTCTTTGTCGCACTCGGCGAGGGCTTGCCGAATGACCCCCTCGATATAGTCGGGATCCATCGAATACTCCTCGGGGATGGGATTGGTCACGAGCATACCGCCCCGCAAGCCCAAGTCTTCCTTGGCTTTGATGGCTTTGGCGATCTCCAACGGATCGTCCACACGAGTAACGGGAAACGGACTTTTGTTGGTATAAAAAGCGGGCAGACAGTCGGTGCGATAGCCCAATACGGGCACGCCTTTGGTCTCCAAGTACTCGAGCGTCAAGCCCAGATCGAGTATCGACTTGGCGCCCGCGCACACCACGGTCACAGGTGTCGTCGCCAACTCTTCCAAGTCGGCGGAAATATCCATCGTAGTCTCCGCGCCGCGATGTACCCCGCCGATACCGCCCGTGGCGAATAGTTTGACCCCCGCCATCGCGGCGATCAGCATGGTGGACGCCACGGTGGTAGCGCCGTCCAACCCCTTAGCCGCCAAGATAGGCACGTCGCGGCGACTGGCTTTGGCGACTCGCCTACCCTCTTTGCCAAGGTGGTCGATCTGTTGGGGACTGATACCTACCGTGGGCACGCCGGCGATAATAGCGACGGTAGCGGGTACCGCCCCGCCTTCCCTCACCAACGCTTCCACTTTGAGCGCGGTCTCCACGTTTTGGGGATAAGGCATCCCGTGCGAAATGATGGTGGACTCCAACGCCACCACGGGTTTGCCCTCTCTTAGCGCTTGTCGTACCTCTTGACCCACTGCGAAACCAAACATATTCTCTCCTTTGCGGCACTGCCGTTACCTCTATCATACCACACCTTGTCCCCCCTGTCACGGGGTTTGGCTAACAAAAATCCGCCGATTGCTCGGCGGATCTTTGTCGTTTGCCTATAGTTTATTGCACGTTGCCCCACATTTCGACCACGCGGGTCTTGCCGGCAGTGTCAAAGTCTTTCATGACGCCGCAACGGTTGAGAGTTTCGGGCGAGGGAAACATGGTCTCCACGAACATGGCTTTCCAACCGCTCTCTATGTCCTCTTCCGAGAACAACTCGTCCTCGTCCTCGGTGTAGTACTGCAACAACTCTTCGTAAGCCGCGGTAACGGGGCTGATACAACCCGCGTATTCGCTGTTTTTGACCGCGATCTCCTTGGTGCAGAGGAACTTGAGGAAGTAGTTGGCGGCTTGCTCGTTTTTGGCGTATTTGCTGATGACGAAGTTGTCGATATACACGTTGCCGCCCTCTTTGGGGACCACGTACCACAAGTTGTGGTTGCCCTCGTGCTCGTTGCCGTCCGCGTCTTCGTAGGTGTTCATGACGTAACCTGCGTCGCAAGACCACATCAAAGCCACGGCGGGAGCGCCTTGTTGATTGGCCGCCATCTCGAACTTGATGTTGTCCACGTCCAGCACCGCGCCACCGTTGATCACGCCTTGCAAAGCGGCTTTGGCGGCGTTGACGGTAGCGACTGAGGTGTCTTCAAACACCGCTTGGATCGCTTGTTTTTGAGCGGCGCCGGTCAAACCGGAGAGAGTGTTACGAGCGTTGTAGATACAAGCCACGGCGTAAGCGTCGCGCATGGAGTCTTTGAGCGAACGGCGGGAAGTGAACTCCGAGCCGAAGAAGGACTCCCAACTGTCGATGTGTTTGCCCGTCTTGGAGTAGTCGTACACCAAGCCCAAAGTGCCGTACATATAGGGCACCGAGTATTCCAACGTGGGATCGAACTCGCGAGTGGTATCCAAATACGCGGGAACGAACAGCCCGTCAGCGGTGATATCCAACACGGATTTGTCCACCTTTTTGAGAAGATCGTTCTTGATCAGGTATTCCACCATATAATCGGAGGGGCACAAGAGATCGTAGTCCGATCTATTGGCTTCCACGGCGAGTTGGATGTTTTCCACGGCGTCAAAGGTCTCGATCTGCACTTTGACCTTTTTGCCCGTTTGCTCCATATACCAAGACTCGAATTCCGCAAAGATCTCCTCGTCGATATACTCGCCGGGCATGTACAGTTTGAGCACTTCGTCACGGTTGTTTTGGCAGCCGACCAAGCCGACGAACACTGCCGCGACCAAGCACAAACATACTACGACACTCACAATCTTTTTCATCTTTATTCTCCTTATTGGTTATTTCGCATGCTTTTTAGCTGCGTCTTTTGCTTTTTTGTTTTTGATCACGTTGTAGACGATCAACACCGTCAACACCACCACGAAGATGATGGTAGACAAAGCGCGGATCTCCACGGGGATACCCCTCTTGCGGATACCCGCATAGATAAAGGTGGAAATGGTGTTGATATTGCTGCCGAACGAGTTGATATTGGTCACCACGAAGTCGTCCAAGGACAAGGTAAACGCCAACGCAAATCCCGACACCATCGCGCCCGCCAGTTGCGGCAACATCACCGTGATCAAACTGCGCATGGGTCCCGCGCCCAAGTCCATACTCGCTTCCAACAAGTTGGGATTGAGTTGTTTGAGCCGAGGGGACACGTTGAGGATCACGTAAGGCGTGGTGATGACGGTATGGGTGATGATGAGCCACGTCAAACTGAATCGCACGGGCAACTTGATGGTGTCCCGCAAAAAGATCATCAGCACGAAAAACGCCATAGCCGTGACGATCTCGGCGTTGACCACCGTGATCTGACTGGCGGTATCCACCACCCCGCGGATCTTGCGGCGCATATAATGGATGCCCACCGCCGCGGTCGTACCCAAAATAGTGGAAAACAGCGCGGACACGAGACCGATGACGAGGGTGTTTTTGGTAGCGTCCAACAGATCGCGGTTTTGGAAGAGTTTGCGATACAGACCGAACGTAAACTGCCCGAACTCCCCGCCCACCGATGGCGAGGACGAAAAGGAGTAGACGATGATCATCAAAAGGGGCAAATAGATAAAGGCAAGCACCGCGATCAAGACGATCCACTTGACAGACAACGCCAATTTGGCTCTACCCTTGTTCATGCCACACCTCCTTTGGGCGCCTTTTGGGTGCGGTTGGTGAGGAAGTTGCTAAGCAGCATCACCAACAACACGATGACCAACAACACGAAGGACAGCGCCGCGCCGTAGCCGTAATTGCCGTAGCTTTGGTTTTCGAACAAACTGGCGATCTTGGCGCCGATAACGGTGGTCTTGGCGTCGCCCATCATCTTGGTGATGGCGTAACTGCTGAATATGGGCATGAACACCATGCTTACCCCGCTGATCACGCCGGGCAGCGAGAGGGGCAACGTCACTTTGAAGAAAGTCTGCACGCTATCCGCGCCCAAGTCGGTGGACGCTTCGATATAGCTCTTGTCCAATTTGGACATCACGGTGTAGATGGGCAACAACATATACGGGAAAAAGTCGTACACCATGCCGATGGTCGCCGCCCAAAAACTCTTGGGGATACCGATAGCGGTCAGCACCGATTGCAAGGCGAAGATACGCAGCATGAAGTTGATCCACATGGGAATGATGAATAGCAGTGCCAGTATCGCCATTTTGTTAAAGGGCTTGCTCGCCAAGATATACGCCACGGGGTACGCGAGGAGCAAACACAGCGCGGTAGACAAAGCCGCGATCTCCAACGTCCTGCCCAACTGGATCAAGTTCTCCTTTTGGGTAAAGACCTTGGCGAAGTTGCCAAACGTAAACGAGCCGTCGTCCCCGCGGAAGGCGTACACCAACACCAGTATCAAGGGCACGATGACGAAGACCACCGTCACCGCAAGATACGGGAAGGAAAACGCGGTCGGGCGAAAGACTTTGGCTTTGTGCTTTCTATTCTTCATCGGCTTTCTCCTCGTCCTCTTGGGGATCGTACTTCTCCAACTTGACCTTGCTGCCGTCCACCTTGATACCCACGCGGTCGTTCATATCCCACTCGTCGGGGGTATCCACGAAGAAGGCGTCGTACCCGTCGGTACGCACTTCCACTTGGTAATAAGTACCTTTGTACAGGCTTTGGGACACGTTGGCGCCGATCACGCCGTCCTCTTCGTCGTCGGTCAATTCCACCGCGTTGAAGGGGACGTAGACCAATACTTCGTCTCCCGTCTCAAATCCTTGGGTGGGCACCTCGAAGTCGCCGTTCGCGAAGGTCACGAGGTTTTCGCCCGTAACTTCGCCCACGTACTTGTTGACGGTGAGCATCTTTTTCATGATATGGATGCTGTCGGGTGCGATGGACAGCGACACCGCCGAGCCGGGCACGAACTCCAGTTGCGATTGCACCGTAAACTCGTAGTCCGACGCCAACACTTCCATCTCGTAGTAGGTGCCCTTAAATACGGTGGACACCACCTCTCCGTCGAATTGACCTTGTCCCAAACCCTTGGTGATGACGATATCCTCGGGGCGGACGATGACGTCCACCTTTTCGTTCTTTTCAAATCCCTTATCGACGCAGGCAAGCTTTTTGCCCAAGAAGGAGATGAGGTAGTCCTTTTCCATCACGCCGGTGAGGATGTTGGATTCCCCGATAAAGTCGGCGACGAAAGCGTTTTGGGGCTCGTCGTAGATCTTTTTGGGTTGGGCGACTTGCTGGATCACGCCGTTAGACATCACCACGACCACGTCGGACATGGTCAACGCTTCCTCTTGATCGTGCGTGACGTAGATAAAGGTAATGCCCAACTCGTCGTGCATCTTTTTGAGTTCCAACTGCATCTCTTTGCGCATCTTGAGGTCGAGCGCGCCCAAAGGCTCGTCAAGCAACAGGATCTTGGGCTCGCACACGATAGCGCGGGCGATGGCGACCCTTTGCTGTTGACCGCCCGAGAGGGAATTGACGTCGCGATGGCCGTAGTCTTCCAACCCCACCAATTTGAGGGCGCGGTTGACCTTGTCGGCGATCTCCTCTTTGGTGTATTTGCGGGTGGCTTCCACCGTCTGTTGTTCCTTGACCTTGACCCCGTCTCGTTTGACGGTGACCGTCTTGACCTTGGCGGGTTTGGTGGGGTCGGGGACGCGTTTGAGCTTGAGGCCGAACGCGATGTTTTTGAACACGTTGAGGTGGGGGAACAGAGCGTACTTCTGAAACACCGTATTGACGGGACGGCGATAGGGCGGAATGGACGTGATGGGCGTCCCTTCGATATAGATCTCCCCCTCGGTGGGGGTCTCGAAGCCCGCTATCATGCGCAATAGCGTCGTTTTGCCGCAACCCGAAGGACCGAGCAAAGTCACGAATTGCCCACGTCGGATGGACAAAGACAAGTCTTTGACGACCACTTTGCCGTCGAAAGACTTAGTCACGTTGTTGATCTCGATGATTTTGTCGAACGGTGCTTTTTCGTTTGCCATAAGTACCTCTCCATCTTTGGTGTTTTAGAAGTTGCTGGGGGTGGTCACCCACAGGATCTTGCTCTCCTTGCCCGCGATATTGACGATGCGGTGTTCCTTGTCGCCCGATAGATAAAAGGCGTCGCCTTTTTTGGCTTTGTAACTGTAGTCGCCCACCTCGATGGAGATCTTGCCTTCCAACACGTAGCCGAACTCCTCGCCCTCAAAGGGGTATCTCAGATCGCTTTTGCCGTCGGCGGGCAGGGTCAAGACGATGGGCTCCATCTCGTTCTTTTGACTGTTGGGGATCAGCCACACGATGTTGCCGTCTCCCATTTGCGACTCGAAAAAGTCGTTTTTGCCAAAGACTACCTTTTCCTCGGTCTGCTCGGCAAAAAATTGCTGCGGGGTGACGCCCAACACGTTGAGGACGTCGATAAGCGTAGTGATGGAGGGGGAAGACAGGTCGTTTTCGAGTTGCGAGATATAACCTTTGGTCAATTCGCACCGAGACGCCAATTCCTCTTGGGTCAAGCCACGTTGCAAACGATACTCCCTGATGCGGGGTCCGATATCCATACATTGCCTCCATTGTGATAATAATCACATTATAGGGGCAGGGTTTGGTGTTGTCAATTTTTTTGTTTGATATTACTAAACTTTTCAATATATTTAGTCACACTAAACTTTTTGTTTGGTATTTGGGGCTGACGGTGAACAAAAAGGTTAAATTGGCTAAACTCGTCTGGGCTCGCCCTTTTAGCTTGCCTTCACCAAGCGTGGCGAAGGCAGCGCCTTATGGGCGGTTGCTCCTCTCATCGAGACGTTTTGCGCCATCGCTAAGCTCCGGGCAATAGACCGCTTCGCTGTACGCCTCGATGGTTTTGCCTGTCGGCGTTTCGTCTTTTTTTTTGCGTCTAACGATGGCTGTTGCGATATGACGCCGTTTGTGCTTCGTTCTTTACCTCGCCCTTTTAGCTTGCCTTCACCAAAACGTCATTCCGAGCAAAGCGCAAGCGATTTGCGCCCTTTCCTCCCTCGTGCCTAATTCACTCGGAAAGGGTGTAAAGCGCGCCGACGGCACTTACATGGATGAGATACGCTCCAATCGGACTTTGTCCTCCCTCGGTATGACGAGACTTCATAGACAGTCAGGCGGTATCTCATCGCCAAGGCGCACGCCTTCCTTATCAAGGGGTTCCCCGCAAAACGCAGAGCCAAAGGCGAACGTTTTGTGGGGGCGTTTGCCGCAAGGAGCAATTCATGCGCCCGCTCCCCATTGAATATCCCGCCCCCTCTTTGTCCATACTATACCCAAACGATAAGGAGGCATTATGAGTAAACAAACCTATCAGCAAAACCAAAGCCACTCCCCCGACTACTTTACGTCCAAAGACGCCTGCCAAAACGGCGGGAGCGAGGGGCAATCCGGCAATCAAAACGAGTACAGCCAAGGCTCCAACAAGGGCAATCACCCCCAAGGGGACTTCGGCGGCGGACAATCGAGAGGCCCCGTCAGCCACCAAAAAGAGGAGATCTTGGTCCACGACCTCGTCAAAACGGCGGTGATGGGGGTGCAAGCCATCGACGTGGTGGAAGAGTATATCCGCGATCCCGAGTTCAAGTCGTTGGCGGTCAGTCACAAGGACACCTACCAGCACTTCGCCAACCGCATTTCGCAATATATGCGCGAATACGGCATCAAAGAGGACTTTTTCGCCTCGGTGGAAGAAGCCATTCAAAAGGGCATGATCAAAATGAGCGCGATGGGCTCGGACAGCGACTCGGTCATCGCCGAAAAGTTGATCAAGGGCACCAACATGGGCATCGACACGGTGACCAAAGCGGTCAACAGCCCGTGGGGCATATCGAGCGAATTGGTGGATCTGACCAAAGAACTGCAGACCTTTATGCTGGACACCCTACCCGCCTTGCGCGCTAGGCTGTGATCGTCTATCCGCTTCGCCCTCGGCACTCCCGAGGGCTTTTTTGTATCAAAATACGCTACCCATCGTCGGGAACGGGTGCATATAATCTTATAAACGATTGACACGGTTGGTTTTTGCTTATATAATACTTTTGTCACTCGTGACAAATCCACCCGAAAGGAACCGAAGATGAAAAACCTCAACAAGATATTCAATATGGATTCGGTATATTTGAGACGGCTGTACAAGACCTCGTGCGCGGCGTTCCGTCTGGAAAACCGCTTTGCCAAAAAGGGAGGCGTGGTCTTCGTAGGCGACAGTATCACCGATTTTTGCAATCTCGACATCTACTACCCCGGGTTGCACGCCGCCAATCGCGGTATCTCGGGCGACACCATCGAGGGCATTTTGGGAAGGCTGGACGAAAGCGTGTTTGGTTTGCAACCCTCCCTCGTGGTACTGCACGGAGGCGCCAACAACTTTCAGGAAGGATACGACGACGTGGAGACTTTTGTCATCGACACCTATCGCCAGATCCTGACGCAAATCAAAACGCGGCTTCCCCAAACCAAGGTGCTGGTGCAATCGGTCTACCCCGTGTCCAACGTATCTTTCCACAACCGCTACGCCTACGGGCACGGACATATCGAGTCCATCAATCGCAAGCTCAAAGCGTTGACCGAGTCGATGGGGTACGTGTACGCGGACGTGTACTCTCACCTCACCTCGGGCAACGAGGAGTTTGACAAACAATACTCGGACGACGGATTGCATCCCAATCTGAAAGGCTACAAGGTCGTGAGCGAGTATTTGAGACCCATTATTGACGAAATGCGCAAAGCGTAAGATACCAAGGAGAAACACATGAACAACTCGATCCAAGAAAAAGAAGCGATGACCTCGTTTGTCGAAAAGATCCTCGTGTCGATACTCATGTTGACGATGGGCATACTGTTTTGCGTCAACGTCAGCGCCGCGGTCAGTATCACCATCGGGGTGATCCTGTGCGTGTACGGGGTGATCAATCTCATCATCATCGGCATCAGCCGCCGCCCCATGATCAGCGCGATGGGCGTACTCAACGGCGCTATCATCGCGGTGGGTATCGCCTTTTGTACCCACGATCTGGCGACCGTGGTAGTGCTGTTGATCCCCTTTGTGCTCACCATCTTGGGCGCGTTGATGATCATCGACGGCGTGATCTGCTACTTCTCGCTCAAACAAGGGGGCGGCCTCCGATTTGCCATCCTGGAAGTGGCGGGCGCGTGCGCCTTTTCGTTGGGGCTGTGCCAACTGTGCTTGGAAGACTTCCGTTTGGGATACAGCGAAATGATCTTCGGTATCATGCTGTGCGTGGGCTCGGTGGCGCTGTTGACCTACACCTTAGTCGCCAAGTTCAAAAAGAAAGGGGAATGACCCCGCTCTTGCGGCGTTAAAAAGCGCCGCGGCGATATAATCCCTTAGGGAATTTGCGAAACAACACAGCCCCCTTGCGCCAAACAAGGGGGCTGTGTTGCGATATATTCGGCAAGCCGATGCGATATATTCCTACGGAACGTAGCGGATGGAGATCGATATCCTGTCGCTAACGAGCGAGCGAATATATCGCACTTTACTCGGTATCAAATCTCGCATTTGCCTCGGCACATATAGCAAAAAAGCACCGACCGTCGGGGTCGGTGCTTTTTGGGTCCGATCGATTATCTACGGGGGATCTCAAAGCGCACTTTGTCGCTAAGCACCAACACGGCGTTGGCTTCGTCCAAAGCACTCACCCGCACGTAGTAGGCGCCGTGCGCCAATTTGTCGATGCACAAATACTGTTGCGAAGAGGGCACGCGCACGGTGGCGACCATGTATTTGGCGGCGCCTTCCACCGCAAAGACCGTCACGTCGTAAGCGGCGCAATCCATCGCCTGCCACATCACGTTGACCAACTGGTAGTCGGTACGCACCGTCACGGGCAAGCGCAAAGTCTCTTTTTGCTCTTCCTTCTTTTCTTCGCCGATATAGCGCACGGGGATGGAGATGTCCTCGCCGTCTTGGGTGCTAAAGCGGATCTCCTTAAGAAGGAAATTGCCCACGAAACTCATGCTCCACTTGGTATCCAAGCCCACGTCGTGATGAATGGGTTTCCAACTGCCGCCGACCATAATACTGCCGGCGACGATCTCCCTAAACCGCTCCGCCATATTCAATTCCAAATGGAAACGCGCGTCCTTTCCAAACCCTCTTAGGTCGAGTTCCGCCTCGCCGTCCGCCATCTTGGCGGGCACTTTGGTCCAACCGTTGTCGTTTTGAACGTAAACGCGGATATTGATACTCTCTTTCAATTTGATCGCCAATGCAGACTCCATATTCTTCTCCTTTGGGGACGTCCTCCGCTATCGCAAGCGACAACGTCACCCTTCGTTTACATTATACCAAAACCCCTCTCTAAAGTCAATATCCGCCGCCAAATTGCGGCAACCGCTCCCCTTTGGCTTGCAAAAAAACTCGTGACGACAAATCACGAGTTTTGATTGCTTTTGGCGGTATTGAGGGAAGACACGAGCAATCTGCGGATAGTTCCGCAAGTATGCGAAAGGTCTGTTACGATTTCAACGTCGTACAGTTCCGCCTTTTTCAGCAATTCTAACCAGTACTCGGTTTCGTAACACTCTTTCAAAGAGATCTGTAATTTTGCGATAAAATCCGCCCTACTTTGCGCATAATTGGCTTCGCGGATATTGGCGCCAATGCTCGTTGCGGAACGCTCTAACTGATTAACGAGCGAATAATGACCTTTAACATGATCGCATAGTTTTAGTATTTCGACAGCAAAGTCGATAGATAACTCAGACAGCGTATTCTTAGTCATAATTCTCCCCCGATTTGACGATTATGATTGTGAAATCACGGCTGTGCCGTGTTGAAATCTTCGGGCTATGCCCTCAGTTGAAATCGCGCGCTTTGCTTGCGGTGAAATTAAATCCGTCCTTTTCCCGCCGTTAGGCGGATTTCTCCTGCGCAGCAGATTTCACCCACCATCGGTGGATTTCTCCCGTCCGCTTGGACGGATTTAGTTGAAAGAATCCACTTTCGTCTACCGACAAAAGTGGATTCTTTCATGGCGCGGAAGGTGGGATTTGTAAGCGAGGACGACCATAGGGAGCACGAGCGGAATAGGCGGGACAAGGATAGAGGTACTGCCCCCAAGGTAGTGGTGTGCCCGCCGTCTAGCACGCGGGGCGTGGGGGCAAATCTCAACGAGAGCGCCAAAAAAGGTTGCAGACCACTGCAACCTTTTTTGGCGCGGAAGGTGGGATTTGAACCCACGCTACGCTTCTAACATACTACTCCCTTAGCAGGGGAGCCCCTTGAGCCACTTGGGTACTTCCGCAATCCGAGACGGATCTCTCCGTGAAGCGCATAAGTATCGTATCACAATTACACGTCCTTGTCAACCGATTATTGCATTTTTTGTGGCTAGGGGCGGTCACGGAGCGCAATCTCGCCCAACGAGAAAGAGATTTGTGTTTTTTCGGGCTTGAATTGAGAGGGAGAATATTCTATAATGATAACGGACGCTTTCGCGCCCGTCTTGGGTAGCCAACGACAACTATGATTACTCAAAACAGGAGGATACATCATGATCACTTTGAGCGCAATCGGTATCGGCGGATATATCGGTATCGCCGTGGGCGGTATCGTCCTCATTCTGCTTATGGCTTTGATCATTCGCGCCGCGTCCAAAGCGGTGTCCCAACCCACGATGGAGCCCATAGACTACCCCGAATTGGACAAAAAGGTCATCGGGGAGCATTTGTCCGAGGCGCTACGGTTTGAGACCATCTCCATGGTGGACGCGTATAAGGGCAAGGACGAGCCGTTTTTGGCATTCCGCGAGTGGATGCTCAAAACCTATCCTCACGTGGCGAAAGAGGCGGAGTTGACCGTGATTGCGGGCTACTCGTTGGTGTTTTGTCTCAAAGGGAGCGATTTCGACTTGCTGCCCTGCGCCTTTTTGTCCCACCAAGACGTGGTGCCCGCTCCCGCCAAGGGATGGGATTATCCCCCGTTTAGCGGCGCGATGGGCGAGGACGGCTACATCTACGGACGGGGCGCACTGGACATGAAAGACCACCTTGTGGCGGTACTCGAAGGGGCGGAGTATTGGCTCAGCCGCGGCAAGCACTTCGAGCGCACCACCTATCTGTGCTTTGGACACGACGAGGAGCCCGGGCAGAGTTTGGACGGCGCGCCCAACATCGTGCGCTATTTTCAACAACAGGGCGTAAGACTGGAGTTTGTGTTGGACGAGGGCGGCAGCATCATCGAGGGCAAGCAACTGTTTGCCAAAGGATACGTCGCCGCCATCGGCGCCACCGAAAAGGGTATGGGCGACTTGGAGATCGTGGTACACCAAGAGGGCGGACACTCCTCTCGCCCCATGTATCCTTCCGCCAACGGGATATTGGCGGACGTGATACGCCGTATCGAAAAACACCCCATGCGAGCAAGGATGACGCCGTTGCTCAAACAGACCTTCGTCACCCTGTCGGGGGCGACCAATCCCCTATTCAAGTTCGTGCTTGCCAACGCCGACGTGTTTGCGCCCTTGCTCAAGGTGGTGTTGAGCAAAGCCTCCCCCGTCACCAACGCCTTGGTGCGCACCACACTGGCTACCACCGTGCTGTGGGGCTCGGACGCGCGCAACACCATCGCCAACGAAGTCAAAGTCAACGTCAACTTCCGCACCCTGTCGGGCGAGACCAGTGAGGACGTGGTCAAGCACCTCAACAAGATCCTCAAGAAGTACATCAAAACGGGGCAAGTCCGCATCGACCTGCTCGCCCACTCCGAGCCCTCCCCCGAAAGCCGCTGTGACGGCGAGGTGTTCGACACCCTCACCAAGAGTATTCGGCAGACCTTCGAGGAGACCACGGTCATTCCGTACGTCTTTTTGGGCGCGACCGACTCCCGCTTTTACGCCCCCATCTGCGACCGTATCTACCGCTTTGGACCGGTGGTGATGGGTTGGGACGACGAAAGCCGCTTCCACGGTATCAACGAACGCATCCACCCCGACAAATTGGCGAGAGCGGTGCGGTTTTTCGTGACCTACATGGACAACGCCTGCCACGCGGTGGACTAAACCCGTTTGAGACGTTGTGAGAGTTTCGACTGTGGTCGAACTCGTCAAAAAAGTGTTCCTTTGGGCAAAGGAACACTTTTTTGTCGTCAACTCAATATTGATTCCGTCAAATCGGCGGGCTCGATGGGACGACGCTTCGCTTCGACCTTTTTGACGACCGCGCCAACCGCGACGGAAAGGACGGACAACAGCACGATCACCCCCGCGATATAGCCCGCGCACACGGCGAAAAAGAATTCGGGCAGGATATTGACGACTTGATCGGTGTAGGGATTGAACACCCAGTTGGTTTTGCCGGGAAAAAAGACATAGTGGAACAAATCGAACAGCTTATCGAAATCGACGGCGGCGAATATCCCCACGAAAGCGGTGAGAGCAAGGGTCAGTATGCCGCCCACCGACGAAGGGGGCAACCCGCCGAACCGCACGGGTCTCAACACGTCCAGTCGGCGCAACAGTAGGTACGCAAGGAGAAAAAAGCCCGAGACAGCCAGCAAGACGGCTTGCATACGAAAGAGGGGCGCGCTGTCTTCAAAGTGAGCTTTGCCTTCTTCCGACCACCGCATTTTACCCGTTTTGAACTCGGCGCCTTTCCAGATATAATCCATCACGTCGTCGTACGCCTCGACTATCTCTTCCCGTGTGTAACCGCTCTCTTGGGGGATGTGCAAAGGGTCGATGCACGCATAGTAAAACCCCCTGACGCTGCACGGTACGATCGCCCCCGCCGAGACAAACAGCACGGGGATCAACAATACGACCAATATGGCGACGATGACGTCAATCGGGCGATTTTTCATACGATCTCCAACAAGACAGGGCGATCAAAGCCTGCGAAGGGGCGTAAAACAGCCAAATCAAAGAGTTAGCCATTCCGTCGAACAGATTGGACAATCCCACGCAGATATCGCAACCGATAAAGAGCAAAAAACCGACCGACAACAGGATGGCGACTTGGCGCTCCGCCTTATTTTTGTCAAAGCATTTGACGAGGTTTTCGCCGAAATTGAGCACTAATTGCACGAAGTACACGATGACGAGCAAGATGAGCGCGTCCCCCTCGCCCAAAGAGAGGGCGACGACGATGCCCAAAGCGGGCAGCACGACGCGCAAGAACATGGCGACTATCCGCCACACTCTCCCCCGATCAATGCGGGCGGCGTGGCACAGTTGCGCCAAAATAAAGATGGTGACGCCGATCTCGTAATGGGTGCCCGTCACCAACAAAAACCAATCGCTGACGGCGGTAAGAGCAAGACCCAAGGTGAGCAACGTGGCGTCGACCAGTTTGGCTTTGGAGCGCTTTCCCTCGACGAAACCCAAGGTCGAAAAAGCAAAAGACAAACACACGATCGCGTATTTGAGCCCCTCGTTGCTGCCGAGATCCGCCCCGCCGAAGTCCTCGGCGACGAACAGCGCAAACAAAACGAGCTGGGCGCAAACGAACGCCCCGCTCGTGATCCATCTCAATAGTCGCCCCTTAGTCATCGCCTTAGGCGCGATGGGTGGCTTTGGTCAACGCCGCCACTTCGGCGCGCATCTTTTTGCCCGGGGTGCGACGAGCCCGCCAAGTCCAGTTGCCTTCGGCAACGGCGGGGGTATTCATGCGCCCCTCTTCGTTGGTCAATTCCAGATAGTCCTGCCACGGAATGACCGCCAGATCGGCGCGGGATTCATACGCCATGCGGATAAGGGCGCGCGTGGCGCTCTCCCCTTTGAGGCGTTGGCATTCCCGTTTGAATCTCTCCTTGGTCTCCCCTTGCAAGCCGTCCACCCAAGAGCGGGTGCAATCGGCGTCGTGCGAGCCGGTGTACACGATGCAGTTGTCGGTCGTGTACGTGCGAGGCAAATACTCGTTGTCCTCCTCAAAAAAGGCAAATTGCAGTATCTTCATGCCGGGGAAACCGGTGTAGTCCAACAGTTCCCTCACGTCGGGAGTGATAAAGCCCAAGTCCTCGGCGATAATGCGGGCTTTGGGCAACGCCAAAGCGACCGCTTTGAACAGGTCCTTACCCGGTCCCTCGTTCCACCACCCGTCGCGGGCGGTCGACTCGCCGTAGCGAATGGTGTAGTAGCCGGCAAACCCGCGGAAGTGGTCGATACGCACGATGTCGTACAGTTTCATCGCAAGCGAGAGCCTGTCGATCCACCAACGGTAGCCTTCCTCCTTCATGCGTTTCCAGTTGTAAATGGGGTTGCCCCACAGCTGTCCGTCGGGCGAAAAACCGTCGGGCGGACAACCCGCCACCACGGTTGGATTGAGGTCTTGATCCAAGCAAAACTCCTCGGGACGGGACCACACTTCCACCCCGTCGAACGCCACGTAGATGGGCATATCGCCGATGATACGCACGCCCTTTTTGTGCGCGTAGTGCTTGACCTTGCTCCACTGAGCGAAAAATACGAATTGCACCCAACACCAAAACCCGATCTCCTTGGTAAGTGTTTGGCGATGGACAAGCGCTTGGCGATAGTCCCGCTCTTCCTTGTTCCATTCGGTCCAAGGACGGTAGCCGTTTTGGACTTTGAGCGCCATAAAGTGGGCGTAATCCAACAGCCAGTCCTTGTGCGCAAAGCGGAATTGATAGTAGGTGCCGGTAGGCTCGAAGCGGGCGTACGCCTTACGCAAAAGGGCGATACGGGTCTCAAACAGCCAGCCGTAGTCCACCTTGGGAGTGATATGGCGAGCGGAATGCAGTTCCGCCACCGTCAACAGTCCTTGCTTTTGCAAGGCTTCCAAATCGATATAGTAGGGGTTGCCCGCCATGGCGGAAGGGGATTGGTAGGGACTGTCGCCATAGGCGGTGGGGCCCAAAGGCAACACCTGCCACACCGTCTGTTTCATCTCTTTGAGGGCGTCGATCCACTTGTAGCAAGGCTCGCCCATCGTCCCGATGCCGTAGGGGGAAGGCAGCGAACTGACCGCCATCAAAATGCCGCTTTTGTGCTTAAAACCGAAATTATCCTTACTCATACCAAACGTTATCCTCCCGCGGGGCTTGATCCCGCTCTTTTATTCTACTACCGCTCCCCCTCTCCGTCAAGAGCGGATCGCGCATTTGCTGTTGACAAAAAAGGGTTTTTGCAAGCATAATAGAATGCGTGGGAGGAATTATGCAAAAGTACGGAGAGAGCGTGTTTGACGTATTGTATCTTGTGACCGCGTTGGTCTTGGGCGTTTGGCTACTCGTCAAGCGCAAAGACAAAGCGGGACTACTGATGGGGATCGCCACCCTGACTTTGGGGTTTGGCGACGCGTTTCACTTGGTACCGAGGATACTGGCGTACTTTTTGAGCGCCGATTTGACCCTGTATCTCGGCATTGGCAAGTTGATCACGTCCATCACCATGACCGTGTTTTACGTGCTGATCTACCACGTTTTTATCCAAGCCTACCGTTTGGACAAGGACAAGTTCGTTAAGACCTATCGCCTGCCCTTGGACGGGGTCACGATGGGGATATACGGGCTGGCGATCTTGCGTATCGCCTTGTGCGCCTTTCCGCAAAACGATTGGACGAACGGAGGAAGCATTTTGGCTTGGGGGATCGGGCGCAACGTGCCCTTCCTTTTGCTCGGTATCGTCATCGTCGTGTTGTACGCCGTTGAGAGGAAGGAGATCAAGCCCTTGCGACCGGTGTGGCTTTGGATCACCTTGTCCTTTGCCTTTTATATCCCCGTGGTGGTGGGCGCGGGAGCCGTCCCCGTCTTGGGTATGCTGATGTTGCCCAAAACGATTTGCTACGTGTTGATCGTGGCAAGCTTCGTGCGCTACACCCAAACGGTGGCGATCGAGGATAAACCGACCGAATAACGACACGGTCGAAGCAAAGAGGGCGTCGGTATTGCCGACGCCCTCTTTGCGTATTTTGACTATTCTTGCGGGACGATGGGGATATTGACGACGAAGGTCGAGCCCTCTCCCTCTTGCGAGGTGGCGACGATCTGCCCGTGGTGCAACTCCACGATGCGTTTGACGAGCGCCAAACCCAAACCATTGCCCTCGCCCGCTCGACTGCCGTCCCCTTGGTAAAACTTGTCGTAGATGTGGCGCAAAGTCTCCTCGCTCATACCCACGCCGTGGTCGCTCACTTCCACCGTGACGTACTCCTTTTGCTTGGTCAACTTGACCCTTATCGCGCCCCCGTCGTTGGAAAACTTGATGGCGTTGCCGAGCAAATTGCTCCACACGGTCGCCAATAGTTCCTCGCACGCGACGATAGACACTTCCACTAAGTCAATGTCCCAGTCGATGTTTTTGGCACTCCAAATGGGCTCCAATATCAAGATGCTCTGCCGTATCTGCTCGGCCAAGGCAAACTCCTGATAGTCGATATCCTTTTGGTTTTCGATCTTGCTCATTTTGAGAATGTTGGTCGTCAGATTGGTCAACTGCTTGGTGGCGGTCAACACCGCCTCGGTGTACTGTTTGCGCTCCTCGTCGCTAAGATCGTCCGACTGCAACAGCATACTGTACCCCTGAATGGTGGTCAGCGGGGTCTTGAACTCGTGGGAAACGTTGGCGATAAAGTCGTTACGCAAGGTCTCGATGGTACCCAACTCCTCCACCATGGCGTTAAAACGGGCGATCAACTCTCCCATTTCGGTACTGTCCTTGGCGCCCTTGACGCGCACGCTCAAATCCCCCTTGGACACCTTTTCCATCGCTTGGCTCATGCGGTGGATGGGCGCCAAAAAACCGCGACTGCCCACCACCATGACGACGGCGAACAGCACGATGGCGACCCCCAATAGCACCAACTGCGCGATAAGAGGCGTCCAGCCGATCTTGTTGAAGTTCTCCCCGAAAAAGCGGGTCAACACCACGGCGGTCACGCCCACCAGGGCGGCGGTCAACAACCCCAGTCCCAACACCATATAGATCCACCTGCCGTGGACCGAATAGGGGGAACGGACTTTGGTCTTGTTTTTTTTGTTTGAGTTATCGTCTTTCATCTCTTCTCACTGCCTTGTAGCCCAGTCCGCGCACCGTTTCGATACTGAAGTCATCGTTGTCCTTGAGTTTGTCGCGGATGCGGGTGATATGCACGTCCACCGTGCGCTCCAACGATTCGCTCTCCAACCCCCAAAACTCGTCCATCAGTTGACTGCGGGTAAAGATCTTGTTGGGATAGGACAGCAATTTGAACAGGAGCAAGAACTCTTTTTTGGGCAAAGTCAAGGATTTGTGCCCGTAGGACACTTCGAAAGTGTCGTAATCGAGCACGGTCGATCCCACCGTAAGACGATGCTCGGTAGCAATACGAGCGCGGCGAAGCAAAGCCCCCACCCTTAGCACCAACTCGTTGATGTCGATGGGTTTGACCATGTAGTCGTCCACCCCTAAGCGAAATCCCTTTTGCTTGTCTTCCAACTTATCTTTGGCGGACACGAAAAGGATGGGCATATCGTTGTCCTCTTTGCGGATGTAGGCGGCGAATTGATACCCGTCCATCACGGGCATCATGATGTCGCTGACGACCACGTCCACCATGGTGGTGTGCAATACCTCGATCGCGTCGATCGCGCTGCCTGCGCCTATGGCGTGGTAACCGCTGCGCTCCAAGGTGGCGCACATCATTTGTTTGAGTTTTTCGTCGTCTTCGACGACCAGCACGCAAAACATATTACTCCTCTTGTCCTTCCGCTTGCTTTTGCTCGGCGGCGGCTTTCGCCTCGGCGGCGATGGCGGGATAGTGATCCATCTTGCTTAGGTCGCAAGCGCTTTCGCTGTACGAGATATACGAGCGATAGTCGATGACGCTGCTGACGAAAATGCCCGCGTTCCACTTGTCGACCGAAGCGAAGGACTTAAACAAGCCGTTGTCCCAGATCTCGATAGTCTGCACGACCGAAGTGTATTTGGCTTTTTTGGTAGAATCGCTACTGGCGCGCAAGTTGGCGAGGGTGATCTCGGTGGTCTTGGGGTTGGACACGTCCAACTCCTGCTCGATGTGCCAAAAGCCCTTTTCGTCGTCGTGAGTGATGGTGACCGACTTGATGGTCTCGGGCAATACCCACATCTCCGACTCTTGGAACAACAACTCTTGCGAAGAATGGAAGTAGGGTTTGTCCACCCATTTTTGCTCCTCGACCTCACTCCAATCGGCGGTAAACCGCTCGCCCGAGTCGTCGATTTGGGTCAGTTTGATATAGTACGCTTGATCGAGATCGACGTGAGCGTATGTCAACTTGCCGTGCGAAGGCGAGGCGGTGATACCCATGATCTTGCCTTCCTGTTGGTAGTCGGATTTGAGATACTCGTCCCCGTTTTTGATCACCATGATCTGCTCGATGACTTCCACGCCCGTGGTAGTGACGTCGCATACGCTGACTTCGGCGCGACGAGGGCACTTCTGCGCCAGTTCGTTAGCGACCGAATACAGCCTGTACGCCAACGATTTGAGGGCTTCCTCGTCCCCGTCTTCGGGCAGAACGTACCCTTCCAAATTGGGATAGAGGTCTTGGAAGTGATACTCGCTGTCGTTTTCGTCAAACGGCACGTAATCCACTCCCTTGCGGGTATGCGAACACGCGCTGAGAAGCATAAACGAAGCGATGACTATGGTACTGACAAAAACCAATAATTTTTTCATAAGCGATTCCTTTGCCAAACGGTCTGCCGTTTGGCACGATTCGAGCGATTGCGCCCGACTTGCAAGCGGGGTCTCCCCCGCTTGTCTTGGCTATTTGCGTTTGGAAGCGATCTCGTTTTGCTTCCTTGCCGCTTTGGCGGCGTTTTTGATCTTTCTACGGCGAGTGAGCGCCCAACCGAGCACGCCGCCGCCAACGCCCAACACCAAGGCGCCGCCCAACACGCCCGCCACCAGCGGGATATTGGATTGCAGTTTGTCGCTCAAAGACTCCCAGAAGGTGGGCTCGATCTCGACGTTGGCGGTCATCACCTCGTCCGATCGGACCTCTTCGCCCTGCCAAATAGCGTACATGATCTTGTTGTCCTCGTCTTGCCTGTACTCGTACATCGTCCCGTTGTCGGACACGTAGGGCACCAAGCTGTAGGAGAAACTGCCGTCGCCCAACTGGACGCGCTCCACGAATTGCACGCTGACCGCGGGATTGAGCGCGACGATCTGTCCCACTTTGATCCCCTCGAACGAGGATTGCGTCAGGTAGTTTTTGAGTTCCAACATCACGCGGCTGTCCCCGCTGTAGTCCTCTTTGAGCGCCCTGACCGTAAAGGAAACGGTGGGGGTAGCGTATTGGGAAGCGGAAATTAAGCGGATGTTGTCGATGATGATCTGCACCTCGGTGACTTCCACCTGGTCGGGCATATCGAAGCGGATGGACAAATTGCTGTTTTGGCAATAGACGTCTTCCATTCTGCCGCCGTTATCCGAGCCGATGACGTGCCCTGCGGGCAGAGAGAATACGTCGTAAGCGCGCAAGGACAAGATCTCCTTGATGTACTCGCTGATCGCATAGTCGCTGGTATCCTCTTTTTCGTAGAAGATCTCCATCAACTCGCCCAAGTAACCGGGCATATCGGTCACCTCGAAGTACCAAGCCAAATTGGGATCGCCAAAGATGACTTCGGCGTCTTCGGCAGGCAAGAAGGTGCCGTCCGAGTCGTAACTGCCCACGGACACCGACACGTTGACCGCCAAACGGTTGATGGTATAACGGCCCGAAATGACCCGTCCCACCGTGTAGTTGGCGAGCAAGCTGGTATCGGTCACGCCCGCTTTGAGGGTGACCGCCATACCGATAGGCGTGTAGGTGTAGATACCCGCTTCGGCGCGGATATCGCTCTGCCAGCCATCCACGTACACTTCCAGTCTGCGGCGGTCGGCGTCGTTGATCCAACCGCTGACGACGACGTCGTTGCGTCCGATACCGCTCAGTTCCGCCGTGCCGTCGTAATCACGGCTGTGGTCGGGCGCTTGCACGGTCAAAGTCTGCGGTACGATCGTATAACGATTGCTGGTTTGATCCAACACAAAGTGGATACCTGCCAAAGCGTTTTGGTACACCTCGTCCGAAACGCGAGCGGCGCGCATATCGGGAGAGAGAGTGATGTCTCTGTACTCGCCCACCGAGTGGATGTCGCCGAAGTAACCGATCTTGATACGGAAGACCGCCGACAGCGAGCTGACGCCCAACGCTTTGGTGATATTGGAGAGCACTTCGTCCGAGACGGACAAACCGTAAGGCATATCGGCAATGGCGTCGTCGCCGTAGTGGAACACGTTGTTGCCCACACGCTTGACGTACACGGTACGAGCGACCACGTAGTACTTGTATTCCCTCTCGGGAGTGAGAGCGTAGTTGTCGCTGACGTCCACGTCTTCGTGGAACACCTTGACCGACACGTCGTACTCGCCGACCAATTCGCCCGCTTGACGTTCAAACACCAGTCTGTCGCCGTTGGCAATACCGCCCTCGACAATACGACCGCCCAAAGCCGTGTCGGCAGCGCCGAACTCTTTGCTGGAACCGGTCGTCAAACGGTAAGTCGCCACGCGGGGCACCACCACCAAAGCGGGGTCGCTTACGGCGATATACAAGCCGTGTTGATAGTCGGGCTCGTACCCCTCATAGGACGCCAAAGCAGAGTCGGTCGTCCCCACCGCATACTTGACTTGGTAGGTACCCAAAGTCAGGGTGGATTCGTCCATGTCCTCTCCTTCGACTACCGCGCAGATAGGACGGATATCCAATGCCGAATAGGCGGCAAAGTCGGCGAAGGTGGACACGTTGGCAAACGCCCCGACGTAGAGGTCGAAGTGCGCCTCGTCCCACATGATCTCCTCCTCGCTCACACCGTCCGCGCGGAAGTAGCGGTAGTTGAGTTGAGACAGTCGGTTGCCGTATTGCATCTCGGTGTCGACCACTCTGACCGCCACTTTGCCCTGTTGGATGCAGAACAACGCGGTGCGCTCGCTGATACGAGGCTCGTAGTTTTGCAAAGCTTCGCGGTTGGGCAAGATGTCGTAGTTGCCCACGTGGCGCAGGTTGTAACGATACGCGTACTCGCCGTTTTCGTAGACGATGCTATCGCCCGACACCAACAACAGTTTCGCCTTGGCGATGATGGCTTTGTCTTCCTCGCTCAAGCCCGATTGATCGTAAGTGCAAGCCGATTGCAGCACGCTGCTGATGTCAAACGGCATGAGGACGCCGTCTTCCACTTTGCCGAACTGGTCGAGGAAGGAAACGGTGACGGTATTGACGGTCAAGTTGAGCACTTGCTTGTTGATGGTGCGCTCGAAAGGCGTGGTCGCCACGGGCACGCCGTTGCGCTTGACGTACTGATACAACACCCCGTCCATGGGCAGATCGTAATCGTATTGGAAGTAGAACAGGTCGCTGTCGCAATCCAAATACGAATCCTCTCTCACGATCAAGTTCCACGTGCCGGCGTTGGCGGTCACGGTGCCCAAAGCGGAGTCGAAGTATTGCAAATACACGTGATCGGTATTGAGATAAGCTTGATACATCTGATCCCCTTCGGTCAAACCGCCCATCACCAAGCTCAAAGCGCGAGCGTCCGCCGTGGAGTCGTAGTTGCGCTCGGAGAGGGTGATCGACTCAAAGTAGAGGGTCTTTTTGCTGATGGTAAACACCAGGTTGACGCTGACGCCCACTTGCTTGTAGTCCGCCTTGTTGACGATCTCGAACACCACGTTGTAGTTGCCTGCGTGCACGGGCATCTTGGTCGCGGGATCCACCTCGAGGGTGTCGCCGTTACGCAAGATGGAACGGGTCACTTGGTAAGCGCCTGTAGAGTCGGTCAAGCCGCTCATACCCATTGCCGCCCACACCTCGTCGGACAAGGTGAGGTAGTCGTTGAGTTGGGCGGGACTCATATCGCCGTAGGTCATGCCCGTCCAATCGGAAGACAAAGACACGTAACGAGCGGTCAGAGTCACGCTGGAAGTCAACAGCCCCGCGTCCACGCTCAACTTCATGCAGTTGTCACCGGGGATGATCGCCGGGTTGGCGTCGTAAGTAAAGCCTAAGAATAGGTAGCCCTCGGTCAACACCGCCTCGATATTGGACGAGGTGTCGTCGCTCCACAGGTTGGGTTTGTCGATATTGATGACGGGTTTGACCGCCGCGCTATCCACGCCTTCGTACACGATGGTAATGGAATAGCAGTTGTCGAAATTGGCGAGATAGTCACCCATGGAGAGGTGCATATCCCATCTTTCGGCGTCCGTGACGGCGCTCGTCTCTTTGTTGACCAAGGTGTGCAGTTTGTATTCGGACTCGTTGGCGGGGACGAACACGAAGCCTTGTTGATCGTAGTCGACCGTAAAGCCGCCTTGTCCCACGCCGTTGTCAACGATGGTGATACTGCCGCCTTCGGTATGCGCCACCTCACCCACGTAGCTGACCAACCAGGCGTTGTCATAGTAGGTATGAGTGGAGGTGTTGGCTTGATCGAACCAAGTGATGGGAGTCGCGGGCGCGACCTTGATCTCCACCGCCAAGTTGCGGATCGTTCCGCTCTCTTTGAGCGTCCACAAAGGATGCGAGATAGCGGCGGTGATCACGATACTGTTGCCCTGTCCGTCCAAAGTACCCGCAAAGCCGCTCAATGCCGCCATAGAGTCGTCGAACTCCAAGTCTCCCGACAGATAGAAGGTGCGTCCGATACCGTCGCCGTGCGCGTCCTGCATAGCGCCCACCAAATTGTACCAATCCGCCTTGGAATCGATGTTTTGCTTGATGAACTTGGCTTGGATGCGGTCGCCTTCCACTTGGGAAGCGGAGATGGTCTCGTCCGATTGGGTACGGCTGCCGTAGTAACTGAAGAAGGTGTACCCTTCGTCCGCCACCGCGGTAAAGCGGCACATAGCGGCGTCCGACTCCACGAAGGTGACGGCGATCTTGCCGCCCCAGTAGCGCAGGACGTTGACGGATTCGGGATAAATGTACGCCGAGCCCATCTCAGAGTCGGTGCCGGTGGGATAGTTGTGCAACAACCAAACGTTTTCGTAATCGGCGCGAGCGGTGCTGCCGCCGAAGTCGATAGTGGCGTCCCCTTCGTAATCCACGACCACGTTGATGAGTTTGCCTCTTGCGGACTTGTTGACGGTAAAGCGGTTGACGCCCGCTTTGACCACGATGCGCAGATCTCTCACCGAGCTGTACAAGTTGGTGATGTTTTGCATGAGCACCATGTCGTCGTCGAGGATGGTAATGGTGTGACGTTGACCGTCGAGCGCGACGTAACGGGTCAAAGGCAGGTACGCCTTGCCCAAAGCGATGTCCGCGGTCAATTTGACCACGCCTTGGTATCCGTGCGCGGTAGCGATGCCGTAGCACTCCATATCCAAGTTGTCGGAAACTTCGTTGGACGCCTTGACGCCCAAGACCGAGCCGGTGCCCTTGAGCACCACGCTGTCGTAGCGATCGTTGACGACGACTTTGTCCTCGCCGTCCGTCCACAAGAGATAGAAGTTGGGGTCGATGGGTCTGACCGTCAAAGCGATCTCGTCCGCTAAGGACAATCCAACCACCTCGATGGCGTTGAGATCGCAGGCGATGGCGTTGAGACCCGCCGCCTCGGGACGACTACCGACCACCCAAGCGTTGTCGAAGGAGAAATTGCCCTCGGCTTGGTAGGAGGAAGTCACCAAAACGCTGTCCTTAATGACCCCGCCCACGCTCGCATTGGCGAAGGGCGCTTGAGGCGCGATCAGCAACATCCCCTCCAATTTGCCTTGGAAAGACCCGAACACGGCGTTAGAGCCGAGCCAGTTGATCTTGTAACCGTTGCCCTTGAATGTCGCCCTGAAGGGAGCGGAGACGGTCGCCGAGTTGAGTTCGAGATCGGCTCCCAAGATAAGGGTCTTACCGGCAAAATCGAAGCCGTTTTCCACCGCTTGGCGCATATCCTCGAAGTTTTGCGCGCTGGCGATGGTCGAGGATAGATACTTGGCGGTGTAGATACGGTTTTCGCCCGTCTCGCCCCTCAACTCGACCGAAGTACCCGCACGGGAAGCGGAGCCGACGAGCCAACCCACGAAGAAGTGGGTGTCGTCTTCACCGCCCACGGCGTGCGCGTAACCGCCCACCGATTCGAAGCCGACCAGATCGGGTTGGGTGGTATAAATGACGCCGACTTTGTCGGTCACGTATTGATCCAGATCTTCCACGGTCGCCAAGCTATCCGTCAACACGTAGACCGAAGTCATATTGAGGGACACGTTGTGCGAATCCGCCAATCTTTCGTCCAAGCGGGACGCCTTGACGATGACGTTTTGCAAAGTCGCCGTCGACAAGTCTTCCCACAAGAATACGTCGTCGGCAAGCGGGCGGATATCGATGACCAAATTGCGGATAAAGCCCGCTCGCATGGTGCCGAACACCGCTTGGGTGTTGGCGTTTTGGAGCCGCAAGGTGTAGAAGTGTCCGTCCAACAAGCCGCGGAAGGACTCCATCGTCTGCATATCTTGAGGATAAGCGCTAAGATCGAAGTCGATGTCCGCCACCATATCGAATTGAACGTTGGCGGCGTTGTATTCCATCCCAAGCAGAGTGAGCAGCACCGCCATCTGGGCTTGGGTACCCAGTCGGGTGCTCAAGAACTCGGCGGTGTAGTTGGACTCGCCCGTCTTACCCACGGTGGTAAAGTTGTTGTTGGCGTAGGATTCGCGCTCCAAGATACGATTGTCTTGGGTCCAACCGGCAAAGGTGGTGTACTCCTCCACTTCCGACCAAACGGCGGGAGCGAAAGTCAACCCCTCGTTGCCGGCAAGCGCTTGAGAGGCGTTGGCGATCACCACGTCGCCCTCTCCGTGTACCACGATGATCTTGACGTCGGGAGTGCCCAACGACACTTCCGAACGGCTGATGAGCCACAAGTTGTCCCCCTCGCGCTCGCTGGAACGATACACGCTGTTGGCAAGGGTAACGCCCTCGTCGGCGTACACGACCAGGTTGGACAATACGCCGCGGTTGCGCAACACGACGCCCGCCGAGTTGGAGTCGGTCAGAGACGCCTGATGACGGACGACCAATTGTTTGATCGCGCCGCTTGCGCCGACTTCGCCGAATAGAGCCGCGCCGCTATCAAAGGATACGCCCTCGCTGAATACCACCTCGTGGAAGTTGCCCGAGAAGGTGGCGACGAAGGGATTGGACAAAGTGCCGATCGGGGCAAAGGAGCCGGTCACGACCACGTCGCCCGCCAACCCGTAGGTCTCGCCACTCGACGAGTCTTTGATGATCTGTCCGTTGAGGCGGACCGCTTTGGCAAGCGCTTTGAGTTCGGTCTCGTCGGCAAAGCTACGCCTGATCTCGGCGCGCGCCCAAATGCCGCGAGTGCCTTCCACGTCGCTCGTTCCGCGGACGGGAAGCAGACGCAAAGCGCCCTCTTCGTAGAGAATCACGTCGTCCAGTAGCACGCTGTGGAAAGCGGGTTTGCCGCCCTTGACGTGAGCGTCCGCATACACGCTGAGACCCATCTCCGCGTCGATGACCGCGTCAAAGACGATATAACCGGTGGTATAGATCTCCACGGGATCGTTGTGCACCACGCTGGGCGTGCCGCCCAAGGACAAGTAGGTCATGTTGTTGATCTCGCTCGAAGTCGAGTTGAGATTGAAGTTGTCGTTGTAGACCCACACGTTGTCGGCAAAGGCGTTGTTGCCCTCGCCGCCCACGGCGCTGTCGCCCACCGAGCCGTTGTCGGCAAAGATCTCGATCATGCTGTTGCGCAAGCCTTGGTTGTTGATACCCGCGATACCGCCCGCGTCGCCGCGGTTGACCGAGATAGACGTGCGGTTGCCCGCTCTATCTTTGGCAACGGACACGAACGCCGAATCGACGATACCCGTGTTGCTGCCCACGACGCCGCCCGCGTAGGCGATCACGTTGCTGTTGGCGGAGAGGACCGCGCCCTCTAAGTTGACAAGCACGCGATTGATCTCGCCCGTGTTGTTGCCGCTGACGCCGCCCGCATAAGCGGTGCCCGTCCAGCTGTTGGACTCAAAGGTCGCTTGCACGTTGTATTGGGTGTGGGAGATGGTATGAGTGACCCTGACCGAGTCGATACGACCCGCGTTGGTACCCACGACGCCGCCCACGAACACGTTGCGGTTGTCCACGCCCAAGCCTTGCAGCATACCGTAGTTGTGGAACTCGCCGCCCACGATACGCGCGGTGGAGCCGTTGGAGCCCACCATACCGCCCACCTGTACGCCGCGCAAAACGGCGGTGGACTGGTCGTTGCCCAGTTGCACCGAGCAATTCTCGATACGACCGTTGTTGACGGCGGCAAGACCGCCGATAACGCTGGCGGCGCTGCCGTTAGCGCCCGTAATGATGACGTGCAGATCGTTGATGGTCGCGCTGGCGGTCACGTAGCCGAACAAGCCCATCCATTCGCCCGTGGGCATCGCGCCGTCCCCTTGGAAGGTGATGGTGTGTCCCAAACCGTAGAAGTTGTGCTTAAAGCCGTTGTCCATATTGCCGATGGCGGCAAAGAGAGGATCGTCGGCGTTGATGATCAAGTCGGCTTGCAAGTAGAACACCAAGTTGGGGGCGAACAAACCGGCGTTGACCGTCTGCGCCATGCGGTTGAGGTCCTCCACCGTGGTGATGTTGGTGTTGATAAAGATGACGTTGACCGTCCAGCCCGTGATCAAGGACGAGGGCAGGAAACTGTCGCCGTCCACGTTACCCACGTTGGCGGGGATAGCGGTACCGCTACCCACGTACCAGCCGTCCAGCTCGGCGCCTTGGGTGTTGAGATTGGTAAAGATGATGTTGTTGTCGCTATCCAAGTAGCTGTCGATACTGCCGCCGCCCGACACTTGTAACACGTTGACCGCGCTGCCGTTGCCCACCGTCTTGTAATCGGAGGGAACGGGAACGACCAACCAAGAGTTGGCGACCGTGCCTTGGATATTGCCGCCGAAGTAGCCCACGTAATCGTGGCCCTGCCCCGCTTTGTCCGACATGGCGACGTTGCCATCGAGCACGCCGTCCACCGAAACGATACAGTTGGCGATGATGCCCGTCGAACGTCCGACCAAGCCGCCCAAAGCCGCTTGAGAGTTGTCCGAAGTGATCTTGGAGCCCGGCGCCAAACGCACGGTGACTCGTTGAACGTTGCCTCTGTTTTGAGAGGTACCGATCGCGCCGCCGACGCCCATATTGCCGCCGACGGTACCCGTCACCTCGATCTTGCCTTCCATTAGGACCGAAGCGATCACGCCTTGCAGCGTTTCGGTGCCGTCAAAACCGAACGCACCGTAACGTACGCCGCCCCACACCACGTTTTGACCCGTGCTGCCGCCGGTGGATCCCGTTACGATCCCTTCGTTTTGACCGACCAAGCCGCCCGCCGCAAACAGTGCGGTAAGCAGCGCTCCCTTCCGTACGCGCACGATACTATTGACGATGGAGCCGCCGTTTTGTCCCGCGATACCGCCCACGATAGCGCCGTCTACGGTCACGCCGTCATGGACGACCACCAAGCAGTTTTCGATCAACCCTCGGTTGATGTTGGTCAAACAGCCGATCGTGGATTGACCTTGGTGGAAGGAGCGTCTCACTTGCAAGGTCAAGTCGGTCAAAGTACCCGCCATCACACCGAACAGGGCGACGCCCTCGTCGTTTTGGGACATATCCTCGTTGACCGAGTAGCGGTTCATGACCAGTTGATAATAGGTGCCGTTGAAACTACCCACGAAGCTGCCCTCGAAGGGGGTGGCTTCGCTACCGATGGAGGTAAAGGCGGGATCGTCGATCACGATGTCCGCGCCCAAAGTAAACACGGTGTTTTTGAAGGTATAGCCGCCTTTGTTGACGTCGTCGGCGATGGACAGCAGTTCGGCTTGCGTGCGGATCAAAGTCGTCATGATGACCACTTCGAAGCGACGGTTGATCAAACTGTCGGCCGCCAAATAACTACCGTTGGTGCCCGCCGTGACTTCGCTTTCCAAAGCGGTCACTTTGAGGGACTTGGACAGTTGATAATCGCGGCTGAAATCGCTGTACCAACCCTTGACGGCGTAGGTGTTGCCGCCGATCAGTCCGGTATCGTTGAACATACGCACGAAGTGGGTCTGCACTCCTTCGATCTCGTCGAAGTAGAACTCGCTCTTGACGCTGCCCACGCCCACGATCTGCATGGAGTTGACCGTGCTGGAGACACCGCCCGCCACTCTACCCACCAAGGGGTAGACGTTGTTGGCATTGAAGATGACCCAAGTATTGTCGGCGTAGTTCATCGCGTCGTAACCGAACGCAAAGCCGCTCATCTCCTCGGCGCGAATGGTCGCTTGGGTCATATCGATGATGACCGAAGAGAGTTTGCCTAAGTTGTACGCGACGGCGCCCGCGTAGGCGGTATTGCGCTTGCCCGCTTGGATCTCGCTCTCTACGTACGTGGTGACGCCCAAAGTGCCTTTGACGTCCATTTTGAGGTTTTGCACCAAGCCGGTATCGCCCAAGTAGCCGAAGATACCCGCATACAAGCCGTCCACGACCACGTCCTTAGCCAAGGTGAGGGTGTGGAAGGCGCCGTCGAACGTTGCGCTAAACGGCGTGCTCTCGTTGCCGATGGCTTGGTAGGGACGATCGATCACCACGTCGGCGGTCAAACGGAAGGTAAGACCGTACAAGTCGTAACCGTCGTTGTTGTCGATAGCCAACGCCAACAAGTCTTCCAAATTGCCGATCTCGTCCTGCAAGTAACTGGCGTACAGCACTTTGCCATAGCTGTCGTAGGCGGGCGTGTACGAATTGCCGTTGTCGTAAGACACGTTGCCGCCCTCCTCCACCGAGTACCACTCTTTGATGGGGTTGGAATCTCCTTGGGGGTTGGTCAGGCGCACGCCTACCACCTTGCGCGATCCGTCGAACACGAACGCGATCTCCATCTCGCCCGCCGCGACCACGGTGACCACGTTGGCGCCGCCGTTGAAAGCGCCCTGCCAAGTGGTGCCCACGGTGTCGAAGAAGGCTTTTTCCTTTTGGTTTTGGGTCACGTTGTAACGGCTGTTGTAGTTGAGCACCCACACGTTGACGCCTTTGTTGACCGTGTCGTAGTTGGTGACGTTGCCGTCCAAGTCGTACAAGAGCGCGTCGTTGACCGCGACTCTACCCGTGTCGATCTCGGCGACGAGAGAGGCGTTTTTGCCAAAGCGCACGATCACGTTGGTCAAGCTGGCGCCAAGGTCAAGCCCTGCGATCACGCCCGCGTATTCGGTATTGTAATCGCCAAAGGTCGCTTGGGTATCCACGTACAGATTGCTGATACGAGCGGTAGACGACAAAAGACCGAAGAGACCCGCGTAAGGAGCGGAACAAGTCACGTCGCGAGCGAAAGTGATCGTGTAGCCCTGACCGTCAAACGCGCCGATAAAGGGCACCTTGCGGTATTCCCCTCCGCCCGTCTCCACGTTGCCGCCGATAGGCGTCCAATCCACTCCGCTGATCGTGATATTTTGGGTCAGATAGAAGATCACGCCCAAGTAGGAACGACCTTGATCGTTGAGCATATCCGATAGCGCCACCAAGTCCTCGTAAGAGGAGATAGCGGGGTTGAGGAAAATCGCCAAATAGTCCTTGCCCGCCGCGTCTTCGTCCGCCTTGGAAACAAAGCGGGAGACGGGAGTGGGATCGGTCAAAGTACCGTCCACAAATCCGTAAGCGGGCGCGCCGCCCGACACCGAAGTCAAACTGAACTGCAACTCGTCCACGTTTTGGGCGGGATTGCTCGAACGGTTGTAGACGTAAGTCACGCCCAAGATACCGTCGCCGCACAGATACATCACCGAGGGCAACTTGGTCGAGGGGTAATCGGTAGCGATCTGTTGATAAGGTACGACCTTATCCTTGACCAAACCGCCCACCGAGTGATAGGTGCTGTTTTCGGGCAGGATCAACCAAGCGTTGTTGCACACTGCCGTGTCGCTCATCACGCCGATCATACCGCCCAAGGCGTCGTCGTGGATGTTGACGATGCGGGTGCCCGCGTCCAGCACGGCGACGACGTTGCGCAACGTACCTGCGAGATAAGACGCGACGAAGCCGGTGTACATACTGCCGTTAAAGCCGATCGTTTGCCCTTGATAGTCCTCGCTGATCGCCTTGGAGTCGGCGCGGATCACGAGGTTTTGAATGAGAGCGCCCTCGCCCACGTTGCCAAACAGACCGCAATAGTCCGCCAAGCCCTCGGCGGCGAATGCGTTGTCTTCTTTGGTAAGATTGCCCTTAACGATCAAAGTGTACGCACGAGACGAAGCCAAAGCGTAAGGCACCGTGCCGTCGAACGTACCCGTAAAGGGATGTTTGCGATTGCCGATAGGCGCAAACTCGGTGAGGTCGACGACCAACTCGGTCTGGGGCGCGCCGCTGGCTTGATACCCGAGATCCAAAGTGAACTTGGCGCCTTGATCGCCGTAGGTATTGATGTTGTTGGCGAAGTTGACGAAGTCCTCCGCGTCGCGGATCACCAATCCGATAAAGGAGAGGGTGAAATTGCTGCCCTTGAGGGTGGACAACGGTCTATACCACACGAAAGCGGGCGTGCCGCTGACCGTGCCGACGGGAGTATACGTACCCAACGCCCCCGCGCCGCCCGATTGGGCAAAGGTGGTGGCGGTGGAGATGTCGGTGTACCAAGCGTCGAAGTAGGACAGTCCGTCGGTCACGTTGACGACGAATTGCACGTTGCCCGCGTTAAGCGCGGTCTCGTCCATCGTCAGTTGGACTTTGCCCGAGCCGAGTACGCCCAAGCAGTTGACGTCCGAAGTCCCTTCGCCCACCTTGGAAGCGCCGCCGTTGTAGACGACCACCCAGGTATTGACGAAGCGCGCGTCATCGCCGACCAAGCCCGCAAGACCGCCCACTTTGGCGCCGCTCAGTTTGGAAGCGGGATCGCTGCCCATGTGGACCGCCACGCTGTCTACCATGCCGTCGATACGACCCGCAAGACCGCCCACGTATTGACAGGTGGAACCCAACAACACGTTCTCTTTGACGTCCAGGATAAAGTTGCGCACCACAGCCTCTTTGGCAATATAGCCGAACAAGCCGCTGTAATCGGTGCCGGCAATGCCGCTACCCTCACCCAAGGTGACGGTGTGATAGCCGCCCTCGAAGATACCCGTAAAGGGATTGACCTTGGTGCCGATGGGTTGCAACATTTGCCCCTCGATCACGATATCCGAATTGAGGCGGAACATGACCCCGTTGAAAAGGTCCGCCGCGTTGATAGACAAATACAGATTGTAAAACTCGCTTGCGGTATCGATCTCCAGATCGTAGTAGCAAACGTGATAGAGCTTGTTAGTCCAATCCGCTTGGCAATCGTACACCGCCGAGGTGTAACCGTCGCTCTCGAGCGTGGAGATATCCTGATACCACTTCATGCTCATGCCCGAGATCACGCCCGCCGTCATGCGGATGCCCACTTGGTCGTTACCCTTCTCCACAAACGAAGGAATGACCGTGGCGTTGCCGACGATCTTGAGTACGTTAAAGCCGTAACTGTCCTGAGAGGGCGAAGCCAAGGTGCGGATACGGTTGGACGCGACCGCCCAGCTGTTGACGCCCACGTCGGACGAAGCGGATCTGCCGATAGCCAAACCCACTTTGGCGGAGCCCAAAGCGCTCAGATCGTTGCTAAGCACCGCATAACAACTGTCCACGGTGGCACCCGTCAGACTTTCGCCTACCATACCGCCGCCAAGCCCGCTTGAAGCGACGACACCGTAGAGGTTGGCGGCAGATCTTGCGACGGTGCCGACGAGTTTGCCGACCAAGCCGCCCGCATGGGTGGTACCGGTGAGGGTGGCGTTTTGTCCCAACGTGACCTCAGAGGACAAGACCGAGCGAAGTCCCTGCTCGCCTACCAGTCCGCCGACTAACCCCGCGCCGACCGATGCGGTAAGATTGACGCCCGTGTTTTGAACCAACCCGTCGTTGGTCGCCACGATACCGCCGAACACACCGTCCGCTTGCGAATGGGCGGCTTGCCAATTCACGCGGATGGTGGACGACGTCACGCCCACGGTCGCGCCCGCTTCGTTGGTGCCGACCACGCCGCCGAGATGGGCGGGATAGGACGAGCCACCGAAGGTGGCGGTGGAAGTCGCCGTCACGGTGGCGGCGCCCACTTCCCCGCGGTTGATACCCGCGACCAAGCCGACGTCCCCCGCGGAAGAGAGACGACCGTTGTCCTCGACGACCACGCCCAATACTTTGCCGTAGTTGATACCGGTGATAGCACCCGCCGCTTGTTCGCCCTCGACGAAAGCTTGCACGGTGCCGTTATATACGGTAATGGATACGCCCGCGACCATGTCGCTGCCGATCACGCCGCCTTGGGCGTTGATACCCACGACGCCGCCGGCAATCTGTCCTTTGGCGCCCGCGGCGATATCCATACCTGCGGTGTTGTCGGTGTACAGCACGACCGAAGTGGTGCCGTTGATACTACCTTTGTTGTAGCCGACCAAAGCGCCCACGGCGCCCGAGCCGATCGCTTGCGAACGGGTGGTGAAACGCACGCCGTTGACGGTACCCAAGTTGACGCAGGCGAGCATACCCAAGGCTTCCACGCCCTCGTAGATCACCGACCGGGTGGCGGTCATCGAGGCATTGATATCCAATTCCAAATTGCGGATACCCGACGTCTCGGCAATGATACCGAACAAAGGCAAGAAGCTCGCGCCGTCCGAACGGATCTCGATAGCGTAGTTGTTGCTGTCGAAGGTGCCCACGAAGGGATAGTCCACGCCGATGGTGGCGTAGCCCGGATCGGTGGGCAACAGTTGCAATTTGGTACCCGTCAATTTGACGATGTAGTTGGCGTAGGCTTGGAAACCGCTGTTGACCAAAGCCGCCAACGCGTATAATTCTTCCTTATTGTTGATCTGCGAATCGACGAACACCGCGTAACAGGTCTGCCCTTCCACTCCTTGCGTGCTGATGGTAGACACTTGGGGGCTGTACGTTTCGCCCGAAGCGTTGTCGACCGATTCCCCGCCTTTGAGGGTCATCGTAAACCCGTAGAAGGGGGTGTTGGTGGCGTCGTTGTCCGCATTGAAGACGATGCTGCCGCCCTTGAGCTGACGCCCTTCCATATTGGCATAGATATCGGTGCCGATATTGCCGTAGCCGTAGCGGATCAAACGATTGGCTTTGGCGCTATCCTGCCCCACGATGAGATCGGCGTCGTATGCGCCGTCTACGTCCATACTGGGCAGGACGAAGCCCGCGGTGGGCAGCGAATAGACCGCCCACAGCGAATCGATATCCGATTGATCGCCGTTGTAACCGATCAGCATGCCCGCGCGACGGATCGCACCGCCCGTACCCAAAGCCAGAGCCAATCGTTTGCTGTCGTCCTCGATATACACGTTAGCGACGCCCGAATAGACGTTGCCGTAGTTGGCGCCCACGATACCGCCCGCCAAACTCAAGGCGTTGGAGGCATTGGCGATCACGGTGCCTTCGTACATCAGTACGGCGTGGACGGGCGCGGAGAATTGCACGTTGCGCACGGTGCCCAGCCCGTCGTTGAGAGCGACCACGCCGCCCGCGATGGCGGCGGCGGTGAGGGTCTCGTCCCCGCCCAGACCGTTGGCGCTTAAGATAGAATCGTTGTCAACGATCACGGCGAGGTTTTGGATCAAGCCGTAGTTTTGTCCCACGGCGCCGCCCACGTACTTGGCGCCCGAAACGCTTGCCAAGACGTTGACGCTCACGTCTTGTTGACGGCCTTCGCCGATGGTACCGTAGTTGATACCGGCAACCGCGCCGAAGACGAACTTTTTGGGTGCGGAGACCGATCCCGATACCGTCACGGTCAGTTGTTTGACCAAAGCGGTCGAATCCAAACAACCGAAGAGACCCAAACCGTCCTCCGCTTGATCGAGATCGAAGCCGCCCGCCAAGGTGACGGTGTGAAGTTTGCCGTCGAACGAGCCGCCGAAGGGGTGCGTCTTGTTGCCGATGGGAACAAACGCCGAATTGAAGGTCAGATCCGCCCCTAACGAGAAGATCACGCCCTCGTAGCGTTGCCCCGCTTTGGTCGTCGTCGCCAAATAGTCGAGTTCGGCAGTGGTCGTGATGAGGTTGGAGATAACGCTCGAGAAGAACACGCCGCCCGCCTGCCCCTGGCCGGGCACGAAGCAGGAAGTCTCCTTACCGCCGATCACTTGGGTAGTCACGTAAGAGGGATTGACCATAGTGGATTGATCGAAATCCACGTACCAACCCGTAAAGACGTGGCTGTCGTCGTCCAAAGGCACGCTGAACACGAAGGAGCCGTCCCCGTTCATGGTAGCGACCGCCGAGCCGTCGCGGACGAAAATGAAGTTGAGGTGCGAAACGGTAGCGGTGGATTGCGGCTCGCTACCGAAGTAAGGCAAGGCGCGCACGCCCAACTCGGTCGAGTAATCCGCCGAACGATCGGGATATTGCTTGAAAGTACCCAAAGCCCAGGTATTGGACAATGCGTAATTGTAGCCGTCGTGGTTGGCGACGAATTCCGCCTTGTGACAGTTGCCCGAGCAAGTGGAACAAGGCGCGCCGCTATCTAAGGACAAAATGGGATTTTTGATGTATTTGGTAAAGTAGTTTTGCGCGCTCAAGGAGGGATCCTTTTCGCTAGCGACCACTTGGATGCCTCTTGCCTGCACGTTGGTCAGCTCGATCATCACCTCGTGGTAGGTCACTTGCGAAGCCAAAGCCACGTTGACGTCGTTGAGCGCGTCCAATATCTCGGGGATCTTGGTAGCCGAGTTGGAGATGGTCCATTCGTTGACCACGTCCAACAAACCGTCTTCGCCCGAGTAGGCGTCGGTGTTGTGGGTACAACCCATCGTCAACACGTCGCCCGTGAAGTTGGAGACGTCGCGGACGTTGACTGCCACGTTGCTGAAGGTCAACGCCGCTTGCGAAACGCCGATCAGACCGCCCATCTTGCAGTTGACGGCTTGGTATGCGTTGTCGCGCTGTCTGGCGACCAACTGACCCCTGAGATCGACGTTGATCTTGTCGAAGGTCACGCCGCCCGATTGCTCGGCTTGCAACCCGATCAAACCGCCGACGACCGTCACTTCGGCATTGGATTGCAAAGTGCCGTCTATGGTCAGTACGATGTTCGAAACGCTCCCCTTATTATGTCCGATCAATCCGCCCAAAGTGACGTTGCGTCCCAAAGCGACCAGCTTGGCGGCTTGAGACAAAGTCACGTTGATATTGGTAATCGTACCTTCGTTGACGCCCGCGATCAGTCCCATGTACACGGCAGCCGAATAGTTGTCGTCCGTGCTGTTAGCGCTTTGGTCGCCGCCGTAAAGAGTGCCCGCGAACGTGACGTTGAGATTGCGCACCGTGCCCGACGAGCCGAGACGACCAAACAGACCGACCACGACCGCTTCGTCTTGGTTGACGTCCTTGCCGTACATCACGACCCCGTTGCCGAAGGTCACGGTATGGCCGTTGCCCTCGAAGGTGCCCGAATAGGTATCCAACAGGTTGACGCCTTTGGTCACGGTGACGTCGGCGGTCAAACTGACGGTATTCCAAGAGAAGTTGAGACCCGACCGCATCTCTTCCGTCCATTGGACGTACTTGCCGCTGTCGTCGATCTCACGGGTCAAAAACACGGCGTACAGCACGCCCGTGGTGCTGGAGGGACTAAACGTCGATCCGCTCACCTCGGAAGCGTTGGTCAACGCCACGTTGCCGCCCATGTTGGTGAGCCAACGATAGAAGGGCGAATATTGTTGTTTGGCTTCAAACACCAAACGATTGGTCACTTGATTGACGGACACCTCTACTTCGCCGCCTCCGTACACGAGCAGTCTGCCCAAATTGCCGCAGGTGTTGTTGGATTCGTTGCCCGAAGAGTCGGACGTCTGGCGCGTGGGGATATCGGTGACGTAACCCGTGTCGCTATCGGCGCCCCCGCGATAAACAAACCAGTTGTTGCCTCCGTTGAAGGAGCCGAAGTTGTTGCCCACGCCCACCACGTAGCCGTAGAAATCCTTGCCGTCGGCGTTGTCCGAAGCGGACACCGCGAGATTGGCTTGATAATAGAAAGCGTTGCCTTTGAGACCGCTTGCCGTAGCGGAGCCGAGCATACGACCGATGAGACCGCCGAGGACGGTATTGCCGGGGTGTTTGCCCCCGCCCAAACCTTCGGCGCGTTGGTTTTCGCATCGGACGGTCATGCCCAACGTAAACACGTTGTTTTGAATGGAGAGGGTAGCGCCCGACGAAGTCAAGCCGAACAAGCCGCCCGCGGCGCCCCCGTCCACCGACGAATAAGTGCCGCCCGTAGAATACACGCGACCCGTCAATTTGATCTTGTTGTTGCTCAGTGCGGCGCTTCCCGCTTCGCCCGCCAAACCGCCGGACACGAAGTAGTAACCCGCCCCGTTTTGTCCGGTGACGTAAATGGTTTGACCAAAGCCGCTGACGGCGCCGAGATCGTTGGCATAAATGCTGCCCGCCATGCTGACGTCGCAGCCCGACAAGGTGGTGGGACGGGCGGCGGAAGTCCCGCTGTCCGACATCAAGCCCGCCAAGCCGCCCGCGTAGTTTTTGCAGTTTTTGCTGGTCGAGTCGTCGTCTTTGACCATATTGCGGGCGTACACCGCGCCGCCTATGTAAACGATCGTATCGGTAAGGGTCGCGCCCTTCATCTGACCGGCGATACCGCCCGCATAGACGGTTTTGCCGTTCGCGTTGCCGTACGCCGAAATCGTACCCGAGTAGGAGACGGTACAATTTTGGATCGTGCCCGACAACACGCCCGCCAAGCTGCCGTAGTAGGCGGTGCCCACGCCCGCGGCGTTCAGATCACACTCCAATCTGCCCTCGAACTTGTAGGTCAGATCTTGCAGTACCCCGTCGAACACGCCGAACAAGCCGCCGTATGCGGAGGTGGACTTGACCGTCGTATCCGAGGCGTTGGGGCGGAAGGTCAAAGTGTGGTTGGCGCCCGTCTCGTTCCAAGACGAGTCGTACCCTTTGCCGCTTAGGGTAAAGGTACGCGGGGCATCGCTGTTGTGACTTGCCCACGATCCGTCTTCCACCACGAAGTCGTTCATCAACAGATATTGATTGCTGTCCTCGGTGGTCAAAACGTAGCGCATCTGTTGGACGGTGCGCACCAAATAATAGTTGCCGTGGCGCTCGGTCGGCACGGACGAAGCGGTGTCGTACTTGACGACGTTTTCGCCGCTCGCTAAGGCGTTACGCTCGATCAGCGTCACGCTCGCGCTCTTCGCTTCGAGAGAGGAGTCGGGCGCGCAAGCCGTCAAGCATAGTGCCAATGCGGTGAGCATTGCCACGAGTACCACGATTACTTTGAGTTGAATAGTTCGAGTTTTCATAATCTTCTCCTATCAGATTATCCTAAGCTGTCAAGTCCCTTGGGGACATCTATCTAAACACGAATAGTGTAGTCTTCGTTGCGGGCGACAAGCGCCCGTTAGATCAGGCGACCGTCAAGGTGAACGGCTCGGCGTCCACCTTGATGTTGCCGGCTTCCACCGTCATCTGCACCCGATAGGTGCCTTGAGACAGGCTTTCGCCGTAAGGCTTTTGTACCCTGAGGTAGTAGTCGCCTTGGCTGTTTTGATCGCGCAAGGACAGTTCGGTACGCACCAAGACGTCGTCTCGGTAGTACTGAACGGTGATCTTGCCGAACAGGTTGAGGTCGATCTCCCCTTCGCCGTAAGCGTCGGCGCCGTACACCTTGCCGTAACAGAAGGTCAATACGCCGGCGTGGAGAGTGGATTGATCGACCGAGGTATCCACCGACAAGGTGATGCGCGCCTCGTACAGGTGGAGTTCGTAGTGATCGGTCTCGGTGTTGAACACGCAGTTATCCAAAGACATCCTCGACGTCAAGCGGATCATCTTGCGGGTCTCCACACCGTCCACGTATGCCACGCAGTACCACACGCCGCTGTAACCCTCGCCCGCAATGGTACGAGCGGTCACGGTCGCGTTGGGCAGGAACCATCCGTCGCCCACCGACACCGCCGAGGACACCGTGCCGTCCACCGAGTGGAAGTACACGTACATCACTTCGACGATATCCAGTTGCGCTCTCGCTTCGCCCTTGTAGTTGGAAGAAGAGATGGTCACCTTGACTTGGTAGCTGCCCACGTCCGAAGGCGCGGTCGCGGTCCACTCGCCGCCCACCAAGTACTCGACGATCACGTTGGCAAGTTGTCCCGACACGTAAGCGGTGATCTCTTGCCCGAAGCCGTCGTAACGATGGTTGGTGTTGGCGATGATGATGCGATCCGAGATATCCTTGGGCTCGATGACGTACTTGACGTCGATGGTCTTGCCCTCGGTATCCGTGCTGCCCACGAAGCGGGTGTACAGGCGCAGGACGTATTCGCCCACGTCCACGGGCGCTTGGTCGCCGACCAACACGCCGCCCGACAACGTCTGCACGTACTCGGTGCCGTCTTGAGCGATATACGCCACGCGGAAGATCTCGATGCCACCGTCCAACAGACGATAGGGCACGAAGTCGTCGTAGTCGCGATAGGTCAAGCGAATGTACTCGGCGCCGTCCTCGTCTTGGGCGTTGGTATTAAAGGCGATCTTGCCCGCCACCGACTCGTCGCTATCTACCACGGTCAGTTCGACGCGGATGGGTTCGCCTTGGTTGGTGATGACTTCGCCCTCCTTGTTGTAGATGACCGCCTCAAACAGGTAGCGGCTACCCACGTCGGTCACGAGGATGCCGAAGTGGTTGGGTTCTTGTTCGCCGTAGAGGGTCTCGACCCCGCCTCTCGTCACCTTGCTCACGGGGATCCAAGCCGCTTTGAGCGTGGCGTTGTAACTGTCGGTACCGTACATGACGGCAACGATCACCTCGGGTAGGTACGCCGCGTCGATAACGGTACCCACCGTGACGGTATCGTCGTGATCGACCACACCCGAAGCCGACACGATGTTGGCGGTGTAAACGACCAATTTGACCGTCTTGGTCCAAGTCACTTGCCCGCCGCGAATGGTCGCGGTCAAGGTGTAACTGTCTTCGACCGACATGGACACCTTGCGGTTCCAACTGACGTCGAAGGTCTTGTACACCGTCTCGGTCGTACCGCCGTCGGACAGTACCGCCACTTGTTGGGTGATGGTGGTGGGTAGCGCGAAGTTGCTACCGCGCTTGACCGAGTAGTAAGTCGCGAACGAGTCGCCCTCCACCACGCGGGAAGCGGTCAACACGATCTTGGTGGAGACCTTTTGTCCGTAGACGTCGGCGCTTACGGTATAGGTGCCTTCGCCCAAAGCGTACAAGTCTTGCATCGTCCAACCGACCAAAGTACGTTTGACGCCGCCCTCTTGGTAGCTCAACTCGTTCCAGTCGACCGACACTTGCAATGTGGTGCCGTCTTGCATGGGCACCCACAGATCCTTGGGCAGCAGGAAGAACTCGCCGAAACCGACCACGCTGTCGGTCAAAGTCGCCAAGTTGACCTTGTTGCCGTCTCTCGACACCACGTAGCGCAAGGACTTGCTTTGGTCGATCAACTTGCTCTCCACTTTGACGGTGACCGCCACGGGTTGATAGCCGCCCAATTCGTTACCGATATAAGCGGTAGCCGTGTACACGCCGCCGGCGAGGTCAAGGTCGACGCCCGCGAGGTCCCAACCGTCTTTACCGCCCACGCGAGTGGAAGCGAAGACGAACTTGCTGCCCGCGTCGCGGATAGCCACGGTGTACGCCGCCATATCGAAGGTGGCGACCTGACCGTCGAGGAAGGTCGCGTGCACGCTGCCTGCGGGCAAGACCAGTTGTCCCGAGATGGGATCGACCGTCACGGTGCCGAGGTCGGTGGAGACGATCACCTTTTGACTCACGTGCAAGGTGTATCGATACTCTTGATAGCCGCCCAGGGCGTTGCCCAATCTCGCGATCAGTTGATAGTTGCCGCCCGCATAGCCGATATCCTTGTCGCCGAACGAAGTGCCGTCCGCTTTCACGAAGGACAAGGCGTAGTCGTAACCGCCCCAACTGACGGAAGTGGGCAAGCTGTAGTCGTAGGGATCCACCCAAGCCGCCAGTTGCGAAGTAAAGGCGGGATCGGTCATATCCACGCGGACGTCGGCAAGGCTGAGCACGAGATCTCTATTGCCCGAAGTGACGATCACGGGTTGGTAACCGCCCACTTCGTTACCGACGAGCAAGCGCACCTTGACGTTGCGGTTGCCTTGATACCCCAAAGTATCGAGGACGTTGCCCAAGGTATCGAGGTATTGCACCGCTTTGACCGTCAGATCGAGTTGTTGACCCGACACGGTCGCCTTGATGGACTCGCCTTCGACTTGGGGCATCTCGTACGGGTTGACGCGACCGTCCACGACCAGATCCAACCAGTAGTTGTCCACGTCCACTTGCTCGACCAGTTCTTGTTGGACTTTGACGAACAAGTAGATGCCGTCGCCCGAAGCGGTCGTCGTTTGATAGCCGCCCAATTCGTTGCCCAACTTGATGGCGAGACGGACGGTATCCTTGCCGTGGTAATCGTAGCTGAACTCTTCCGCCAAGACCGCTTGCAGGCTGACCAACTCGGCGCTTTGACCGATGTGCGCGTCCACCGTCAAGGGTTGACCGCCCAAATACAGCAGACCTTGCTCGTCCCAAGTCAAGGGGTTGGTGTACGGATTGACCGTCACCGTCTTGACCAAGGTATCCTTGATCGCGGTGTCCGCCATCGGGATGCGGACGTCCACCCATTGATAACCGCTACGGTTGTTGCCCACGCGCACCGAAGCGTCCACGTAGGCGGTGGTGTAATCCATCTCCGTGCTCTTGAGACGGAAGGATTCGGGATCCACGTCAAAGATGATGGCGGAGTTGGGATTGCCGTTGAAGTACACCTTGACCTTCTTGGGCGTGGTGCCTTCGGCAACGTAGGGATTGTAAGCGAAGGGTTGACCGTCGTCGTCCAAAGCCACGTTGGCGGTAGCGCCTTCCAACCGCTTGTCGGCGATCATGGCGTTGACCACGATGTGGACGGGGATCGTTTGATAGCCGCCCTGCGCGTTACCGATCAAGACGTAAGCGTCCGACGCGTTGCCGAGGTAGTGGTAGTTGATGTTGGCGTAAGACCACAAGACGTTGAGTTCTCCGGTCAAGTAGTTGCCCGAAGCGTCCTTTTCGTCGTAGACGACGGTGATCTTGCCCGAAGGCGTGGCGGTAGCGCCGCTTGCGCCGTAAGGCGTGATCTCTTGCACGAACAATCCGTCTTGGGTGTAGGTCTTGCCGCTCACGCTCTTGATGGTACGATCCGCCACGTTGAGCAACATATCCACTTCCTGATAGCCGCCCAAACGGGAGCCGACCTTGACGGTCAGCACGTAGTAGCCGCCTTGGTAGAAGTAGGTGTTGGTGTTGACGTACTCGGGATGGCCGTAGGCGATTGAGGAAGGATCT
>CADBTQ010000026.1 GCA_902797685.1 uncultured Eubacteriales bacterium | reverse complement strand
GCGGCAATATCACCGCAGAACGTTTTGCAAAGATGGCGCAGTCTTATGAAGAAGAACAATCTACGTTGACGGAACGGGTTAAATCCTTACGGGAAGAACTTGCAAGAGCGAAAGAAAACTCCGACAATATAGTCAAATTGGTTCGCCTCGTAAAGAAGTACACCGAGATTACCGAACTGACTCCGGAAATTGTGAGAGAGTTCATCGAAAAGATTATCGTTCATCAAGCCGAACGCGTGGACGGCAAGAAATCACAAGCCGTAGAGATCATTTACAACGGGATAGGAGCAATACCTACTCTTATACCATAATCACCTAAAAAGGAAAGAGTGGCATAGCGATTATGCTATACCACTCTCCCTTGAAGGGATAAAATCCCTATGAACGACACCCTTCGGGGCGTCCTTTTGTGTTTTGTGTACTTCACCGCCCAAAAGGCGCGAAGCCTTCTCTGCGGAGCAAATATCACGGCGCGAGTGTACTCGCGCTTATCTTCCTCCGCGGCCGCCACCGCCGCCGCCCGCGCTGCTGTGTCCACCGCCGCCGCCCGAGTGACCCGAGTCGGAGGAGATGATGACGTAGGTGGTGTTGCTACGCACAAACACGTCTTGCACCTGTTTGAGGTCGAGTCGGGAGTTGGAGTCGAAGTCAAAGACTTCGTTGCGACGCTTGATGGAGTAAGAGCGCTTGATGCGACCCGCGATGATCAGCATGACGCCCAAGCCGATACCTAAGGCGACCACGATCACGATGATGACGGAGAACAGACTGACTTGATAGGCGATGCCGAACTGCTGCACCACGCCGACCACGCCCGCGGTCACCGTCTCCAGATCGGTGGTCATGGCGATCTTGTCTCCGTCCGAAGAGAACACGATGTCGTCGATCTCCCCTTGCTTGACCTTGCGGTCGGCGTTGCCGACGGTGTCGAGATAGAAGTGGTAATTGCCGTTGGGGGCGATAGAGACCACCACCACGCAGTAATCCTTTTGGGGTTCGATCCCAAAGTGGGACATCGCCGATTCGGCGGAGGAATAGGTGGCTTTGGCGCTCACGTCGTCGTAATCGCAGGTAAACACCAAAAAGGTGGCTTTGCGTTTTGCCGTCGTCTCCTTGCACGCCGCTTCGATCGCCGCCACTTGGTCGGCGTTGAAAATGGCGGTGTCTTGGTAGACAAATTGCGTCCTTTGGGTCTTTTCGGTACAGCCCACCGCCACCAAAGGCAGGGCGACGAGCATGACGATGCAGAGTATCAGGAGTAACTTTTTCATATCAGCAGTCCTCCTATCAAACCGACGACCGTAGCGACCGCCGCCGCAATGCCGCCCGCCGTCAACCACAACTTGGGCTTAGACAAGGGGATCTCACCGAAGACTTTGCCCGTGACGCCGTTGACCGCAAAGTTGTAAACTTTGCCGCCGTAACGATAGGCAAGCACCCAAATGGGCAGTAGAGTGTAATCCCAACTGGCGTGAGTGACTACCACCGACTGTCTGTCGATATGCACCGAGTCGTAACCCGTAATGGTATCGGTCAATATCTTGCCCGCATAGTTGTACATTTTGGCGCGCGCTTCCCCTTCCACGTCCTTGCGGGAGAGGTCGTACTTTTTGGCGTAAAAGCCGGACAAATACTCCATCGAGAAGGGTTGGTGGGATTGGATGGGATAGGGTAGCACCCCCTCCAACAGTTGCTTATCCGCGTCTTTGAGGGCGTGGACGGAGATGTCTTCCATGTGGATCTCCCCCGAACGGAACACGTTGAAGTAGTTGGTCTTGGTGTACTCCTTGTTGCCGCTGCGCCAGTGGGACGAAGTGGTGGCGGTCACGTTGACCGAACTGTCCGTGTCCGCGTCCAACTCCCAAAAAGGATGGTACACGCCCGTGACTTTGTCGAGGTTGGCTTGCGAAAAGAAGGAGGCGGGGACAAACTTTTTCTTTTTGAGGAAGTCCCGCAAAATGTTTTGCGCTTGCACCTTGGTCACGCTAAACGGAATGATCAAGTTGGGCTTGATCTCGCCCGAAACTCGCCCTTTGAGAATGACGGGGTTGCCGCAAAACGCGCAAAAATCCGCCGTCGTGTTGAGGTCGGCGACGATGGTCGCGCCGCAAGAGGGGCAGTTATACTCGTTGAGAGCCTCGTCGATGGTGTCCACGTCCGCGGGCGTGGGGCGCTCGATCTCCTTTTTGCTGAACTTGCTTAGGCAAAACTCGCAATGGAACTGCTGGGTTGCCGGGTCAAACTTGAGCGGCGCGCCGCAAGCGGGGCATATCAACGACGCGCCCGAAGATACGGGCGCGTTTTCTTGAGGATAATCGGCAGGCGTCATGAGGGTCTACGGGTGCCGCACTCGGGGCAGAACTTGGTGTCGGCGCCGTTTTTGTTGCCGCACTCGGGGCAGAACCAGTATTGTTGCACGGGTTTGGGTTTGCCGCAGCTGGGGCAGAACTTGCCCGTGTTGACGCTGCCGCACTCGCAAGTCCAGCTATTCGCCCCGCCGCTTTGAGGAGCCGCCTGTTGCGGCGCTTGTTGTTGCTGTTGGGGCGCGGGAGCGGACGCCACTTGACCAAACAGGTTGCCCGCCGCCATTTGACCCATGCCAAAGCCCATAAAGGCGTTCATGGCGCCATTGGGGTTGCTGCCCGCCGCTTCCAAACCGCGAGCCGCCGCACCCGCGACGTAACCTCTTTGCACGGTGGGATCGCCCAGCATCGCGCCTTGGTTGCGCATATTGATGAGTTTTTGACTCTCTTCGTCGTAGGACACCGAACCGATGGCGACCGCTTGGATCTCCATACCGCGCATATTGCGCCAATCCTCGTCCAACGCGTCGCGCATATAGCGGCTGATCTCGCTCGCTTTGGACGTGACGTAGGAAATGCGCACGCCGTCCGCGCTCATCTTGTTGATACTGACTTGCAAGCCCTCCAAAAACTCGTTGAGATATTGCTCGTTGATGTCTTGGATCTGCACTCTTTGGGCGTTGCGGGGGATCGCCTCGGTAAAGAACTTGAGAGGATCCACGATCTTGATGGAGTAGGTGCCGTGCGCGCGGATGAACAACTCGCTGTTGTAAAAGTTGTCGAAATAGTTGACGGGGTTGCGGGTGCCGAACTTGATGCCCTTGATCTCTTGCAGGTTGATAAACACCGCTTTTTGGGCTTGCGAGGGGATACCGCTGAACTTGATACGTTGGAAGGTATCCTTGATGGACTTGCCCAGCTCGCCGTTAAAGAGGGAAGGAGTAGAGGATTTGTCTACCTTGTAGTAGCCTTCTTCCGCGGTATAGTCTACGATCTTGCCGCCGTCCAACAGTAGCATACATTGGTTGGGGTAGACGTGGATGATAGAGCCGTTGGAGATGATGTTTTCCTCGCCTTTTTTGTTGCTGTTGCGTTTGGAATTGGAGCGCACTTGTACCGCCGACGTAAAGACGGTGTTGTCGTCCATATTGTCCGCTTCCAGCACTTCGAGCCAAGCGTCGCCGAATATGCCGCCGATCGCATTGAAAGTCGCTTTGATCAGTCCCATAATTTCCTCCTAAATAGCGCGGTTAGCGCAAAATATTATCTATTATTCATTATAGCAATACTTTTGTGCTTATGTCAAGGCGCAAACTCTTTTTGGTGGATAGGTTTGTCCATTTGGGTTCCGTTCCATACTTGGGGTATGGATAACGACGTGCAAAAAAAGTGGCGCGAGGCTTTTGGGAACAGTTTCGACTTGGTCGTTGCGCCCTCTCGCCTTCTCAAACGAAACGGTTGGGTGATTTACATCGACGGCATGATCGACCGCGCCCTCTTGGAGGACGGGGTCTTGCGCCCCCTTTCGGAGGGCATAGGGGAATTGGGCGCTTTGCCTATGGCGGTGCACTCCTCCTCACCTTTAGAAGAAGTGGCGGATTTTGACCAAGCGGTGCAAAAGGTGGCGACGGGCGACGTGGTGTTGCAGGTGGACGACCTCTTTTGGTGCGTTTCCCTCCGCAAGGTCGAAAAGCGCGCCGTCACCGAGCCGCCCACCTCGTCGGTCATCAAAGGTCCTCGTGAGGGGTTCGGCGAGGAGATCGCCCAAAACGTGAGCCTCCTTCGTCGGCGCATCAAGGACAATTCGTTGGTGGTCAACCGTTATACGGTCGGCAAGGTGACCCAAACCCCCGTGGCGGTGTGTTACGTCGACGGGGTGGCAAGCAAGCGCGTAGTGGACGAGGTCACTCGAAGGATACAGGGGATCGACATCGACGGGGTGGTGGACAGCTCGTATATCGGGCAACTCATCGAGGACAACAAAGGGAGCATTTTCGAGCAATACGGCAGTCAGGAAAAGCCGGATATCGTCACCGCCAAAATGTTGGAAGGAAGGGTCGCGGTCTTGGTGGACGGCAGCCCCATGGCGTTGACCTTTCCCTACCTCTTGGTCGAGGGGTTTCAGGACGGAGAGGACTACTACCGCAAGCCCAAGCGCACGGTGTTTTTGCGGGTGATCAGGGTGTGCGCGGTGTTGATGGCGCTATTGCTGCCCGCCGCCTACGTGGCGCTGCAGGAGTATCATTATCAATTTTTCCCGCTCGATTTTTTGGTGACTTTGTTGGGCGCGACCGCCAAAGTGCCTTTCGCCGCGGGGTTGGAGATGTTCGTGGTCTTGCTGCTGTTCGAGATCCTCAACGAAGCGTCCGTGCGTATGCCCAAGTACGTGGGCATGGCGTTGTCGATCGTGGGCGCCATCGTCTTGGGGGAGACGGCGGTGTCGGCGGGGCTGTTGTCCTCTCCGGCGGTGTTGGTGATGGCGCTGTCCGCCATCGGGTTGTACACCACCCCCACGCACATAGGGTCGTTGGGGATCATGCGATTCGTGTTTTTGGTCGCGGCGGCTTTGCTCGGCTTGGTGGGATTGGTGCTGTCCTTCATGCTGTTTGCGGCGTATACCGTGTCACTCAACAACTACGGCGCCGACTTCGCCGCGCCGTTGTCTCCCGCCTTTACCCGCGATTGGAAGGACGCCCTTGCCAAAGGCAAATTGGAAGATATGGTGGAGCGGCCGTACAGCATACCCACGCCCAACCGAAGGAGGATAAGTCATGACGATGAGTAGTCACCGCGCCCGCCTTAGCGGCTTGGAAGGCGGGATCGCCGTCTTTTTGCTGACGGTGACCTTCCGTATCAACGTTTTGCCCTCGCTGCTTGCCAAACAAGTGGGGGTGACGGCGGTATGGGTGATCGCCCTATCCCTTGTCGTGGACACCTCGGTGTCCATCGCCTGCTACTATGTGGCAAGGCTTGGCGGCGTATCTCGTTTGCCTTTGCCCGATCCCCTCAAAAGGATCGCGTCGGCGCTCGTCGCCGTATTGTGCTTGTTTAAGGCGGGATTGTACGTATACGAGGCGGGCTCGTTTGCCACCGGCTTGCTGTTTGACACGGGCAACTTTTGGGTGCTTTCCATAGGCTTTGCGGTCGTGGCGGGGGTGCTTGCCGCCAAAGGGGCGAGAGGGATCGCCAGGACCTCGATCATTTTTTGCTTGATGGGTGCGATCTTAGCGGTGTTGACCGTGTTTTTCGTGGGGCAAGAAGGAGAGGGCTACAATCTGTTCGCCCTCTTACGACCCGCCGGCTTGGGCAAAGGGCTTTTGGCGCAGGGACTATGGATGGGGGACGGATTGGTGCTTTTGTTCGTGGACCTAAGCGACGCGTCTCCCAAAGCGAGACGTTGGTTGCCCGTGGGGTGGACTTTGGGCGCGGTGGCGGTGCTTACGTTTTTCGTGATGTTCTTTTACACCTTTGGGCCCGCGGGGGAGTACATCGACCACGCTTTCGCCCGCACGCTCATGAAGGAGAGCCCGCACGAATTGGGCGCGGTGGATTGGCCGGTGATATTGATGTGGTTAAACGCCGTCCCCTTGGTCGTCGCCTACCACCTCAACGCCGCTGCGGCGGGGTTGGAGATCACCGTAGGCAAAGGTCGGCACCAACTGTGGGCAACGATCGCCACGGCGTCGTCGATCGGGATATTTGCGGGTATGTTCGGCAACAAACAGGGGACGGAGTACGCTTCGTTCTGGGGCGTTTCGGTCGCTGTCTTCGCCATCGTCGTCCTTGGCGTTATTTTCGCTATAAGTGGGGTATTGCATGCAAAATCAAAGAAAAAGGTCGTCGCTTGATCGACTCAAAAAAGGCGCTGTCATTTTGGGACTATTGGTCGTACTTGTCGCGGGCGGTATCTTGGTAGAGCCCATCGAGTTGGGTAGGCGCGGTATCGTGGTGGGTATGTCCATCGACTTAGTGGCGGAAGGCTACTTGGTGGCGGTGCAGTTGGTGAGCGTGGCGGCGGATAGCAAAGAGGGCAAAGCCAGCGCCTATACCGTGGTGGAAGGAACGGGCCCGACCGTCTCCCAAGCCATGGATTCCATTTCCTACCAAGCCTCGCTGATGCCCTCTTACGGACATTGCAAAGTGCTGTTTCTCGGAGAGGATACCTTGACGGAGATCGACGGGATACTCGTCAACTTTTTGCGCAACGATATCCTCACCCAAGATACGCAGATCGTGGCGGTGCAGGGTACGGGCAAAGAAGCGTTGTCCGCCAAAGTGCCTCTGCTCGATTCGTCGTCGGCGTACGTGGAACAGGACAACATGCTGGTCTCCCAAACGGGAGGGCGCAATTTGGTGTCGCTCAAAGACTATTGCGCTAAGGTCAAAGGGGAGATCGGCGCCAAGCTTTTGCCCTATGCGGTCAAGATCAAAGCGCAACCCGCCGACGGGGAGCAGCAAAAGCAGGACGAGGCGGTATTGTTCGACTTGTACAATACGGTGGCGTACTCCACCGACGGCGTGCCGCACATTTACGGACACCAAGTGACCCGAGGGGTGGGGTTGGTCAACGCCAAGGGCGGACAGGTGACCGCATACGATCGAGAGGGACGATACGTTACCGTCAAATTGCTGACCGTAGTCAAGACCCGTTCGTATACTCCCGACACGATCAAGGCGACGTACCGCTATGCGGTGTCCGTCGTGGAGAGTACCTTGCCCGCCGAAACTCCCGAAAAAGAGATCGCCACACTGGTGGCGACCGAGATAGACCGCGAGATGGAGTACGCCTACCAAACCGCCCTCAAAGACGACGTGGATCTGTTTGCCGTGGCGGGGAGATTGTACTGTCGATACGGCACAAAACTATCCTTGTCCCAAGTCAAATGGGAAAGGACGATCAAAGTGACTTGCCGCTAAACGCGCCAAAATGCCGCACCATAGGTGCGGCTTTTCCAAAAAAGGCTGAGATTATTTGATGGGTGCGCCTTTGGGCACGACGAAACGAAGCCCTCCCGCAATGTTGTGGACGAGGATGTGCTCCTGTTGGATGACTTCGCCGTCCAAGGAGATGTAAAAGCCTTTGGGTACGGTGATCTCCACGTCTTTGGCGCGGTCGTAGACCACGTACTTTTTGACGCGGGGTTCTTCCATGTGGGTGCCGCGCTCGTAAGACTTCATACGGGTAAGCAAACCGATACGGCTGATACTCTTGATTAAGCACAACTCCAACAATCCGTCGTGGTTGGACGAACGGGGAGCGCACTTGTAGCTGCCGCCCACGTGAGTGCCGTTGCACACGGTGCACATACAGTAGTCCCCGTCAAAGAAGACCTTGCCGTCCGCTACGATGCGGGCGTGGTTTTTCATACCGTGTTTGAGGGCGTAAAGCACCGCCGACATATACGGATTCTTTTTGTGACGGAACTCGTAAAACTTGGCGGCGACGTAGCTGTCGAAACCAAAGTGGGTGGCGTTGATGGCGTAGCGATCCCCGATCTGCATCACGTCGACGCGGCAGGGAGTCCCTTCCAAGATGGCGTCTATGTCGGTAAAGTAATCTTTACCGCCGTAATACTTGATATAGTCGTTGCCCGACCCGCAGGGGTAAGCGGACACGGCGGCGTTGGCGTAAGGAGCCGCGCCGTTGACGACCTCGTTGAGGGTGCCGTCACCCCCGCAAGCGACGAAACAAACGTCCTCTTCGGGGTGTTCTTGGCAATAGGTCTTGACGTATTCGGTAGCGTCGTGAGGTGCTTTGGTGAGATATACTGCTACGTCAAAACGGCCTTGGCGGGCGTTGATCTCGTCGATCAAGGGTTGCTTGTCGGCGTTTTTGCCCGATACGGGATTGACGATAAAAACGAATTTCATGTTTTTCCTCCTATTGAAATCGGCTTATTATAGCATGGTGCATTTGAGTTGTCAAGCGGACGTAATCGGTGCTACAATATACGGGGAGTGGCTATGAATCATCACGCATTGTTACGACATATCGTCAATTCGATCGCCGAGTGGGACCTCAAGATGGGGGTGTCGCACGATCTTTGGCTCAATTATCCTTTGAGCGAAGTGGAAGATCTGTTGGGCGCGCCTTTTACCCAAGCCGCCCAACAGGCGTTTTGCGACTACGCTCGTCCCACCTTGGGCGAGGTCGAGTGGGTGGACAAACAAGACGGCTTTTGCCGAGTACACGTCCCTCAAGCTGGGGTCGATCACGTCAAATCTCTGCCCGTCGATCCGTTTTTGGCGGATCTGGTCGCTTTGTCCAAAGACCCGTTTTGCACCCTCGACCAGGTGGACGAGTTGTTCGCCCGCTATCCGCACGAGGAGTTCCCGTTGCCCGACGACGCGGACGCTCGGGTGTACCACCGAGTAGGGGACGACTTGGTGTACGTGTTCGATAGCGACGACGGCTTGGTGGAGTACCACCGCCTGACCGTCCTTAGGTTTCGTCGACTATACGGCGAGCAATACGTCCGATAAGGTCGCCTAAGGGCGGCTTTTTTGTTTGGCAAAAGCAAAAAAAGTCGTGCAAAATGCGACAAAGGCAAAAAATGGGGCTATTCAAACGCAAAAAGATATGTTATAATGCATAGAGTAGTGTTTGCGCGAGGGAAGCGCGAGCGACAAAGGAGGACCGCGCCTTAGGCGTGGAGAGAGTATGGAAAAGCAGGATCTTTTGCTTGAGAAGGAATTGGAGGAATTGGCGACCGCCCACGTGGCGACGACCTTGACCGCGCTTGCCGAGGACGAAGAGCCCGAAGTCGAAGACGACGAGGAAGAAGTCGGGTTTATCCGCTACAACCGCGCGTTCGTCGCCAAGATGAGCATGACCGCCGACAATCTCAAAGCCTACTACAACGTGCTCAAAAACACCCTTTTGTCCTACAAGGGGGTCAAGAGCCGTTTGAGTTGGTGCTACGACAGTTACAATCGCGGTCGCAATCCTATCGCCAAGATCAACGTGCGGGGCGGCAGTCTGATCGTCTATTTGGCGCTCGATCCATCCCGTTACGAGGGGACGAAATATCGCTTCCGCGACGTTTCGTTCAAAAAGAAATACGCCGACGTGCCCATGCAGATTAAGATCCGTTCCAAGCGGGGATTGCGGTACGCGGTGGAACTGGTCGCCGACATCATGGCGGGGCTGGGTATCAAACAAGGGGAGATCGGGGACAAAGAGTACGCGCCCGCAAGAGAGAGTTTGGAGTCGCTGATGGCTCGCAACCTGGTGCGTATCGTACACTCGCATACCGAGGAAGAAGCCCTGTCGGAGGAAGCGGCGGCAACGGTCGTCGATCAATCCGCGGAGCCCGCTTTGGTCGAGCAACCGACGGCGCCTCAACAAGAACCTATCGAAGTCCAACCCGTCCTCCCTGCGGAGAAAAATCTTCCCTCCCCCTCGCTCGACGTGGGCAAAGCGGACAAGGAGATGTCGGACAGCGAGGCGTACAGCGCCTTGGAGACGGGAGTCGCCCGTCCCCGCAAGGGCAAAAAGAAAGCGGTCGTCAACATCGACGTGATCGGCAAGGCGTATCGAGCGGGCGAGACGGTGGATCTGGCTTCGTTGATCGAACGCAAAGCGGTGCCGCAAGGCACGTATTGGTTCAAGGTGTGCGCGAGGGGGAGTTTGGACAAACCGCTCACCATTTGCGCCAACGGTTTTTCGGTCATCGCCATCAAGATGATCGTGTTGTGCGGCGGCAGAGCCGTCAAACTCAAATAAAAGGAGGGCGTTATGCAAAAAGTCATCAGGACTACGAGCATCTTGGCATTGGCGCTCCTACTGGCGGTGGGTATCGCCGTCTTCGGTTTATCGGCGTCTTGGGCGTCAGCCGAAGGGGTGGATACCTTTTTGACGTTGGATCTGTCCAGTACCGAGTGGGAGTACGGTCAAGTCTTTGCCGTTGGCGACATACCCCTGTCAGCGGGTAGATTGTACGGCAACGTGGACGGTACGGTATTTGCCCCCGCTACCCAAGCGGACGGGGATTACTATATCGAACTGACCTCTCTTACCGCTCGTCTCAATCCCCGTGAGGACGGGTCGGAAGTGTCGGCGCTGTCCGCGGACGGAAGGGTCAAGTTGACCATTCCTTCGGGGAGCAAGACCGTCAACTACTATCTAAGCGGCAACGGTACCAGCGGCAACTCGTCTTTGTACACCACCTTTGCGGTGTACGACAAGGACGGCAATCCCACCAGTTATGCGGTCAACAAAACGGGCGAGCAGGTCGTTTGGACGATCAAGCCCCGCCCCATCTCGGTGACCTTGCGCAACCTCGAAGAGTTGCACGGCTACACCGAGGAAGTGGACGGGGAGACTTTGACTTATATCCCCAAAGTGTACGGGTCCGAAGCGTTACAGTTCGAGTTCGGCTCGGTGCGAGTGGACGGCTTGGTCTTCGGCGCCGAGATCAGCGGTATGGGTACGATCGAAGGTAACGACGACAGGCGGGAGTCCCACGTGGGCGACTACCCCATTACCACCCCCACCACCATCACCTTGGACGGGGTGGACGTCACCCCCTGTTACAGCGTCAACACCAGCGCCAAATACGTGCTCAAAGTGGTGCCCGCCACCATCGCGCTGCCAGCCGTCGAGCGTTATGCCACCTATACCGCCGCCGAGGGCGCGGACGGGTCGAGCGCTTTGGCTTTTTGTATCGATCGTTACGTTTCGGAGTTTTTGACCGAGAGTTATCCCGGACAGTGGGGGGAGGATATAGTGCGCGTCAAGTTTGACGTGGATCCCGCCTTCGACCCCTTCGTCGAGGGCAAAGAGGAGCAACTCGTCGTGGAGATGGGTCCTCAGATCATACGTATCGCCTCGGTGAAGTGCGGCGTCTTGCAAGACGAGGTCTGGACTCCTTTGGAGTATCAAAACTATACGGTCTCGCAGCAAGACTTGCCCGAGTCCTATATCTTGCACGTGATGGCGCGTCTTCTTACCGCCTACGATCCCCAAGCCTACGACGAGTTACCCGAAGAATACGACGAGCAAAATTGGGTTGAGGTCAGCCGCGACCAACTGACCGCCGTCTACGGCAGACTTTATCGCGATGAGTCCCTGTCTTTGGGTAACGTCATGGCGGAGGGGGCGGAATTGTCGCTTACGGGCTCTATCAAAGATATCGACGTATTGCTCGACGGGGCGACGAGCGTTCGTTTGCCCGTGGCGCAATACGAGTTGCAGTATTTGGTCGTGTCCGATCCACACTATTCGGTCAAAGCGGATCCGAGCTTGCTTTGGCGGATCACCCCCTACCTTTTGACGTATGCGGACGTGTATTCGTTTACGGTGGGGCAAGATCAGTACGCCGACGTTTACGCGTTGAGCGAGGAGTCCTCCTTTACCCGTTATTTGGGAGACAAAGAGGGCTTGGCGGTCGCCGCTTGGGCTTACGATACCGACACCGCGGCGCTTAGTTCGTTGTCTTCGACTTTGACTTTGACGACGGGGTTTGACGAGACGGTGACGTTTGGTCTGTTCGCCGACGTGACGCCTTTGCCCGGCTATCATCCCGTCGAAAGGATAGCGGAAGCGGGCAAGACCGTGTCCAACTATTCCCTTGCCGAAAATACTCTGTATTTTAAGGTCAATTCCTTGCTCTACTCGGTGGACGTGACGAGCAAGATCTACAACGGCGCCGTGCAGGAAGTGGAGATCGTCTTTGACGGCGGATTCCTCTCCGACCCCTTTGCCGATATGGGCGGGAGCGTTACGTGCAAGTACAGCGGGGCGGGCAATCAACCCGTAGACGCGGGTACGTATCAAGTGACCGTCTCCGCTCGTCAGCCCCAAGGCTACGTTTCGACCAACTTGCCTTACTACCAATTGAGCGGCTCCAACACCAAGTTCAACTACGTTATCGACAAGTGCCACGCCGTCGCTCACGTGGAGATGAAAAAGACCTCGCGCGCCTTTGCCGAGCCGGTGGGGATCGGCGCTATCTGCTCCATCAAGGTGACCGATACCGACGGCAATCCCATCAGGGACGCCAATGGACAGGATCGTTCGGCTTCCATCTCCGCCGCCACGTGTCTTGCGACCGACGCGAGCAAGATGCCCGGCGATTACCCCGTCAAGGTGACTCTGACCGACTCCAACTTTGTGTTGGACGAGGTGGTCTCCAACAACAACGTGCCCCTATCCTGCAAGGTCGACTACATGTCTTATCAGGCGCTTAGGGATACTTTGTCGGTCAATATCGATTCCAAGACCCCCGATTCCATCTCGGTCAAAGCCACCTCTTACAAGGGGATACTCCTATCGGGCGTCGCCTTACGTTATATGGGCGAAGGCGACGAGGATTGGATCGAGGCGAGAGGTTCGACCATCGGCTCTCTTGTTGAGGGCGGCCGCTATACCTTGCAACTCTACATGAACGCTTCCGACGCTCGCAAGTACTCGGGTACGGCGTCCGTGATCGAGGGCGCGACTTATTCGGTCGCCACCGTCGTGAACGTTCCGTTGATCGAACAGGTGGCGTATGGGACCACGGCGACCGACCTTGCCGTCCGTATCTCCAACCACAATCCCGACTTTTTCTATTCGGTCTTGATCGACGGGGATGAGTGGGACGAATCCGACGTCGTTATCAAAGACGACCTCGTCACCGTCAAGGGGTTGGACGCCGAAAGCGAATATTACGTCACCGTGATGGTGCGTGTAAACGAGGATGACTCCGGGCTCGAATCGGATCAGTTGGTCGCCTACACCCGCGCCGTCGCTCCCCCCGTCAAAGCGTTGGAACTGAGGGTAACGTCCACCTATCTCAAAGCGCCCCAAGGGTACGTGTACTACGTGGTTCCTTACGACGTCGACGGCAAAGCGACCAAAGAGCCTATGAGTTGGCAAGCGGCGTGCGCTTTGCCCGACAGTCCCTTGGACGAGGACGTCTACCTGGAAGCCATGGAAGGCGGCATCGATGGTAGCGAACAATGGACCGACGTGGTCGAGGGGCAAAACTATTTGATGATCATCTGGCGCGAAGCGGATCCCGACTTCAGCGATCTGCCTTCGGACGTCACCGTGTATTGGGTCAAAGCCGAGACGGTGATCCCCGCCATGTGGCAGGGCGCCATGGAATACGTCTCCAAATATATGTTGATCGGCGTGGTCGGACTGATGGCGGTGTTGACCGTCGTGTTGGCGGTGGTGTTTGCCGCCAAAAAGAAAAAACTCAGCAAGAGGTAAGCTGTTATGGATTTTGGCAAGATTTTTAACGAACTCAGTATGGAACAAATCATCTTCGTCGCCGTCGGCGTCGCGCTGGCTTTGGTCGTGGGACTTTTGATCGGCGGGTGTATCTTTTATTCGGCGGGTTACAAACGCCGCAAAAAGATGGAGAGACTGCGCGCTCGCAACGTGGAAGCGATCGTCGAGCGCCCCCAACCCCAATCCGCTCCCGTTGCCGACACCTTTGACAAGCCCGAGGAGATCGACTACTTCGACTGGGAAGAGGACGAGGAGACCCCCGTGGACGAGATCCGTCAAGAGCCCCGCACGCAAGAGGAATTGGGCGAGGACGATCGCTTGGCTGCCGTACTGGAAGACCCCACTTTTGCCGAGTTGGTCAGACAGAGCCGCGCTCGCCATCCCATCGTCAACCGCAAGACCCTGTTGGCGTACTGCTCCACGGTGGTGCCTTTGGCGGACAGCTTGCCGTTGACGGTCAAATTGCGCACCAAAGCGCATTATTACGACCGCTTGCAGTGCGCGGGCTACACCTTCGGTTTGGTGTTTGGTCGCCGCAAGGTGCTCAAAGTGTTTTTGCGCCTCAAATCCAACGCGGTGGACGCTCTGGTCGCCAAGGCGGGTACCTACGTCAACAAAGCGCCTCAGCTTGGCGACGACTGGTATAGCTGGATCGTGACCGACGTGGATCACAACGAAAAGATCTTGGCAAAACTGGTCGAGGTCAGCTACAAGTACACCGCCCACAGCGAGTTCGCCCGCACATCTGACGGCACGCTCAAAGCCAAAAACGGGGGCTACGAGGACAAAGTGATCGCCTTTGCCGACGCATATGACCGCAACGCCGATCCCGCTTTGATCGACGCTTCGGACGCCATGAACGACAAGTACAAATTGGAATACTTCTCCAAGAGCGACGCTTGCCAAGAGGTGGAGAGTTGGGGCAAACCGGGCGTGACCGCCACCGATTACAGCGGCACCCATCCCGCCGTACTTAAGAGCGGCGATCAGATCTTCGGCATCGTGTTCGAAAACTATTCGGTCGTCAAAGTGATCTTCCGTTCTTCCACCGAGTACGCCAAGGAACTCATGCAAAAGCATCCCGAGTACGTGGGCGATTCGGATTATCCCGTGCCCGACGACGGCTGGTATTACGCCATTTGGTACGACGGATTCGACAAAGAGGAATGCAAACAACTGTTGCGCAACGCTTGCGAATACGTAGATACTTTGTGATATGGACGTTTTCGAGGGCGTAAAGGGTAGATTCGGCTTCGGCTGTATGCGTTTGCCCATGGCGGGGGAGAAGGTCGATCTTGCCGAGACAGCCAAGATGGTGGACGAGTTTTTGGCGGCGGGGTTTAACTATTTCGATACCGCGCACGGCTATTTGTCCGGGCAAAGCGAGCCCGCTCTCAAAGCCTGCCTTACCTCTCGTTATCCTCGCGACCGCTACTTTTTGACCGACAAACTAAGTGCCGCTTTTTTCAAAAGCCAAGAGGATATACGCCCCCTTTTCGAGGCGCAACTGTCCACTTGCGGGGTGGAGTACTTCGACTACTACCTCATGCACGCCCAAGGCTCGTTCAACTTTCCGCACTTCGTCAAGTGCCGAGCGTACGAGACGGCGTTCGAACTCAAAAAAGAGGGCAAGATACGCCACGTGGGATTGTCCTTCCACGACCGCCACGAAGTGTTGGAAGAGATCCTCGATCGCTATCCCGAGATCGAGTTGGTGCAGATCCAACTCAATTACATGGATTACGAAGATCCCATCATCCAAGGCAAGGCTTGTTTGGACGTGTGCTCAAAGCGCGGGAAGCCCGTGGTGGTGATGGAGCCGATCAAGGGCGGCACCTTGATGCGTTTGCCCGAGCAAGCGCAAAATCTATTGGCGCAAGCCGACCTCAAGCCCGCGCATTTGGCGATCCGTTACGCCGCCTCGTTTGAGGGTGTGCGGATGGTGCTGTCGGGCATGAGCGACTTGGAGCAAATGCGGGACAATTTGTCCTATATGACCCCCGACCGCTTCGTCCCGGTAAGCGAGGAGGAAAAGGAGTTGGCGTATCGGGTGGCGGATCTTGTGCGTGCGTGCGACTTCGTCGCTTGTACCGGCTGCCGCTACTGCGTGGACGGCTGTCCCAAGTCCATCTCCATTCCCGACGTCATGCGTTGTATCAACGCCAAAAAACAGTATCGCAACTGGAACGCCGCGTATTACTACCAAGCGTCCACCCAAGACAAGGGCAAAGCGTCCGACTGCATCGGTTGCGGGGCGTGCGAAAGGGTCTGTCCCCAAAAACTACCCATTAGGGCGCACCTCAAAGAAGCGGCGAGTTTGTTTGAAAAGAAATGAGCAAAGATTTGGAATTGGCAAAAAGTTATTTGAACGACGGAGCGACCTGCTGCGTGGTACTTGACGGACAAGCGACGGTATCCCGCCTTACGGGTATCCGTCCCGTGTTGGAGTGGATCAAAGAGGGCAAAGACCTATCCGGTTGCGCCGTTGCCGACAAGATCGTGGGCAAAGCGGCGGCGCTTTTGTTCGTGTTGGCAAAGGTGGGAGAGGTCTACGCCGGCGTGCTATCCCAAGCGGGCAAAGCGGTGTTGGAACAAGCGAATATCCCGTGTCACTTCGGCGAGTTGACCGAGCGCATCATCAATCGCCGTGGGGACGATATTTGTCCTATGGAAAAGACGGTATCGGATATTGACGATCCAAAGCAAGCCTATCGGGCGCTGTCCGCCAAAGTGGCGGGAGCGTTGGCTTCGAAGTAAAAAATCTTCGATTTGAACGCTTGGCGGAGGGCGCGTTGTCGCTTTGCGCTAAGGAACTATCCCTCGAGGGGCGACTTCGAGGGATTTTTGGTTTGTAATGGATCATGGCGATGCCGCATTTTCGCCTTGCTCAACACCAAACCGCAAGAGATATAACGCGGGACTTCTCGAGGTCAAACCGTAGGCGACGTAATCGTTTTTTTTCGCTTGCGGAGCACGTGCATGGTCACGTCCAAGGGCGTTCGCACAAAATCCACCTTTTCCGTCGTCAACCTGTCCCCGTCCACGCACCAATGGACGGGGTGGGACAATTCGATCGAGGCGCGGTCGGCGCGGACAAGGTCGATCCCATGGCGGTGGTAGTCGGGCTTGATCCCTACCCAAAACACCCTTGCGTACCGCCAAAACAACTGCCACAAGCCGATGAGTCCGCTGTGCGAGGGGGTGCGGACGGTCAACAGATACGCCCCGTCGGGAAGGTCGTCTTTGACGAAGTTAAACCCAAAACAGCGTTTGCCCACAAGGAGCATCACGAGGGTATATTCTCCCTCGTCTACGAGGAGACCCGCTTGGATCTTGGCGGGGATATGCTGTATGCGGAAGGAGTCCAACGCCTTGCCGAGATACGCCAGCCTGCCAAAGCGGCGTTTGGCGCTACGCGGGGTGTTGTAGCCGATGTCGGTCAACGACCCTGTGGCAAAGACGTAGCTGAATCGTCCCAAATTGGTATCGCCCACCACCAATTTGCCCGAGGAGAGGTGCCCTTTGTCGTTGACCGTTCCCAAGGGCAGATAGTACAGGTCTTTGGGCAGTTCCAAATTGAGCGCTCGGCGCAAAGTGCCGTCCCCGCCGCATACCACCAAGGCGTCCGCGGGTTCGTCCACTCGGTAGGGTAGCAAGGTGGCTTGGGGAAAACGGTGCGCGAGAATGCCTTGCGCTTTGTCGCCTTTGCGGGCGGTGGGATTGATAAAAGTGCGGTAGATCATACCCTTAGTATGGGGAAAGGGCGCGCCGACTATCCCGTCTTGACAAAGGGTCGGGTAGGTGTTATTATTAGTTTGGCGTCAAGCATACTAAGGATAAGTATATGGAGAGAGATAATAAGGTTATACGAATCGCCCAGATCGTAGGCAACGCGGTGACGGGGGGAGTCCCCTCGCAGGTGGTCAATTTGGTCAGACACATGGATCACGAGCGTTTTGTCTCGGATTTTTACACTTACGGTCCCTCTCGTTACGACGAGGAGATCCGCTCGATGGGCGGACAGGTGTTTTACGTCCCCCGTATGACCCGTCCTTTCTCCTCTTTGCGCGCCCTCAAACGACTGCTCAACGCGGGCGACTACGATATCGTCCATTCTCACATGACCGCGCTGTCGGTCGTGCCCCTTTTTGCCGCCAAAAGGGCGAAAATCGGGGTAAGGATCTGCCACGGACACTCGACTACCCACCCCGGGGAAAAGGTCGCTTGGATCAAAAATATCCTCAAACATTTCGCCCCCCTTTACGCCACCCACTTGGCGGCGTGTAGCCGATCGGCGGCTTTGTGGCTGTACGGAGACAAAAAGGGAAATAAGGTGCACGTGATCCGCAACGCGGTCGATCTCGATCGCTTTCGCCCGACCGTCACACCCGATCCCGTCCTCGCCAAGCAGGTGGAGGGCTACAAGGTGATCGGCAACGTGGGGCGGATGGTGTACCAAAAAAACATTCCCTTTTTGGTGGACGCTTTCGCTTATCTTACCACCAAGCGCCAAGACGTCAAGCTGGTGCTCGTAGGAGACGGCGCGGAAAGAGAGGAAGTGGAACGCCGTATCGCCGCTTACGATTTGGGGGATAAGGTGATCGTTTTGGACGAAACGCCCGCCATCGAGAGGTATTATTCTCTCTTCGACCTGTTCGCTCTGCCTTCTCGCTACGAGGGATTGCCCTTGGTGGTGATGGAAGCCCAAGCCGTGGGCGTGCCCTGCTTGGCGTCCGACTTGGTGACCGAAGAAGCCGACATGGGCGGCGTGACCTACCTTTCCATCGACTCCTTGCGCGATTGGGGGGACAAGATGGACGAGATGTTGTCCCACACTTTTCGCCCCGATTGTCGCGAGACCATAAGAGAACGCGGCTTCGATATGGTCGAAGAGGGCAAACGCTTGGAGAAGTATTACCTTGCGGCCATAGAGGAGATTAAACGATGATCTCGGTACTGATGTGCACCTATCAATCCGCCTCCACACTCGAGAGAGCGTGTCGCTCCATCTTGGATGGTAGTTACAAGGACTTGGAATTGATCGTAGTGGACGACGGTTCCACCGATTTTACCCCCGCCGTGTTGGAACAACTCGCCTTCGACCCTCGTTTGAGGGCGGTGCGTTTGGAGCAAAACATGGGATTGACTCACGGGCTCAACCTCGCCTTGGCGCAAGCGAAGGGGGCGTACATCGCCCGCATGGACGCGGACGACGTCAGTCACCCCGATAGATTGAGCAAAGAGTTGACCTATCTCGAGGCGCATCCCGAGTTGGGATACGTATCCTGTGCGGTCAATTTGGTGGAAGACGGAACGATATGGGGGGAGAGACACTTTCCCGACCGCCCCACCGTGGACGATTTGATGCACGGCAACCCCTACGTGCATCCGGGGATGCTGTTCCGCAAAGAGGCGCTCGACAAGGTCAACGGATATCGGGATATCCCCCAAACGGTGCGTTGCGAGGACTACGATCTGGTGCTAAGGCTCAAAGCGGAAGGGATTGACGGGGGCAATTTGCCCGAGGTGCTGTTGGACTACACCGAACGGCGGGACAGCAGCGCTCGACACACGCGTACAAGCCGTTTGAACGAGTGCTGGGTACGCCGCCAAGCCGCCAAGTATTTGCATTGGGGACCCAAAGGCAAATTGTTAGCTTACAAACCGTTGTTGTTGGGTATGTTGCCCAAGTCACTTTATAACCGCCTTCATCGCGGGAAATGGGCAAAATGAGCAAAAACCCTTGCCTAAATGCGGCGACTGGTGTATGATAGTTGCATATCTACTAAGGACGAACGATGTACAAGGCAATTAAATGGATAGGAGATCGAATATTGGCACTAATGGGGATCATTATATTGAGCCCCCTTTTGTTGATCGTGACCCTGCTGGTACTGTGCGACGGACAAGGTAAACCCGTATTCCGTCAAGATCGCGTCGGCAAAGACAAAAAGATCTTCGGCATGTACAAGTTTCGCACCATGAAAAAGGTGGACGTGGCGTTTGACGTGGATCACGCCGTCATCGAAGCCGGCAACCAAAACGTGACCAAGGTGGGCAGAGTCATCCGTCGGCTCAAGATCGACGAGTTGCTGCAACTGGTCAACGTCCTCAAAGGGGAGATGAGTTTGGTCGGACCTCGCCCCCTCAAGCCCGAGTATTTGGAGACTTACGAGGCGTGGGAAATGCACAAGCACGACGTCAAACCCGGTATGACGGGCTTGGCGCAGGTGAGGGGCAACGGGTACCTTAGCGGAAAGGATCGCAGTTACTACGATGTGTATTACGCCCGCCACGTGCATCTTTGGACGGATATCAAGATATTGTTTGCCACCGTCGCCGTGATCTTGGTAGGAGAAAAAAAGAGGCTCAAACCCGTCCCGCCCGAAAAGATGCAAGCGCTGCTTGCCGAATTGGACAAGTAAAACCATATGGATACGAAAACTGCTCTTCCGTGCGTCGGGAGAGCAGTTTTTTGATCGGGTTGGAGTTTATTTCGTTTTGCGGGGTTTTCTTCGGGGGTAGATCGCCAATCTCGGCGTGAGCGGCGACACCGACACGGGGTAGTACCCGCGCATGTTTTTCCTCTCGCCGTCCACCGCGCAGGGGATCTTTTCGGCAAAAGTAACGTCCAGATTGGAAAAGTGACGGAAGACGATGGTCTTGTGGTCGACTTCCTTGCGGAATCCGATGAAAAAAGCGCGGAACAGAGGGAAAAAGATGCGGATACGGTTGATGAGATTGTCCTTGCCCGGGGAGCGTATCAGCAGAATGTGCCCGCCGTGATCGGTGGGGTTGTAGAGTCGATTGAACTTAAAGACGAAGCACCGAGGGGACTTGAGCACCATCATCAACGTAAAATCGCCGCTAACGTCGTCTCCGTCGATGGAGATATCCAAAGGCATGTTGTGAACTTTGTACTCGGCGACGGCTTTGAATAGATACGCCAACACCTTAAAGCGTTTTTTGTGCTTGATCCCCGTGGAATAGCCGATGGACGTAAACGAGCCCGCCGCCAGTACATAAGTAAACAGGGTGGGACCCACGTGTCCGATAAGAGGGTGTCCTTCCTCGTCCAAAGTGGACGCGAGATAGTGTATCTTGCTGCGCTCGTTGAGGGTGCCAAAGGCAAAATAGTACACTCTGACAGGCAGATTGCGCACGCGGTTGAGCACCGAGTTGAGGGTGCCGTCCCCGCCGCATACGGCGATGGCTTGCGCCACGCCTTGAGAAAGTGGGGTCACGTAGTCGGCGTCAAGGTCAAAATCGATAAACGTATAGCGGTCTCCGAGACGCTCGGCGACGGCGGGACGCACGGCGGAAGAATAATTCCCGCTTTTGACGTTGGTGACGACGATACAAAGATCCATGTTATTTGCGGCCAAACAGCTTGCGTTTGGGTTTCTTTTGTTGATCGGGTTTGTCTTTGTCCAAATCGCTTTGGGCGGTTTCGTTCCCTTCCTCTTTGGGTTTGTCTTCGCTCGCCTCCTGAGAGGTTGCCGCGGGTGCGGCTTGTCCCAAGCCCACCACTTCGTCTACGGGCAGAGCAAAGGCGATCCCTTGTCCGGGGGTGTCGATGCCCGCGTGCTGATACAAAGCGTGCAACACGTCGTCGCGGATGTCGGCGTCGACCAATATCATCACCAACTCTTTTTCGGGTTGGATGGTGAGATGAAAAAACGCTTCCGCTTCCTTGTTGGCGGTCCCTTTGGCGTTGAGAACGGTGCCACCGCGTGCACCCGCCGCTTTGGCGGCGTCCATGACCAACTCGGTAAAGCCGGCGTTGACGATGCACAATATCAGTTGGTGTTGCTCACTCATGTTTGGTTTCCTCCGATAACTTGCGGTTGTTGCTCAAAAAAGCAAATGCCGATACCCCGATGACGCTCGACAAGGGTACGGTGTAGGCGATCCCCTTGCCCCCTTTGATGGAATCGAACTTGCGCTCCAAAGACGCCATCAATTTGGGTACTCGGTCTTCCCGTATCACGCTAAAGATGACGGTGCGGTCGGCGCTGGCTAATCCCAATCGGGACAGCACGTCCTTGGCGGCGGTCCCTTTGGCGGGTACCGTCCACTGCAAGTTGCTTTCGTACGACTGGATGAGGTCGGCGTAATACTCCGCCTTGTTGCGATTGACCACGGTGATCAACAACTTGGGGCGCTCGGTCGTGATTTTTTGATTGACGCTCGGTTTGTGCTGTGCCATGGTCTACCTCACATAAACTCGATGATCTGCTCGTCGTCCGAGTCGGTGATGCGTTTGATGGCGATACTCTTGCGCACGGCTTTTGCCAATACCGAACGGAAGCCCAGTAGTTGAATGGTGATAAGCGGGGTCATCGCCACCATGGCGACCACACCGAACGCGTAATCCAACACCCCTTCCTGCCCGTTGAGGGCAAGACACGCGCCTATCGCCAAGGGAAGGGCAAAGCCCGACGTCAAGGGGCCGCTCGCCACGCCGCCCGAGTCGAACGCGATGGCGGTATAGACCTTGGGAACGAAAAAGCTTAATCCCAACGACAATAGATAGCCGGGCAACAGATAGTACAAAATGCTGAACTTAAAGACCATGCGCACCATGGATAGGGCGATGGATATCCCGACGCCGATGGACAGAGCGATCAACATCGAACGCTTGGTGATAGCGCCCGCCGTGACCGCTTCCACTTGGCGATTGAGTACGTGGACGGCAGGCTCCGCCAACACGACCACCATACCGAATACCAAGCCGAAGGCGATCAGCCACGCGGGATGGAACTTGGTCAACGCTTGCCCCAAAGCGTACCCCGCGGGCACGAAGCCCACGTTGACTGAGGTCAAAAAGATGACCAATCCCGCAAAGGTGAACAAAATGCCCACGCCCAACTGTTTGAGTTTTTTGGGGGGCAGTTTGAGCAAGGTCAGTTGCAAGATAATAAAGAATACCACGATCAAGCCCAACGCTTTGAGCACGTCCAACACCACGTCCTTGAGAGAGGGCAGGATGGTGGAAGCGATATGGTCGCTTGAGGGGATAGCCGCTAAGTAGTCGATACTGCCTTTGCTTGCCAAGGACAAAATGACGACGGCAAGCATAGGACCGATGGAGCAGAGGGCGATCAGACCGAAACTGTTTTGGTTGCTGTCCTTGCCGCCCACGGTGGTCGCCACGCCCACG
>CADBTQ010000025.1 GCA_902797685.1 uncultured Eubacteriales bacterium | reverse complement strand
TACCGCGGCAAATTGTTCGTCTACGACGGGACGGGCGCCTTCCGCACCACCCGCGTGGCGTTCAGCACGACCGCGTCGGACGGGTTGTATCGGCTGCTCAGACGGTTGGAGACCAAAACCTATTTGGCAAGGGAGGAAATGCAATGAAAAGAGATATCCAAATGACGGCGGTCCGTCAAGCGGTCAACGGTCTGGCCGAGATGTACGCGGATTTGACCGCCAAGGTGACCGCCTTGGAGGGCAAGGTCGCTCGGCTCGAAAAGGCGGAAGGAGCCAAAAACGCCTCGTATTGGGCGTCCGAGGTGATGGACGAATACTTCAACGGCAAGGAGAAGGACGATGAATGAGGAAAGATTGAGCGATCTGTGGCGAATGTACCGCAAGGGCAAGGACTACCAAGCCTCGTTGGATCTTCCTCGCACCATCAAGGAAAACGTCGCCTTTTACGAGGGCAAGCAGTGGGGCAGGGTGACCCCCGCCACCAAAAATATGCCCCGCCCCGTGGTCAACATGGTCAAATTCGTGTGCCGCAACAAGCGGGCGAGGTTGGCGCTGTCCCCCGTCAAATTGGTGTATCGGTGCGAATCCGATCCCGCTTTGGGGGAGACCTTTACCCGCTTTGCCGACTACATGCTCAAGGAGATGCGCATCAAAGAGATCGACTCCCGCGCCATCAAAGATGGGGTCGTCAAGGGAAGTTATTGCTATCACTTCTATTGGGACGGCGACTGTCACGACACGTTGAGCGGAGAGCGGGGCGCGGTGCGATGCGAATTGATCGACCCCCTCAACGTCATCTTCGCCAATCCATTGGAGACGGACGAGCAAAAACAAGATTGGATCATGATCGTCAGCCGCATGCCGCTAAGTCGTGTCAAGGAGATGGCGGACGAAGACGTGGACGAGGATATCCTTGTCCCCGACGACTCGGGCGGCGAGGGGGACGACAGACTTTGCACCGTACTGACCCGTTACTTCCGCGAAGAGGGGGAGGTGTACTTGGAACGCGCCCTCAAAATGGGGGTACTCAACAAGCCCTTCGCCCTCTCTCCCTCCACGTACACCACGGTGGACGGCAAAGTGATGGAGATTGCGCGCACCCAAGCGAGTTTGTATCCCGTCGTATTCGGCGTGTACGAGGAGAGGGAAGGCAGTATCTACGGCATCAGCGAGGTGGAGGGGATCATTCCCAACCAAAAGGTGATCAACCACATCCTCGGCATGGAAGCGATGGCGATCCAAAACACCGCTTGGGGCAAGTTCGTCGTCACCAAAGACGCGCTCAAAGGACAGCAGATCAGCAACGAGCCGGGGGAAGTGTTGGTCGATCACTCGGCGCACGGCAACGGTATCAGGCGATTGGAGTACAACGGCATGAGCGCCGTTCCTTTGTCCTTCGTCGACAACTTGGCGGCGTTGACCCGCAGCGTGACGGGCAGCAGCGAAGTGATGACGGGGGAGCAGTTGCGCAATATGTCGGGCGCCGCCATCATCGCCTTGCAGTCGCAAGCCAACCAACCCATCGAGGAGCAGCGTGAGCGGTTTTGGCGGGTCAAAGAGAGGCAGGGCAAAGTGCTCGCGCAGTGTTGCCTACTGTACTACGACCAAAAGGCGTTTTATCCCGACGAGGACGGCAAGACGCGCGCGCTCTTCGTGGCGGACGACTACGAAGGCGTGCCCATGGCGGTCACGGTGCAAGCCTGTCAAGGCACGGGCTCGAGTACCGCGTCCGACGTCAACTTGTTGGAGACCCTGTTCGCCCGCGGGGCGATCGACGCGTTGACCTTGGTCAAAGCGTACCCCGACGAGGCGCTCAACGACAAGGACAAGATCTTGCGCACGGTCTCCGACTTTATGCGGGAGACGTCTTCCGCGCCGGTGCCGATCGTCACCTAAAAACGGAGAGGGGGAGACCCCTCTCTTTTTTTGTTGCCAAGTAAAGATTTTTCTTGGGAAAGTGCCAAAAAGTAAAGATTTTTGCCAAAAACAGGTAAAGATTTGTCATGTTCAAGTAAAGATTCACAAACACAGGTAAAGATTTTGAGGCATGAAGACACCCCCAAAAGCGTGGAACAAATCCACGCTTTGGCAGGGGGACGCGAGTTGCGCCGTCGTTACACTTCGGGCAATAGACCGCCCCCGCAACCGTTCACTCGCCTTTGGCGAGTTCCGGGCAGCGTGTTCGACATTATGCTTTGCATAATTGGGTGTACTTTGTACACCCCTCGGCTCCCCTTGACAAAAAAAGCGTGGAATAAATCCACGCTTTGGCAGGGGAGACGCGAGTCGAACACGCAACCGACGGTTTTGGAGACCGTTGCTCTACCATTGAGCCACTCCCCTATATTCTTATGTAATGCTAAGGAGAGGCGAGTTGCGCCATCGCTCCGCTCCGGGCAATAGACCGATCACGCAACCGTAAGGAACGGCAGTGACGGAATAGGCGCGGGTGCGCCGTCCGGTTTTGGAGACCGTTGCTACGTTGAGCCACTCCCCTATGCAATACGCATTATAGGGCAAAACGCATTGATAAGTCAAGAACTTTGCGCTAATTTGTTAAAGACCACATTTTGATCGAGAGATTTGTCCTTCTTCTTGACTTTTGAGCGAAAAACCCGCACAATAGAGTTATGAATAGTCCACGCAAACAAGTGACCATATTTACCGACGGCGCGTGCAGCGGCAATCCCGGCAAGGGGGGCTGGTGCGCCATTTTGCAATATATGGGGCACGAAAAAGTGCTGTACGAAGGGGAGAGGGAGACCACCAACAACCGCATGGAGTTGACCGGGGTCATCAAGGGTCTGTCCGCTCTCAAAGAGCCTTGCGACGTCACGCTCTTTAGCGACAGTTCGTACGTCGTCAACGCCGTCAACCAAAATTGGCTTGCCGATTGGCAACGCCGCGGGTGGAAGACGGCGAGCAAAAGCGCGGTCAAAAACGTGGACTTGTGGGAGCAACTGTTGGCGTTGTTGTCCCGCCACAACGTGACGTTCGTGTGGGTCAAGGGGCACGCCGACAACGACAACAACAATCGGTGCGACGAGTACGCGCGCCTTGCCATCACCATGTTGGATCAATAGTATTTTTGTCCGTCAAACGGCGCATAATCCTCCAAGGAGGATACGATGAAAGACGGACTGTGGGAATTGTTTTGCAAGACGGGTTTGCCCGAAGCCTATTTGGCGTATAAGGAGAAACGCGATGGAAGACAGGATCAAGGGGATAGTGATACGGACGGTGGACGTAGGGGAGACCGACCGCCTTTTGACCCTGCTGACCGCTGAAAGCGGCAAGATCACCGCCAAAGCCAAGGGCTGTCGCCAAGCCAAGAGCAAGTTGCGTTACGCCACCCAGCCCATGTGTTTGGGGGACTACATCTTTACCCAAAGCAAAGGGGGGCGCATCGTCACCGCCTGCGACACGGTGGAGAACTTCGAGTCGGTGGCGTTGTCTTTGGATCGTTACTACGTATCGGGGGTGGTGCTCGAGGGCGCCAACTTTTTCGGCAGAGAAAACGTCGCCGACCCCGCCCTCTTTTTGCTCACTTTGTCCACCCTCAAAAAGGTGACTTACGACCCTTCGCCCCTCTCTTCGGGCGCGGTGTATCTGCTCGATCTGTTGCGTATCTCGGGACACGAAGTGCGTACCGTTTGTTCGTGCGGGGAAGAAGGGGAGTGGCTGGATCTCGAGTCGAGCGCGGTGTGTTGCGACAAGCACAAGACGGGTTTGGTCATGCCCGTGAGCAAACGCTGGGGGGAAGCGGTAGAAGATATCCGCCAAGATTACGCGGCGGTTGGGACCGCCACCTTGCGGGAGTTGTACGTCACCTTGGCACGGTGTTTGTGGCACACGGCGGGTTGCAAACTCTCCTCGGTGCAAGAACTTTGCAAAATGTGGGACGTGTTGGCTGAGTAGCCCGCGTCTTTTTTTTGTCGCTCAAAGGTCAAAGAGATACCTTTTTATTTGATAAACAAAATTATCTCTTGATTTTTGGTAAATACTGGTTTATAATACTCTCTGATAGCGGCAATCCGCTACCTACAACAAGAAAATCTTTTTTTGGAGGACAAATTATGTCTAAGAAGTATGTGTATCTTTTCACCGAAGGTAATGCCAAAATGCGCGAATTGTTGGGCGGCAAAGGCGCCAACCTCGCCGAAATGACCAATATCGGTCTCCCCGTGCCCCAAGGCTTTACCATCACCACCGAAGCTTGTACTCAATACTATGAGGACGGCCGCAAGATCAACGACGAGATCAAAGCCCAAATCATGGAGTACATCACCAAGATGGAAGAGATCACCGGCAAGAAGTTCGGCGACACCAAAAACCCCTTGTTGGTCAGCGTTCGTTCGGGTGCCAGAGCGTCCATGCCCGGCATGATGGACACCATCCTCAACCTCGGTCTCAACGAGGAAGTGGTCGACGTCATCGCCACCCAATCGGGCAACCCCCGTTGGGCTTGGGACTGCTATCGCCGTTTTATCCAAATGTTCTCGGACGTGGTCATGGAAGTCGGCAAAAAGTACTTTGAGCAACTCATCGACAAGATGAAAGCCGAAAAGGGCATCACCTACGACGTGGAGTTGTCCGCCGAAGACCTCAAAGAATTGGCTCGCCAATTCAAAGAGGAATACAAAGCCAAGATCGGCGAGGATTTCCCCTCCGACCCCAAAGTGCAATTGTTTGAGGCTATCAAAGCCGTGTTCCGTTCGTGGGACAACCCCCGCGCCAACGTCTATCGTCGCGACAACGACATCCCCTACAGCTGGGGTACTGCCGTCAACGTGCAGATGATGGCTTTCGGCAACATGGGCGACGACTGCGGTACCGGCGTTGCGTTCACTCGTGACCCCGCCACCGGTGAAAAACACCTGATGGGCGAGTTCCTCGTCAACGCGCAAGGCGAAGACGTGGTCGCCGGCGTCCGTACCCCCATGAAGATCAGCGAGATGGAGCAAAAGTTCCCCAAAGCGTTCGCTCAATTCAAAGACGTCTGCCGCATCTTGGAAGATCACTATCGCGATATGCAAGATATGGAGTTTACGGTCGAACACGAAAAACTGTATATGCTCCAAACCCGTAACGGCAAACGTACCGCTCAAGCCGCCCTCAAGATCGCTTGCGATTTGGTCGACGAAGGCATGATCAGCGAAGAGCAAGCCGTGTTGATGATCGAGCCCCGCAACTTGGACACCTTGTTGCACCCCCAATTCGACGCCAAAGCGCTCAAGAACGCTACCCCCATCGGCAAAGCGTTGCCCGCTAGCCCCGGCGCCGCGAGCGGTCAAATCGTGTTTACCGCCGAGGACGCCAAGGCTTGGAAAGCCAACGGCAAAAAGGTGGTGTTGGTCCGTTTGGAGACCAGCCCCGAAGACATCGAGGGTATGAAAGCTTCGCAAGGTATCCTCACCGTGCGCGGCGGTATGACCTCTCACGCCGCCGTGGTCGCTCGTGGTATGGGTACCTGCTGCGTGTCCGGTTGCTCCGCTATCGTCATGGACGAGGAGAACAAGCAGTTCACGCTCGCCGGCAAGACCTTCCACGAGGGTGACGAGATCTCCATCGACGGTTCCACCGGCAACATCTACGACGGCATCATTCCCACCGTGGACGCCGTCATCGGCGGCGAGTTCGCTCGTATCATGGGTTGGGCTGACAAGTTCCGCAAACTGCAAGTCCGCACCAACGCCGACACCCCCCGCGACGCCAAGAAAGCCCGCGAGTTGGGCGCCGAAGGTATCGGTCTGTGCCGTACCGAGCATATGTTCTTCGAGGGCGACCGTATCGCCGCCATCCGCGAGATGATCTGTTCGGACACCGTGGAAGAGCGCGAAAGAGCTCTTGCCAAATTGGAGCCCATGCAACAAGGCGACTTTGAGGCTTTGTACGAAGCGTTGGAAGGCTGCCCCGTGACTATCCGTTTCTTGGATCCTCCTCTCCACGAGTTCGTGCCCGAGACCGAGGCTGACATCGAGTTGTTGGCTAAGACCCAAGGCAAATCGATCGAGCAGATCAAAGCCATCATCGCCGGTCTCAAGGAGTTCAACCCCATGATGGGTCACCGTGGCTGCCGTTTGACCGTCACCTATCCCGAGATCGCCCGTATGCAAACCGCCGCCGTCATCAAGGCTGCGATCAACGTCAAAAAACGTCATACCGCTTGGGACGTCCATCCCGAGATCATGATCCCCTTGGTCGGTGAAGTCAAGGAGTTCAAGTTTGTCAAAGACATCGTTGTCGAAGTCGCCGACAAACTCATCAAGGAGTCGGGTCTTGACCTCAAGTACGAAGTCGGTACCATGATCGAGATCCCCAGAGCCGCTCTGACCGCCGGCGACATCGCCAAAGAGGCTGAGTTCTTCTGCTACGGCACCAACGATCTTACCCAAATGACCTTCGGTTTCTCCCGTGACGACGCGGGCAAGTTCTTGGGCGCTTACTACGACGCCAAGATCTACGAAAACGATCCCTTCGCCAAGTTGGACCAAGTCGGTGTGGGTCGTTTGATGGAAATGAGCGCAAGAGAAGGTCGTCTCGTCCGTCCCAATATGCACTTGGGTATCTGCGGCGAGCACGGCGGCGATCCCAGCTCCATCGAGTTCTGCCACAAGATCGGCTTGACCTACGTGTCCTGCTCGCCCTTCCGTGTGCCCATCGCTCGTTTGGCTGCCGCTCAAGCCGCTTTGCGCAACCCCACTTTGGGTGAACAACTCAACAAGGGTGCCGAAAAGGTCGCCAACGCCATCAAAGAAGGCTTTGGCAAACTGGGCGAAAAACTCAAAAAGAAAAACTAATTGAGTTTTAACCATTGTAGCAAGATCAAGGCTTGGGGAAACCCAAGCCTTTTTCTTACCGCCGAGTGACGAGGTACCAAGCGTCCCTTGTCAGCCAATGTCATTCCGAGCGGAGCGCAGCGCAGTCGAGAGAATCTCAAGGATAGCACTGCAAAGGATAGTGCCACCAAGCGTCCCTTGTTAAAGGGAAGAGGGCCACCTCAGGTGGCGAAGGGATTCCCCAAGTAAGCACAACCATAGAGATCCTTCGGTGCCCTCAGGATGACGGCGTACTCCAAGAGGATGAGATACGCTCCACTTCGTACCACGGTTGCGCCATCAGCACGTTGTGCTTCCGGGCAATAGACCGGTATGATGAGTAGTGGTCATTCCGAGCCGATGCCACAAGTGGCATCGTGTCGAGCGAATCTACGCTCCGTCTCCTACCGCGGTAACGGATCGAAGTCGAAGGCGGAAGTATAAGCGGTTGACATTTGCGGTTTGATGAGGTACGATGTATCTATAATGCCCAAGGAGGGGTTTCTCATGGCGACCAATGACAAACGATCATTGCTCAGGCGCTTGCTGCTCAGCGAATGGTTCTATATCGGTATGAGCGCACACAAACAGGCGATCGAGGGGATCGACGACGAGATAAGAAAGAGCAAAAACAGCGTGGGCAAAGCGCCCGAAGCGCCGCTCGATATACATGACTTCCAAACGGAAACGATCAAAAAAAGGGTGATCCTCTTGATCGTTTCGCTCGTCGGCATAGGTATCGTAACCCCCATGTTTGTGTTGATGATCAAGCACTGGG
>CADBTQ010000024.1 GCA_902797685.1 uncultured Eubacteriales bacterium | reverse complement strand
TATGGCATCAATTCATAGTGATCCAAATCTTTGATTTTGACGCCGGTAAAGTCCTTGCACACGCCTGCGGTCAAGTTGAACAAAACTTTTTGTTTGAGGGCGATTTGCACGTCGTAGATGCCGCAGTTGTACACGCCCGCGGCGATGCGGCCGTTCATTTTGCCGTAGATCTCTTGCAACTTTTCGTTATCCTGCACGGCGGACAACATAGCGGCGTAGTAACCGCCCGCCGAGTCGCCTGTAACCACGATCTTGTCGGTATCGAGGTTATACTTTTCGGCGTTGGCGATGATCCAATTGAAAGCGGCGACCAAATGACGAGTGGGCTCTGGTGCGACCGATTTACTGCCCAAACCGTAGTTGACGTTGACGACGAATGCGCCCGTGTTTTGGGCAAACCACCCCGACAGGCAGCGACGATATTTTTTGTCGCCCGCCGAAAAGCCGCCGCCGTGGATCTCCATGATCACGGGGTAGGGCTTGCCGTCGGTGCGGGGGCGGACGTACGTGTCGAGTTTGTACTTGGGGAAGCGCTCGTCAAAGACGATATCCTTTTGGATAGTAAGTCCCTCGTGCAGTTGCTTGGTCGTTTTGCGGGGGTTTTGTTGTCCGTCGAATAACTTGTCGATCAGCAAAAATACAAACTTGGCAAACGTCATCTCTCTCTCCTATAGCGCAAAGCGCAATAATGATAATTTCATTATACATCGAAATAGCACTTTTGTAAAGAGAGAGTTGCAAAAAAACGGATGCAAAAACGCGATTTCGATTGGACTTGACTAGGGTCGCGATACTTGATACAATATCAATATGATCGTAAGCGTGGGAGAAATATTGGTCGATATGGTCAAGCAAGGGATGGAAGGCTTCGTTCCCCATTTGGGCGGCGCGCCGTTTAACGTAGCTGTCGGCGCCTCTCGTTGTGGGGCAAAAACGGCGTTTTGCGGGACGGTAGGAAACGACTTGTGGGGAGACTATATCGTCAAAGAGGTCTTATCTTTCGGCGTGGATAGCCGTATCGCCAAAGTGGATCGTGCCACGACGATGGCTTTCGTCACCATCGACAAGGGAGAAAGGTCGTTCGGCTTTATGCGATCGGACGGAGCGGATAGCTACTTGGACGTGGAGATGATCAACGGTCTTATCAAACAAGGGGATATCGTTCACCTTGGCTCGTTGCCGTTGTCGTGTAAAGTAGGGCAGGAGCGTATCGAAGAGATAATCCGTCGAGCCAAAGCAAAGGGAAGTAAGCTGTCTTTCGACGTCAATTTGCGCGAGGGCGTATGGGCGAATGAGACGGAAATGATAGATAAGACTTTGCAAGTAGTTCGCGCTTGCGATTACGTCAAGCTCAACGAAGAGGAGTGGAACAGGCTTTGCCCCGAGATGGAGAGGATCGTCGAGGAATATCCCGACAAGGCGGTCGTCGTCACGTTGGGCGAGGAAGGCTCGATGCTGTACAAAGACGGGTATCAAAGTTACGTTCCCGCCGACAAGGTAGAGGCTGTCGACACCACCGGTGCGGGAGACGCTTTTTGGGGGAGTATGCTTGCCGATTTGGATAGATGGCAGGGCAAATACCCGCCCACGCACGAGGACTTGATCCCCATGATGGAAAACGCAACTCGAGCAGGCGCAAACGCAGTCAAACATTTCGGCGCAATCTAATTAAAAAACATAGTCAAAAATCATTGCCTTTTTGGAGAGAATGGTGTATAATCAACGTGTTTTGGGGATGTGGCTCAGTTGGTAGAGCGATGCGTTCGCAACGCATAGGCCGTGGGTTCGAGTCCCATCATCTCCACCAAAAGTCAATTTGACGCACCCCTTGCTATGTAAGCAAGGGGTGCGATCTTTTTATAGGCGACGGCATCTGTGCTTGCACAAGGCCGGAGGATATAAAAAGATCAGCCCTGTCACAAGACAGAGGCGTGACAAATGAGCAGAAGGTGAGAGAGCTGCCGGCAGGCATGGGACGGATTTTGGCGTGCAACGACAAAATCTTGTACCATCGCCGAGCCGTATAGGTCGCATTTTTGTTTGCGAGATGGGACTCACTTGCGTTGCAAGCTTGCAACCAGTTGCAAGAACCCACGTCCTCGGCCGTGCTGGACCCCTCACTTCGTTCGTGTTACTACCGAGTCACCATCATCTCCACCAAAAGTCAATTTGACGCACCCCTTGCCATGTGAGCAAGGGGTGCGATCTTTTTTAGGCGACGGTATCTGTGCTTGCACAAGGGCGGAGGGTTTTTTGATTTTCCAATCAAGAAAAAGGGCGCACATGAGTGCGCCCAAAAAGGGAAGGAAAGAGGTATATAGATGTTACTTCAATTTTGCCGTGCCTTCGCTACTGTAGACCACGCAACCCGATGTTGACGACGAGAGGGTAGTGGTGTAGCTGCTGCTTCCCACGTTTACGGTGTGCGAGCCGGTGGAAACGGTAGAGGAAGAACATATTGTTTTTGTCATACCCGAAGCGGAAGGCGTGTCTTCCATTCCGCCGAAAATGATGAGGGTGCCTCCTCTTAACGAAACGCCACCGTCGGTATCCAATGCGCAAGCGCCGCCGCCCATACGACCCGAAGCGCTACCGGGGCCTTTGGTGATGACTACGCCGCCCGTTTGCACGTAGGTGCCGTTGGAGTCGATACCGTCGGTGTCGCCGTTGGAGGGTACGGTCACGTCAAGCAAGCCGCCCGATACGGTGATGGAAGGTGTGCCTACTTTGCGAGCGGCGTTGACGCCGTCGTCGGTGGCGTACACGGTGGTATTGCCGCCCGAGATCACGACGTAGGTCGCTTCCAATCCCTCGTAGGCGCTATCCACGTTGACGGTGCCGCCCGAGATGGTAAGGGTGTTGTCCGCGTGGATGCCATCCGCACCGCTGACCGATTGTTGATTGCCCCATCCGCCGGGGCCCATACGACCGCCCATCGTGGACTTGGCGGGGGAGTAGACGGTGATGGTGGTGCTGCCGCCGTTGATGTTGATATTGCCCTTACCTTTGGCTCCGTTTTCCAAGGTAGTGCCGTAGTCCGCGTGCAGACCGTCGTCGTACGCTACGATATAGAGGGTGCCGTCGTTGATGGTGAGTTCGTTGCCGACCTTAACGCCTTTGTATGAGGTGGTTTGGGCAGAAGAGGCGGTGTAACTGCTGTACGAGCCCGTGTAAACGGACAACACGCCGCCGTCTTGTACGTAGTCGTACGCCGCTTGCAGAGCGTCTCCCGCCGCGTACACGGTCAAAGCGCCGTCGGTTAGAGTGATGGTGCCGCGTTGGTTACCCTTGGACGACACGTCGGTGTTTTGGGTCTTGACTCCGTCGCCTGCGGTGGAGATGGCGACTACGGTGCCGCTTTCCATCGTGATCGAATCGTTACCTTTGATCGCGTTGTTGACGGCGGTCACTTTGAGGGACAAGTTTTTGATCGTCAGATCCTTGGTGGTGTGGATGCCGTTATTGTAAGTGGATGAGACCACCAGCACGCCGTTGCCCTTGAGTTTGAGGTCGCAGTTGGCGTAGATGGCGCCTTCACCTAAGGTATCCGTATCGACCGTCTTAACGCTACGTGCGTCGGTGATCAGGTTGTCCGTGTCCTTTTTGGCGGAGATCTCCACCTTGTCCGCCGCGACGATCTTGATGGGGGAATCGGTCGAGTTGGTGATGGACACGCCGTTAAGATCGAGTTCGACGGTCGCTTCTTCGGCGTCGACTAAGATCTGTCCTTCCAATTTGCCGCTAAGGGTGTAAGTACCCGACGAGGTAATGGTATAAGTAGTGCCCGATTGAGTAAAAGCCCCGTCCTCGGTGGTGATCTCAAAGTCCGCCGTCGTTTCGGTGACGTTTTGGAAGGTTTCGTCCGAAGCGGGTGTGACCGTCGAGGTCTGAGACGAAGTAGTGGTATTGGTCTTACAGCCGACCAAACCGAGTAATCCCAGCGATACAACGAGTAATACGACGTTGGGGATCAATAGTTTTTTCATGGTTTGCCTCCTTTTGGCAAGCGTGCCGTTTGCCTTTTGCTTGATCATATGATAGGTCTCGCAACTAAAAACTACCTTAAAATCCAAACATATTTTTGCGATTTTTGCGAAAATGGAGTCGAATCGTTAGACAATTTGTAACGCGTATGTTACAATCAACACGTTTGAATAGAAGATGTTCCTTGCTTAACCATCTTCAAAATAAAAAACAAGGAGGGTCTATCATGACCGTTTTGAAAAAATTAGCAAACGAAACGAAAGTATTGATGCGCTCGGTGCCCGCGATTTTGGTCGCTCTACTGGTCACCGCGACCATCGCCATGAACCTTTTGGCAAACAAGAGCATTCACACAGGGCTCGATTGGCTTGCGTTGGATTGCGGTCTTATCTTTTCTTGGGTGATATTCTTGGTGATGGATATCGTCACAAAGCGTTTCGGAGTCAAAGCCGCCAATACCTTGACCATCATCGCATTGCTTGTCAATATTCTTGTCGCCATGCTGTTTTTGGCGAGTTCGTATATTCCCGGCGAGTGGTCTCAAAGCTACGTTGAGGGGAGCGAGGGCGTCATCAACGGGGCTCTCGATCTGACTTTTCGCTCCAGTTGGTTTGTGATCTTGGGTAGTTCGGTCGCGTTCGTGGTGTCCGCTATCGTTAACAATATCCTCAATCACCTGATCTATAAGGCGTTCAAAAAGGATAACTTCGTCGCCTTTTCGATCAGTTCGTATGCGTCCACCTTTATCGGGCAGTTTTTGGATAACTTGCTGTTTGCCTTGATCGTCTCCCTCAATTTCTTTGGTTGGAGTATAGTGCAATGCTTGACCTGTGCTGTCACGGGTGCGGTGTGCGAATTGCTGTGCGAAGTGGTCTTTTCGCCCTTGGGTTACCGCTTCGTGCGTCGGATGGAAAAAGACGGCGTAGGGCAAGCCTATCTCGACCTGATCGGTCGTAAAGTAGAGGAGAAAGCGCAATGAAAGTATTGGTAACGGGTTCATCCGGCGATATAGGAAAAGCCATCGTCAAACGATTTGTAGCGAGCGGGCATCAAGTGGTAGGGATGGATAAGCAAGGCAGTCCCTTCACTTTGGACGGCTACACGCATATCACTGCCGACTTGACCGCGTCTTTGCCCGATATGGACGGATTGGAAGTGATCGTCGCTTGTCACGGCGTACAGCTCCCCGACGAGGAGACGATCGAGGTCAATTTGTCTTCGACCATCGATCTACTCGAAAAATACGCCCTGCAACCCGCGATCAAGGCGGTGGTGACTATCGCCTCGGCAAGCGGTCGCAACGGGGCGGAGTTTCCTCGTTACGCCGCGTCCAAGGGTGGATTGATCGCATACACCAAAAACTTGGCGTTGAGGCTTGCGAGTTTCGGCGCTACCGCCAATTCGATCTCGCCCGGCGGTGTTCTCACTCGCTCTAACGCCGCGGTGGTTGACGATCCTAAACTCTATCGCGAAGTGCTTGACGAGAGTTTGCTCGGCAAGTGGTGCGACCCAGACGAGATCGCCGAGTGGGTGTATTTTGTGGCGGTCGTCAACAAGAGTATGACGGGGGAAGATCTACTGATCGACAACGGCGAAATGCTCAAATCCAACTTCGTTTGGCCGAGATAAGAGAATACATACTTTACAAACAAAAAGCGGACTTGAAATCGACATTTTTCTATGATACAATCATAGAGAGGGGGGGAAGATGAAAAAGTCCGCTATTTTTCTATCGATAATAGTCTTATTAATTTGTTTTTCCCTCGCGGGGTGCAAAAGCGCTTCGCTCGATCTCTCGTTTGACGAATACAGCTCTCGATGGATGGGGGATATCGACGACAACACGCTACTGTCTTCCGTCTCCATCCCGGGCACGCACGATACGGGTGCGCTGCGAATCGGCGGTATATACGATCTTGGCACGACCCAAGACCATACGATCAAACAGCAACTACAAGCGGGCGTACGTTTTTTTGATATCAGGCTGGGGAATAAGCGCGGCAAACTGGAAGTGTATCACAATTTTTTGAAGCAAGGGATCACTTGTGAACAACTATTTGATGATTGCCGCGAGTTTTTGCAAAATCATCCCACCGAATGTATTTTGATGTCCATCAAACAAGAACACGGGGACAGTATTACCGATACTTTGGTACAAAAGATCAAACAAGAGCCCGAGTTGTGGTATACCCGTTACGCCGTACCGACTGTGGGGGAAGTGCGGGGCAAGATCGTTTTGTTCCGTCGCTTCGATTGCGAGGAAGAGATGGGCGTCAATTTGCGTTCGGGAATGCCCAACAAAATCAAAACACAGATCAGTCCCAAGTGGAATAACGGATTATATCGTAAAAATATGTACCCGTATGAAAGCGGGTTTCGCGATTTTGACTTTGGAGTGCATTGTTTCGTTCAGGATTATTATAATTTGCGTATCAAAAGCAATATCGTTGAAGGATGGAAGGCGATCGTCGATTGTTTTGAATACGCCAAAAGTGCCGACAAGGACACATACGTGATCAACTTCACCTCCTGTTACTACAACCTATCCGCCAATATCCCCCTGCCGAACGCTCGAGCGGCTGCCGAGGCGATGCACGAGTATCTTAACGAGTATTTGCCAAAGCATCCAAAAGACGACTACAGGATCGTGTTGTTTGACTTTGTGGACGAAGAGTTGAGCAAAAGTATCTATCTTGCAAACTTCTGAAAGTGAAAAAAGATGCGCCGTCGTGCGCACCTTTTATTGATATTGCGATTATTGCTCGTCCGAAGTAGTATCCTCGTCCTCAGTATCCGACTCCTCTTGAGGAACGTCCTCGACTTTGGCTTCAAACTCGAACTTGGCGTCCCGTCCCGCGACTTTTACGAGGTAGGTACCGGGGAATAACTTGTAGGCTTCGGTCTTATTCTCTTCGGCAAGAATGGTCGCCGCTCCCGTGTCTTGCTGCACTAAGAGGAGTTTGACCTCTCCGCCCAACGCTTGGAAGGTGTAGTTGAGTTGTTTGTCTACGTCTTTGCCGATATTGAAGGTAGCGATGGTTTTGAGCCCCGTCAACTTTTTGCAAGATACCTTGTATTCGTTGCCTTTGACGGAAGCGGACAGCCCTTTGACGAGAGCGGTGTCCGCGCCCGCCCAATACGAGGGAGTATCGACCATCGCTTGTTGCTTTTTGGAAGGTTTGACGCTGAACACGATCCCCATGGTTACGCCTACGACGATGACGACGGCGATAGCGATGATGGCGATGATCATATTGCGCTTGTCTTTACGTTTGGTTTTGGCTTTGTATTGTCCCATAACGACTCCTTTTTTGACATAATCATTATAACGCATTTCCGTTCGTTCGTCAAGATACCGCGATATTCAAAAATAAGTTGACATTTATGCAACCTTTGTCTACAATATACAAGACATTCGTTGCAAAAAGGGAAAGTATATGGATAAAAGAACTCTCAAAACCCGTACGAAACTGACCAATAGTTATATCGAGCTCAAATTGCAAGACCCCGAGGGCGTGATCACCGTGACCGAAGTGTGTCGTCACGCAGGGATCAACAAGTCCACGTTTTATCGCAATTACCTGGATATCGACGATCTATACAATCAATTTATGCAGGAAAAGGTCAACGAACTCTTCAACGCAAAACTGCTCAATACCTTCTTCCTCAATCCCGAAAAGTGTTTTTTGGATATCAAAGAAAAGTTGATCGCAACGCCCTCGGACGTCAAACGGTTTTTGCGGCTTTATACCGCAGACTATTGCACGATCGCAGAACGAACGATCAAAGATGCGCTCAAACAATGCAATCGCGATCAAGTCAACGAAGTGATGCTCGCATTTATTTCGGGCGGCGTGGCGCACGTGGTGATGAGCGGTTTCAACACCATGGACGACGTGGACGAATTGTCTCGTATCGTAAGATATTTGGCAAAAATGGATCGTTAGAATATTGACCGTTTGTCATAATTATGTTACTATAGTTGCATAAGCAAATCTTGTTGCTAATGCGTATAGCGTAGCAAAAGGAGACACTATGGACAAACGTATCATCAAAACCCGCAAAGCGATCGTCAAAGCGTACATGGAAGCGTTTGCTTCTCATCCCGACACTCCCGTGACCGTCGTGGAGATCTGTGATCGCGCCGAGATCAACAAAACCACGTTTTATCGCAACTATACCGATTTGATGGATCTTCATTACCAAATAGTCGAGATCTTGACCAACAAAACCGTTATCGATCCCCAAAGGATGTATATGTTTGATAATCCCAGAGAGTATTTTGAGAGGCTCAACGAGTATTTGGAAACTCTCTCGCCCGAACAGCGACTGTTTTTGAATTATCACGTGATGGACGTGATGACGCAAGGAGAAGCCGTCTACAACAAGGTATTTCGCGAAAGGTACGGAGATGAAAACTTGGTTGCGTTCGAGTTTTTGTGCGGGGGTATACAACGAGCGATGCTCCGCTTTTTGAATAAACAAAAAGAGATCGACGAACTCGTGCGATACGTGGAAGCGGTCAAGAGTGCGATCCCCGTCAAATAAAAAAACGCTTAGCGCCAAGGCTAAGCGATTTTTTTAGTCTCTGTAGCAGACGTCCAAATCGAAGGTAAGTCGAAACTCGGTCCCGGCTTTGAGTTTGTACTGCTCTTTGAGCATAGCCATCGCGGGCATATCGCCGCCCACGCCGCGCTGCGCTCCGTCCACGTTGACGGTGACGAAATCACAGCGGCCCAATTCGTGCAGGTGTTGCGCTTCGTCCAACATCTCCAAGGTGTAGGGGTGGCAGGAGAGATTGAAGGGGGAGTCGACAGCGCGTATGCGGAGTTTGTCCGCATCGCCGATCGTGGCGTAACGTACCCCCGTACGGTTGCCGTTTTCTTGAGGGTAGAGGTAGTCGTGGGACATACTTTCGGCGGTCTCGTGATAAAGACCCAAAATAGCGGCGCGGGCGCGATCGCAATAGTTTTCGTGCGGGCCCATACCGTAATAGTCGATACCGTCTAAGCCTTTGCGACAGCCGAAGGTAAAGCCGTACCGAATCAGGTTACGGAGTCCTTTTACGTCAAGCGAGACCCTCGCCGTGTCGTCGTCGAAAAAGCGATACGTGACGACGAATTTGCTTAGGTGCGCCATGCTCATGTAGCATTTGATCTCGACGTGGTCGCTCCCTTCGTCGATACGATAGTATTTGAGGCGCATGGTCTTGATCGCTTGTTTGAAAGCGTAAAAGTTGAGCAATTTACTCAAATCCACGATATTGTTGGGAGGATAGTGGTCGTTGTTGGTGATGGCGCGCCAAAACTGCGGTTTGAGGGGAGAGGACAGATATTCTCTACCCGCCCTGACGATGGAAGTCAAGTAGCCCGTGGATTTGTCGATGGTAAACACCGTGTTTCCCCCGCGTACGACGAGATTTTCGCTTGTCTTTTGCAAGGTGACGGGGGAGAGCGGGTGAGCGGGTGCGAGTGCGGGAGAAGATAGGACGAATTGCTCGTACGCCACCTGGTTGCCGCTATTTGCCCACGGAGTATCGTATTTGGTCAAAAATCGCACCGTAAGGGCGATTTCGCCCGCAAGCTGCGTATGGCGATAGGGATTGGGCAGGATGGCGTAGTCTTCGGGCGGAATAGCGGGGCAGTCCACGTGTTTGGAGTCCACGATCACGCCGTTTTGCAACAGCTCGAATCGGATCGTCAAATCCGAAGTGTCGGTAAACGAACGGTGATTGAATATCGTCAATTTGCCGTCGGAAAGGGTGGTCGATATGCGTTGGTAGACTTTACGCACTTCCCAAAACGCGGGATTGGGAGAGCGGTCGGCTCTGACGATACCGTTAAAGGCGAACACGCCGTCGTTGGGCTTGTCCCCCCAGTCGCCGCCCATCGTCCATTGGGTAACGCCGTCTACGACGCGTTTGATGGATTGGTCGGCAAAGTCCCAAATATATCCGCCGCACAACCTCGGATTGCGCTCGAAGTCGTCCCAGTATTCGCCGAAGTTGCCCAAAGAGTTGCCCATGCAGTGGGAGTATTCGCACAAAATAAAGGGTTTGTTACGGTAACTTCTGCCAAGTAAGGGGGTACCCATCCCCAAGTTCCACGAATTGCGGCAGTGAATGATATTGCCCGCGTCCGCGATCTTTTGCATTTTGGTCTGCAAAGTGTACATTTCGCTCAACATATCGCTCGCCTTGGGATAGGGCTCGTAATGGATCAAGCGAGTAGTGTCGAGGGATAAAGCGGTATCCCTTAGCACCATAAAGGCTTTGCCGCCGCCCGATTCGTTGCCCAATGACCAAAAGAGGATACAAGCGTGGTTACGATTGGTCTTGATCATGTTTTCCATGCGATAGACCACTTGCTTCGTCCATTTTTTGTTGGAGCGAGGGATGCGATTGGCGAGGCCGTGGGTCTCGAGGTTGTTTTCGCACATGACCAAAATACCCAATTCGTCGCACATATCGTAGAAAAACGAAGGGTTGGGATAGTGGGAAGTGCGCACCGAGGTGATATTGTTGGATTTGAGAAGCAAAAGATCCTGCCTCGTCACCTCTTTGGGGACGGCGTGACCGAAGTCGGGATGGAAATCGTGACGGTTGACCCCGCAGATCTTGACCATCTTGCCGTTGAGCGCGATAAAAGGTTGACCCGTTTCGTAATCTTTACGGACGTCGACTTGCCTTATACCAATACGCAACGTGCGCTTGTCAACGACCTCTTCATCCTTGGATAAAGTGAGGATGACGTCGTACAAAACGGGGGTCTCGTGGCTCCAAAGAGAAAAGTTTTTGACCTTGGTGGACTCCATCGAGATGGATTCGTCCGCGTCGACCGTCTGTTTGATGCCCAAAGCGGGTATCTCAAACGTAACGAGGTGACCGTTTGGATTGGCGACGCAGATCTCCGAGCGTATTTGCGCGGTCGTAAATTGATCGGATAGGTCGCTCGACAAAAAGGCGTCGACGAAGTGAGAATGAGGGATAGACAGCAAATTGACGTCGCGGAAAATGCCCGACAACCGCCACATATCCTGGTCTTCGAGATAGGAGCCCGTGCAAAATTGCACGACCAACACGGTGATACGATTGAGCCCATCCACCAAATAAGGCGTCACGTCGTAGGTGACGGGATCGAACGTGTCTTCGCTGTAACCCACCTCTTGTCCGTTGACGTAGACGAGACCGCAGCTGTTGATACCATCAAATCGCAAATACGCCAAATTGCCGTCCGAGTGATACTCGAAGTCGGTCGCGTACACGCCGCAGGGGTTTTGTCGGTCGTCGATACAGGGGATCTTGCCCGACATTTTGATGGCGTAGGGATAGGTCACGTTGGTGTAGATAGGCGTACCGTAACCCTTGATCTGCCACTCGCTCGGAACGGATAGGATATCGAAGTCGTCAAGGGGATAGTCCTTGGCAAAGTACGTCTCGTCAAACTCGTTGACCGAGGGCAAAAACTTAAAGCGCCAATCCCCGTTAAGGCACCTTTGGCACAACTTGCCGTCCGAGCCTATGGGCGCTTGCAACCCCGTGCGGGGAAGGGTATTTTTGTTAAAGATCGCGATATCTTGCCAATACTTGTTCATAACGACTCCGAAATAGCGTTTTCTCCATTATACTCCATAAGGAGTAAATATTTCAAGAGGTTGCGGGCAACTTGAACGAAAACCTTGGTAAAGATATAGACAAACGGGGTGGAAAGTTGTATAATGATAGCATGGAATATACGTCGTTGTATCGTAAATACAGACCCAAAACTTTTGACGAAGTGATCGGGCAAGATCACATCGTGAGGACTTTGCGCAATATGGTGCAATTAGGGAGCGTGTCCCGCACCTATTTGTTTACCGGTCCTCGCGGTAACGGCAAGACCTCTCTTGCTCGTATTTTTGCCCGCGCCATCAACTGCCAACACCCCAACGGGGGCTCTCCCTGCTTGGAGTGCGAGGCGTGCAAGGTGACGGCGGGGTCGTGTTTGGATATCATCGAGATGGACGCCGCTTCCAACAACGGGGTCGAGGACGTGAGGCAACTCAAAGACAGCGTACAATATCCGCCGGCGGACCCGTCTATCAAGTACAAAGTCTATATCATCGACGAGGTGCATCAGCTGTCGGGATCGGCGTTTAACGCCCTGCTCAAGACGTTGGAAGAGCCGCCCGCGTACTGCGTATTCATTTTGGCGACCACCGAAGTGCACAAATTGCCGCAGACCATTTTGTCTCGCTGTATTCGCTTTGATTTCCGCCTTTTGTCCCAGTCGGATCTTGCGGCGCACGTCGCTAAGATCTACGACAAAGAGGGGGTCAAATATACCCAAGACGCCACGTTGGCGATCGCAAGGGCGGGCAACGGCAGCGTGCGCGATACGTTGTCGGTGGCGGACACCTGTATGTTGAGCGCAGGTAGCGATACCGTGACGTACGAGTCGGTGTTGAACGTATTGGGCGCCAACAACCCCTTGTTCGTATTGGATCTTGTGGAGGCAATCTTCCGTTTGGACCTCGGGTCGGCTTTGAGTAAGGTGGAAGAGACGGTCGCGGGTGGCAAAAACATCAGCGTGCTTGCTCGTGATATCTCGCAATTGGTGCGCGATCTGCTCATCATTAAATCGAGTCAGAACGCCAATCAATACCTTTGTTTGCCGACCGATCTGTACAACAAAGCCTCGGCGCTCGCCGACTCGACCGATAAAGCGTTGATCATGCGCGCTCTCGGTATTTTTTCGGGACTTGATAGCGGTATGCGCTATTCGTCTCAACCTCGTTTTATGTTGGAAAAGGCAGTCGCCGACTGCTGTATGCCGACGGGGGAGACTGCGCTCGACGTGGCGGCAAGGATCGCCGGTCTTGAAAACAAAGTAGACGATTTGGCTGTGCGTCCCGTCCCCGTGCAAACGATCGTCCAACCGATCGAAGCAAAATCCGCTCCCATTAAAGAAAACGAGGATAAGGGTTCGGAAACGACCGAGCAACCTATCAATATGGTGGCTGTCGACAATCCGTTTGGCGAAGAGATCATCTCCAACACCCCGACGGATGAGACTCGTTCGGGCGGCAACGCCACCGTGTACAAAGGGGAAATGATCAAAAAGTTGAGGGAAGCCAAGCTGTTTTTGCTGTATTGTATTTTCGGCGAGGCGAGTACTCGTGTGTACATCAAGGATAAGGAAGTCACCGTTACTTTGTCTAAGCAAAACGACTGCGATTATTGCGAGCTCAACAACGACAAGATCATCTCTTTCAGTAAAGATATATTGGGATTTGAGCCCAATATCAAATACAAATATTACCCGCCCAAACAGACGGTGGCGATGGACGAATCCAACCTTGCCGAATTGATCGGCGCGGGCAAAATAACCAAGAAATAGCAGGAGGACAGTATGGGAAAGAACTTTGGCGGCTACGGCGGCGGCAATATGCAAGCTTTGATGCGTCAAGCGCAAAAATTGCAAGAAGATATGCAAAAGGCGCAAGCGGAATTGGCTCAGACCGAATTCGTGGGCGAAGGCGGGGGAGACCTCGTGTCCGTGACCATGAAAGGGGACAAGACCTTGGTGAGCGTGTCCATCAAACCCGAAGCCGTCGATCCCGACGACATCGAGATGCTGGAAGATCTGTTGGTGGTGGCTTTTAACGACGCGACCGACAAGATCGCTGCCGAGACCGAGCGCGTTATGGGACCCTACGCCGGTATGTTGGGCGGACTGATGTAATGAATCAATCCGAATCGATCGATAGATTAGTACAGCAATTTACCCTGTTGCCCGGGGTGGGCAAAAAGACCGCTTTGCGATACGCGTATGCCGTGATCGACATGAAAGACGAGCAGGTGGAAGAGTTTTCGCACGCACTGGTCGACGTCAAGCAAAGGGTGCATTTTTGCTGTATTTGCGGCAATTATACCGACGCCGACGTCTGCGAGATCTGCGCTAATCGCAAGTCGCGTACTATATGCGTAGTCAAGGAGCCCAGAGACGTCAACGCTCTCGAAAAACTCAACGAGTTTGGGGGTACGTATCACGTGCTGCACGGGCAGTTGAGCCCGCTCAAAGGGATAGGCCCCGACGATCTCAATATTCAATCTTTGCTCGCTCGATTAGACGGGGTAGAAGAGGTGATCATCGCCACCAATCCCGATATCGAAGGGGACGCTACGGCGCTGTATTTGAGCCGTTTGATCAAGCCATTGGGGGTCAAAGTGACCCGATTGGCAAGGGGTATCCCCACGGGGAGCGAGATCGAATATACCGACGAGGCGACTTTGTCGCACGCCTTGACCGATCGAAAAGAACTGTAACGAACGTAACGAAAAATGGATTTGCCCATGCGGCAAATCCATTTTTGTTTGGGTTATAGATGGAACTTTTTGGTGTGATACAATAGGCTGTATATAAGCGTTCGTATCGGCAGCAAAAGGAAGATGGCTGCGGGGTAGAAGATGGGAACGACCAAACTCGATACGACGCTGATGTTGGCGTTGGTCCCCGGGATGGGGATGAAGAACGCTACGAGTAAGTCGATCACGATCAATATGATCGCCGCCATCCAACTGGTCGCAAATGAAAACTTGAATGAGAAGTCGGCGGGTTGATGTCGATCTCGATAGATCAAGTATCTGACCGCACGGATAGCGGGGAAGACCAATAGTAGGCAAGCCGCTATTACGTATTTGTCCCACCCCCATCCGACGTGCGGATCGATGGCGAACAAAGCGACCAGTATCATGGCGAGTCCCACCAAATACGTGATCAGCGAGGTCACCAAGTTGAGTTTGTTGCTGAGCACGTACTTTTTGGAATAGTATTG
>CADBTQ010000023.1 GCA_902797685.1 uncultured Eubacteriales bacterium | reverse complement strand
GATGGTGATGACAGTGGACACCGACAGAGGCAGCATCACTTTCCACAAATACTTAAAGTCGCTGGTACCGTCCACCTTGGCGGCGAGATACAATTCGTTGGGGATCTGACGGAAGGTCTGCCTGAGCAAATAGATGTAAAACACCGACACCAGCATGGGCACGATCAAAACGACGAACGTATTGGTGATGTCCAACGCCGCGATAGGACCGTTGGCGAAAGGCAAATTACCCGTGACGGTCAAGAAATTGGTAATGGTGTACAACTCGCCGGGGACCATCATGGTCGCCATCAACAGTCCGAAGATGGCGTCGCGGCCACGGAATTTGAGCCGAGCGAACGCAAAAGCGGACAAAACCGTGATGATAAGAGATAGCACCGTGGAAATACTGCCTACCAGCAACGTGTGCCAGAAGAAGTTAAGCAAATTGGTGTCGCTTTTGGGGTTGAACACCATCGCGAAGTTGCTGAATACGATGTGTTCGGGGAACAAAGTCGGCACGGGCGCACGATACTCTTCCATGGTCTTGAAAGACGAGATGATCATCCAATAGAAGGGGAAGACGATGATCACCGCCATGATGGCGAGGAAGGTATAGGTAAACACTAAACGCACGATACGCCATGCCTTTTGGCTACGTTGCGCACGCAAAACGTCGATATCCTGGATGGTAGCGGCGGCGGCGCTGTCTTGACTCTTTACATTGTGCTTATTCATACGCTCACCTCCTCCTTAATAGTGCACCCGCTTTTTGCTGACGTACCCGTTGATCGCGGTTACCACCAAAATGATGGCGAACAAGATCAAGGACGCCGCCGACGCCGTGCCGTAATTCGCTTTATATACGGCGCTGTACACATAGCCGACGATGGTGTTCATTTGACCGTCGCTGGCAGGGGGACCCATCTTTTCTCCGAAAATACCGACCACCGAACTGTACTCTTTGAAACCGCCGATAAAGCTGGTGATGATAACGTACGCCAGCATGGGCGAAATGAGAGGTACGGTGATACGGAAGAAGGTGCGCAGCTTGCTCGTGCCGTCGATTTGGGCGGCGTCGTAATACTGCTTGTTGACGTTTTGCAATCCGCCCAACAACACCATGATCTTGAAGGGCAATGCATTCCATACTATATACGCGCACACGACGAACATGTTGGCGCCCCAAGTGGAACCCGTGTTGACCCAGTTGACGGGATCCCCGCCAAACAGCATGATGATGTTGTTGATGATACCTTGGGTCACGATCAAATCGCCCGTACCCACGCGATTGAACATGGCGTTGAACACCATACCGATGGCGATGGAGTTGGTGACGTAAGGCAGGAAGAAGATGGTTTGGAACAACTTTTGCAACGCCTTGATGGAGTTGAGCAACACGGCGATGAGGAGTGCCAATGCCGTCGAGATGGGCACGGTGATCACGCACAACAACATGGTGTTTTTGAGGTATTGCTTAAAGTCGACGTTTTGGACGACCACCTTAAAGTTTTCGATACCGACCGAAAACTTTTCGCCGCCTACGGCGCCCATCGCGTTGTATCCGTTGAGGAGCGCCAAACGGAAGGTGTTGATCAAAGGATAGAAGGAAAAGACCAACAGGAGAAACAGCGCGGGGGCGAGATAAAGCCAACCGTGACGCTGGTTGCTCAAAAGATCGTTGTCCTTGATTTTGGGCGCTCGGCGCAAAGCCTTGCGATCGGCGACCATAATGTCCCCGTCCGCCTGACTTCCCCGCTTAAACAGCCCGCTAATCTTTTGTTTGAAATCGGCTGCCATAGTGCTTACTCCTCGATATAGATACGTTTTTCGGTATTGGCGTCAAAGATAAAGACCTTGTTGGGTTTGAGATCGAAATGGATCTTGCCCTCCTCGTCGGGAGCCATGTTGCGATTGGCGGCGTCCACGATCGCACGCACGATATCCTTTTGGGACGCTTCGTTAGTCAACACGAACGAACAGTCGCGGCCCATGATCTCGACCGAGCGGAGGGTGCAACCGAATTTGCCTTGGGGATTGAGGATAAAGCCTTCGGGGCGAATACCCACGACCACCTTGCGGACGCCGTCCTCGGCTGCCGCTTCGGGTTGTTCGGCGGCTTGGGGTTGTTCGGGAGCCTCGGCTGCCGCTTCGGGTTGTTCGGAAGCGTCAGCGGACTCGAGTGTATCTTCGCTCGCTTGTTCCTCTTCCTCTCTGACCACGGCGGGCATGACCGCCTCGTCGCCGATATACAGATGCCCGTCGCGCAACTCGCCGTCAAAGACGTTGATGGGAGGAGTACCCAAAAACTTGGCGACAAACAAATTGGCGGGATCGTCGTACACGTCTTGGGGAGCGCCGATCTGTTGCACCACGCCCAGTTTCATCACCACGATCATATCCGAAATGCTCATGGCTTCCTCTTGGTCGTGGGTGACGAACACGGTGGTAACGCCCGTTTCGCGTTGGATGCGGCGGATCTCTTCGCGGGTCTGAAGTCTTAGACGTGCGTCCAGGTTGGACAAAGGCTCGTCCAAAAGAAGCACTCTGGGTTGTTTGACCAAAGCGCGCGCAATGGCGACCCTCTGTTGCTGACCGCCCGACAATTCGGAAGGTTTGCGGTCCATCAACTCGCTGATCTGCACCAACGACGCCACGTGCTCGGCGCGATCCAACATCTCCTGCTTGGAGAGTTTGGCGGCTCCTTTGAAGTTTTGAAGAGGGAACAAAATGTTTTGCTTGACCGTGAGGTGGGGATACAAGGCGTAGTTTTGAAACACCAAGCCCACGCCGCGGTGTTGCGGCTCTAAGGTGGTGACGTCTTTGTCGCCGAAATAGATCTTGCCCTCGGTGGGACGTTGCAGACCGCACAGCATATACAGAGTGGTACTCTTGCCGCAGCCCGAGGGACCCAAAAGGCCGATCAGTTTGCCGTCGGGAATCTCGATATTGACGTGATTGACCGCAACCACGGGCACGGGATTCTTCTTGTTGCGACTGGGAAATTCCTTAGTCAGGTTTTCAAGAACGATTTTCATATCTCTCTCCTATGTATTTTTCAAACTCAAAAGAGTTCCTTTTCCTCTTGCTGTCTCTGTTCGGCTCGCCTTGCCTCGTAAAAGGCGCGCGCCTCCTCTTGGGTGTCGAACATGCGTTGGCTCGCCCAGTCGATCACGACCGTATCCGCCAAGGTGTCGTGCAGTAGAGCCGACCCGTGACTTTTGGCGAAGACCACGATCTCCATAATGGCGAAGAGCACCAATAGCACGATGCCGAACCATCCCGTCAGCCCCAAGATCACGCTGATCACGGCGGCGGCGGGCAAAGCCAACTCCATCACGCCCTTGCCGATAATGTTGCGGGCGAACAAAACAAAGGGCTTGACGTGCGTAAGATTGTTACGCATAACGCCCAGCCCGAATATTTTTTTGCCAAGGGTGCGACCGTCCTTGAAAAGAAGGGGCACCACGAATTCCAGTATCAACATGGCGAACAAAATGCTGCCGATGATAATGACGAAAATGAGGGTAAAGCCTTTCCTTGTGAGGGATTTGAGTTCCTCGTCCGCGTTGACGGCGTCCACCGCCGCCTTGTAATTGGCTTGCTCTTCCTCAGTCAACTCTTTGTACTCCGCTTGGGTCATGCCAAAGGTCACGCCGTAGTCCGTCTCGTAGCGGTCGATGATCTCCACGTAGCGATCGTAATACTTGGGCATATTGATGATGGCGCCCAACGCCAGTACGCAAGCGACGGTCAGGATAGCGAGCAGCATAAAATCCACCAATCCGGCGTACAGCCTCTTGCTGACTTCGGCTCGTTGCACGTCGGGATCGAGGTCGCCGAATAATGAAAAGGCTCGCCGCGACTTTTCGCGGTGAGCCTGCTTTTCGGGTGTAGTCTCCTCTTGAAACGAGGTGGCGGTGCTGTCCATCCCTTGGGTGGACTCGGTGGAAGTGCCCCTTTGTGCGACCTCGTCGCCTTGGGGGGCGGGCAAAACAGGCAGAACGGTCTCTGCCTCCACGTTGGTATTGGTTTGTTCCACATCGTAATGCGAATCCGCCATACTTCTCCCTAATATAGTCATCGTTTCGACCATATCACGCATATTATAACAAAGTTATCCCTTTTTGTCAATGGGATAATTCGGCGGCAAATGGGTCGAAACCCCAACAATCCACTACATATCGGTGTCCCACCCCCGCCAAGGCGGGCGCTACCCCTATATTTTGCTTTGTTCTTGGCAACTTTTGCCAAATACAACCTATAGTGGTAAGCGGTAATTACTCGTGCAATCTCGCACTTTTGCGAAAAAGGTCAAGATGTAAGAGGAGATTCGGATCGGGAGCAAACGGCGAACAAAAACCCCGCCTTGCGGCGGGGGTATCGATCCGCGATCAATCCAGATCGGCGGGCTCTTTGGGTTTGGGCTGTACCCACCTGCGAGGCAGAGCGTAGCCCTTGTTTTCGGGCAAATTGACCTCGGCGGCAAACTGCATGATCAGTACCATCACCAAGAAAGTGGGTGAGAAAAATCCCGTGTCGACCATGCTGTACGTGCCGAACAGCAAAGTGGATACAAACAAGAACATGATGCGCCTATCCTTACGCTGTAGATAAAACACCCGATACCTTTGGAAAAACCAAACGGCGTAGACGAGGAATCCAAATACGCCCATCATCGACGCTACCTGCAACGCCGTGCTATGGAACCAAAACGGGGTGTAGCCGTCGCTGAAGTTGGTGCCCATCAAGTAGTCCCACCCCGCGCCGAACACGGGATAGTGCTTGATGGCGTCGAGCGCCTTGGGATATTCGTTTTCAAAGCGACCGTTGGCGCTAAATCCCAACGCAAAGCGATCCGCCATGGCGGGAATGACCTTGTCCGCTTTCCACACCAAAAGCCCCACGCCGACGAGAAGTACGGCGCACAAGGAGACGCCGTAGGCGAGTTTGTTGGGAGTGACCGCCATCACGTACAGCAAAATGGCGGGCAAAGCAAACAGCACCACGAAGATCGCGCCTCTCGAGCCGGTCGACACGAGCAAACCGAGTTCCAAAACCCCCAACAGCACGAACAACGGAGTCAGTTTGGACTGGCGGGTGCAGTAGTAAAAGGCGGCGGGAATGGTCAAGGTGTACATCAAACCGATGTTGTTGGGACCGCCCCACCCCAAGTCGTGGAACTTCCACTTGATACAGTATAGAATGTCGTCCATCGAGCCCAAGCGAAGATAAAACGTCAACAGTTGCAAACTGATGACCGCCCCCAAGGAGATCAAGCACTTGAGCACGTAGTCGGGCAAGGTCTTTTTGTCCTCGCGGCGATAGGTGCCCGCCATCAAAAAGGAGTAAAACACCCCGATCAACAAAAAGAGCAAAAAAGCGATCAGCACCACCAAGGGCTTTTCGTGCGAGCGGGTGACGCCGCCCAAAGCAAACGGCACCGCCATCAATAGCAAAAAGCAGTTTTGCCCCTTGATCCGTCTCGGCGAAAGTATCCCCCAGTCGTAGCCACGGCGAAAACGGATCGTCTGAAAGACGACGCCGCCAAGCAAGGGGATCAAGAAAAACAACAACCACCAATACGCCCCAAGGTCGTGGTGTTCGTGCCCGATGATAAAGGTGACGTGGAAAAAGAAAGCCAAAATGGTACGATTGGAATCGGACGTAAACAGCGGCAGAGCGCAAATCACCGCCAACACGCACAAAAACGCCGCCCAATAGCCGCTGACCCAGCCGGCAAACACCACAGCCGCCACCAAGGCGATATACCAATCGCTCTTGGCAAACGCGTTAAACTTGTCGATCACTTTGCTCAATCCTTGTTTCATCCTTTCGTCCATAGTATGGTTAGCGTACCATATTATACCAAACAACCGCGTCTTTGTCAATACGACGACAAGCGGGCAAAAGAAATGCCGCGCCCATAGGGACGCGGCACACCATTTTACGCTCGATCCATAGGGCGGATGGAATAGAATTGATTGATGGGATAACGCAAAATGCGGAAGCCGTCCGAAGACTCGTAGTAGTGCTTGCCCGTAGCCTTACGGTATCGGGGATCGAGCGCCATACGATTGCGGAGCATCAGACACTCTTCCTCGCTGGCACGAGGCAAAAACGTACAATAATACTCCTCTTTGGGATCGGTGTCCAAATAGTATTCGTACAACAGCACGAACACGTATCTCTGCGCACTGCCGAAGCGCAAAGGGAGCTCGGTCACGACGACGTTACGCTCGTCGATCCCCGCTTCCGAACATTTGGCTTTCGCTTTTTCCACCAACTTTTTGTTGGAAAAATAACCTATCGTCTCCACGTCCTCGATGGGGACGCCCTCTGGCGTGACGCCTTTGCGCGATATTTGCTCCACCAAATAGATCTTGTTCATGCCAAAACTCCTTATCTTGCGTGAGATAAAGGGTAGGAACGCTACACCTTCCATAAAGATAGACGATCGAGAAGGCGTTTTTGTCCCGCTTTTTCGGAAAATATATCGAAAAAATATTATAAGCGGCGTCGAACAGACCGGATTATCGAAAAAATCATCTACGCCATGACGGCGCCGAAGCGATTATGGCGATAGAGGTAACTTGTTACGGTATTCCCTTCCTGCTCTTGCAAACCGATCGCACCGACGTCCTTCAACAAACAATGCGCCAAGTACGCCACCCCAACAACCCTTACCACTTGAGCAAGATACTCGGTACTATATGGCTTTTGTCCTTTGATTATGCTGATAACAACACCTGCCGTTTTATTCCATTATAGAAAATGTGATTTTTCCAATCGTTGTCAAGCATATTTATCACCTCACGGGTCATTTCCTTTCTACAAGGCATCGAGAAGTGAGTTCAATGTAAAACATTAAATCACCGGCTAAAACTCTCCTGTCGAAGAAAAACAACAGTCGGTTTTGTCCATAAACCGATATCAAAAAGAAACCATATTTGACGCGGACAACGTCTTTGATTGCTATTTTTCGATACCCCCAATGATAAACTTGTATCACTTGTGTGCGCTTGTCTATCCGCACTCTGTAGAACGTAAAGACAAAAGTGAATGAAGAAAAAACATAAAATGCAACATACCCTGTTGTTGCCGAGTTTTGCCACGTCTCTGATCGGAAAGAAATAATTGCCGTTAGAACAAATATAAGCGATACTGTTCCCCACATGCTCCAACTAAAGGTCAACGGGTAGTGTTCCTCAATAGTATTGAAGTCGTACTTTTCTCTGGCGCGACGCACAGTCTCCTTTATGATGTAAAGAAGATTGAGAACATGGACAACCAGTGTAATGTAAAAGAGAATTTTCATACAGTTAATAATCCAATACCTATGATTTCATATTGGGCGCTACGTATATTAAAAATCTTCTATCCAAGCAAGTAGATCTTGTTTCCCTTGCTCAAATGCTAAAACAGTCTCCTCGCCCTTTTTTATTTGAACTACGGGGAAATACCAGTTAAGATAATATGTATGACCTGCCGTTATAATGGTCAACAAATCGTCGACTGACAATTCAACGGGAATCTCGGATCGCACGGTAAAAAAGTATTTCCCATGGTGGCTGTCCTCTAAGTGATGATTCGCCGTTAAAATATTTGCCGTGAATTGCCAGTACCCGTGAGATAGCCAGCAGTTTGTTATTTGACAGTCCACCTCCTCGTAATTGGAGTCATCGGAATAGTATTTGATCATGCGCGGTTTGAGCCACCAAGGAGAGCAACCGGACGACAAAAGCATGACAAGCAAAAGGCAAAGGATTGCAATCATAAGCGGTATCAATTTCTTTTTCATATTACATTCTCCTCATTGCTTCTCTCATGATGTCTTTTGTTCCTTGTGAATATTGCAAAAAGTTGGTTGCTCTCATCGTCTTCTCCTTCATTTTACAATGTTTCGTCGTATAATTCAAGTCTTCCCAAATATTCGGTTAGTCCGACAAATTAGTTTGAACGCTTTGCTCCTCATAAAGATAGACGATTTTGGAGAGCGTTTTGTCCCGCTTTTGGCGCTTTTTTTCAAAAATGGTCGTAACAGGGGGCGCCAACGTGCAAAATTGTGGACATCCGATCGCATTTTGTGTATAATTGTCGTAGTTTACAAAAGGGAAAGTGCGATGGAACAGCGAAAGATCAGTCAAATCAATCAATGCATCGAAAGGATCCGAGCGGGCGATCGGCGATCCGCCGTGGAAGACTTGTATGATTTGATGGGCAACCAAATCCGTTTTATCGCGCTCAGATATACCCACGATTCGGACGACGCGGACGATTTGGTGCAAGATTTTTGGCTCAACGTCTGCCGCTATTGCGACAAATATCGCGTCGGTAGCAACGGGTATTTCTTTTTGTGCAAGACGTTTTCGCGCGATTGCCTCGATTGGCTCAAACGCAAAGAGCGGGAACCTGAGCCGTTGACTTTGGAAGACATCGAGTACTTCGAGTCTTTGGGACGGGAGGACGCCAACGAGAGCCGGTTGGAGACGATGGAGTTGCACGATAAAGCGACAGCCAAGATGACCGAGAGGGAGAGATTGATCTATTCGCTCACCATCTACGAAGGGCTGTCCATACGCGACGCGAGTCGGGAACTCAATATCTCCAAATCCTCCGGCGCAAGGCTGTTTCGGAAGGCTTTGGAAAAGGTAAAAGTCACCTTGATCGAAATGGGGTGGGACAAAAACGATCTCTAAATCGTCTATCTTTATGGAGGGGTAGGACAAAAACCGCCTCTCGATCGTCTATCTTTATGGAGGTGACTGTATGAAACACACACACAAACGCATTTTAGTAGCAACCCCGATCGTGATCGCTATCCTCTTGATCGCCTTTGTCGGCGCGTACGCACCTGCGCTTAGCGTCGCCACAGCCGAAGAAGAATTGCATTACGGCGCCATTCTCTCGAGTTCTACCTCGACCGAAACCGTCTCGTATGCAAGCTACACCGAAGAAACCTATCACGACAACACCAATTTTCCGAGTTATTACAATACCGACTCGGCGCTGACCAACGTATGCGCTCCCGTGGCGGGCGCCGACGTCATCGGCTACTTCGACCGCAATTATACCAACTTGATCCCGTCCTGGAATCCCGGCTATACCTCGGGTAGCAATTACCAATACTATCCGCAGCTCACCCCGTTCGTCACCTACATACAAGGCGTTATTTCCGCTTTGTATACGCAGATGGGGACCAATACCACGGGCGACGGCACCACGCGGGCGGAATACCAAGCGGGATTGACTTCTTACGTGCAAAACGCGGGATATAGCATCAGTTTTTCCAATTCTATGAGCGGCAATATCCCCAACGTCAGCACCATCAAAACGCAGTTGCAGGCGGGCAAAATCGTAACGCTATACCTCAACGGTTATACGTATACCGTCCCTTCCCTGACCTCGACCGGCGCCACCTATACGCACACGACTTACACCGGCACGCACGTCGCCATCGCTTACGGATACAGGATCATTCGTTATTACAACTCGTCGGGCGTCAATTTCCGGACGGACACGTTGCTCAAAGTGGCAACCGGTCAATCCTCTGCCAAATACGCGTACATGCTTGTCAGTTCGTCTTTGACCACCTTTGTAGCGGCGGACGTGACCAACGTCTATTAGTGAGGGAGCAATGAACAAAAAGCTAAAAGCGTTTATCAAACAGCAAACCGAAATACCGCGCGGCAATGCCCAAAAGGACTTGGCGAAGTTTTATGCCGACCCACAAAACGAAACGCCCGCAGGAGCCTTAGCCGCGGAGACGACAAAAAAGCCCCGCGCATACCGTTGGATATGGGCAGTCGCCACCGCTTTGATCGTGATCGCCGTCGTTTTGCCCACAACGCTTCTTTTGACAATGCCCCAAGCGCAACGGGAGACGGGCGAAGTCCTGCATTTTTGCGACGATGGCGATATCCGCTACGAAATGATCGATTCGGTTTTGGCGTTCAATCAAAAGCACCAATGCGATATCCGTTTGCGCAGCGACATGTTGGACGTCACCGTGCAGGAGATGTATAATACCGAATCGAATTCGCTGATCGGCGCACTCGTCGGATTGTACGTTTTGGACGACGTTTATCTGTACGCCGACTTGCTTTGCTACACGGGTAACGAGCGCATAGCTTTGAGCGAATACGTTTTGTTTCCGGACGAAACGAGCGTCGACGGGGTCGCTGTTGAGTACAGCACGGGGAAAGGCGACGGCGAGTACTATTACTATCTCCACTGGTCGAGCGACAGGATCGCCTATTACGCCACCGTAACGACGTTGCAAGACGTCACCGTCTCGAACGCGTTCAACCGCTTTTTCGCAACCGCTTAATCTCCCCCACGCAACAAAACGCTATATCACCAAAGGGACGTGCCACCGCGTCCCTTTTTGCTTGCGCTTTAACTCCCGCCATTATCACGCCCAAAGACAACTAAGTATAATACTCTCACACCGTGCTTTTATACGCAAAAGGGCGCTTGTGCAAGCACAGACGCTATCTATCCATCTTTATCCGCTTGACTCGAACCGCTGGTCTATACCGCGCAGTGTAGTGCTATATCCGATTTTTCTTTTTACACACGCTATCGGTCAATTATCTTAGCGTATTGGACGGTGCCCTCTCGGAGGGGCAGCGGGAAGAGGACGTTATCGCACGCCGCGCATTGGCGCGGACGGACAAGATTTTGCCGCCTTAGGCGGAAAATCCGTCCGTTCCTTGCCAGGGGGCGGCTACACCACCATACAAGACTCGCACTTTCGTGCGTTTTATATGCAAAAAGGCGCTTGTGCAAGCACAGACGCTATCTATCTTTCTTTTTATCCGCTTGACTCGAACCGCTG
>CADBTQ010000022.1 GCA_902797685.1 uncultured Eubacteriales bacterium | reverse complement strand
CTTGACGGGGATGGTGGTGTTGCGCTCGATGAGCTTGGTGCACACGCCGCCCATGGTTTCGATACCCAACGACAGAGGAGTGACGTCCAACAACAACACGTCTTTGACGTCGCCCGCCAACACGCCCGCTTGGATAGCGGCGCCGATCGCCACGCACTCGTCGGGGTTGATGCCTTTGTAGGGCTCTTTGCCGGACAGTTTGCGCACCGCGTCCACGACGGCGGGGATACGAGTCGAGCCGCCGACCAAGATCACTTTGCTGATGTCCGAGAAGGACAACCCAGCGTCTTGCATCGCTTTCTTGGTGGGAACGATGGTCGCTTCCACCAAATTGGCGGTCAGATCGTCGAACTTGGCTTTGGTGATATCCATGTCGATGTGCAAAGGACCTTCGGCATTGGCACTGATATAAGGCAGGTTGATGCTGGTCTTGGTCACGCCGGACAACTCGATCTTAGCCTTTTCGGCGGCTTCTTTGATACGTTGCAAAGCCACTTTGTCGCCCGACAGATCCACGCCCGATTCCTTTTTGAATTCGGACACGACGTAATTGATCAACGCTTGGTCGAAGTCGTCGCCGCCCAAGTGGGTGTTGCCGTTGGTCGCCAACACTTCGAACACGCCGTCGCCGATCTCCAAAATGGAGACATCGAACGTACCGCCGCCCAAGTCGTAGATCAGCACTTTTTGATTTTTGTTTTCGGCTTTGTCAAGTCCGTAAGCCAAAGCGGCTGCGGTAGGCTCGTTGATGATACGCAACACCTCAAGCCCGGCAATTCGACCCGCGTCCTTGGTGGCTTGACGTTGACTGTCCGAAAAATAGGCGGGTACGGTGATGACCGCTTGGGTCACTTTGCCGCCCAAATACGCTTCGGCGTCCGATTTGAGTTTGCTCAAGATCATGGCGCTGATCTCTTGGGGGCTGTACTTTTTGCCGTCGATCTCGACGGTTTCCGACGTACCCATCTTACGTTTGATACTAGTGATGGTACGCAAGGGGTTAGCCACCGCTTGACGCTTGGCGACTTGACCTACTCTGCGCTCGCCTTCTTTGGTAAAACTGACGACCGAAGGGGTCGTACGATTGCCTTCGGGATTGGGGATCACGGTAGGCTCGCCGCCTTCCATGACCGCTACGCAACTATTGGTTGTTCCTAAGTCGATACCGATAATCTTACTCATATCTATACTCTCCTTTATGTTTCGATTTTTATACCGCTACCTTGACCATAGCAGGTCGGATAACGTATTGTTTGAAGCGGTAACCCGCTTGTAACACCATGACTACTTTGCCCGCTTGCTCGGGGTCTTCTTCCTGCATGACCGCGTTGTGCACTTCGGGGTCGAACTCCTCGCCCAACGCTTTGATCTCTTCCACGCCCAGCGAACTCAGCGCTTGATCGAATTGCTTTTTGATCTGCTGTATTCCCGCCAATGCCTTTTCGTCCTCTTTGAGCATCTCGATCGCGCGGTTGACGCTGTCGATTGCGGGAAGTAGTGCCGTCAAGGCTTGGGCGATACCGTTGATCTTGGCTTTTTCGCTGTCGGAAGCCGTCCTTTTGCGGAAGTTGTCGTACTCGGCAAGCATTCTCAAATACACTTCTTTTTGCTTGTTCATGTCCCCTTTGAGCGATTCGATCTCCGCTTCCAACTCCTGTTCGCGGGTGATCTCCACTTCTTGGGGCACCTCTTGCTGTTCCGCTTGGGGGACGTCTTGTTGTTTGATCTCGTCTGCCATTTAGTCCTCCTTATCTCCAACGATGGATTTGATCATTTTTTCCAAATCGTGCAACACTTGCACGACCTTTTTGTAGTCCATGCGCTCGGGTCCGATCACGCCTGCGTGAACTTCCTGCGTTTCGCTGATCTTGTAACTTGCCGAGACCAACGAGCCGTTTTCGATGCCGTCTTCCGCTCCGATACGGAAGGAAAAATCGACTTTGCCGTCCGAGACCATCTCGCCCAACTGCTCTTTGTGTTCGATGATGGACAACACCCCTTTGACCTTGTCGACTTCCGAACTGTACTCGGGATAGTCGAGCAATTTCGCCGTGCCTTCCACCACGACCGTGGCGTCCTTGCCGGCGGCGAACTTTTCGAGGGTGTCGATGATCTTGAACAAGATGCTCTTATACTCGGCGATCTCGTCGTTAACATAGGCGAGTTGCTCTTTGATCTCTTGCACCGTCTTGTTGCCGAACATACGGTTGAGCAGATCTTCCGCCGTCTGCAAGTAGTTTTCGCCCATCTTTTTGGGCAGATCGATGAAGCAATCTTTGAGCACGCCCGAATCGGTGATGATGATGACGAGCGCGTTATCCGAGCCCAAATCCACCAACTTGACGCTACGCACCACGACGTTGCCCACGTTTTTGACGACGATCACCGACGTGTAGTTGGTGGCGTCGGACAATACTTGCGCCGTCGACTTGATGACATCTCCCACTTGGTCGATCTTTTGATCGAGGAAGGAGCGCATATCCGTGACTTTGGGTAGGTAATCGTCCTCTTGTGGGATATTCTCCACGTATACCTTATATGCCTTGGCGGTGGGAATACGCCCCGCCGATACGTGCGGTTGAATGAGATAGCCCATCTCTTCCAAGGTCGCAAGCTCGGCACGGATGGTCGCCGAACTGATGTCCTCGCCGTAATCTCTTTTGATATCGGCGCTGGCGACAGGCTCGGTGGTATCAATATAACGCGCTACCAATAGACACAGTATTTTACGTTTGCGTGACGATAACATAACTTTCTCCCTTGTGGCAGTCGGATATGTCCATTGTTAGCACTCCGAACTCCCAACTGCTAACTTATTATATACCCACATTTTGGCAATGTCAACCATAGATTGCCAACATTTTGAAAGATTTTTGCTTTTTTTTGAAAAATAGAGTAACTTTACTCCCGCATTAGTCGTTGGGTAATCGAATTGGAGACGTAAAGATACTCGGGACGAATGGCAAAGTAGCCGTCGGAGAGTCGACAACACCGCTTGATAAGCGGGTCGGACAGCTCCAATGCGTACTCCTTAACAAAGTCTGTACTAAACGTATTGTTGAAAGCGGCGACGTCAAGTCCTTCTCTCGTCCTTAACGCCAACATGATCGTTTCGTTGATACGATCGAGCCGAGTATTCGTTCCTTCCGATATCTTCGTACTCTCCCCCATCTCGATCTTAGCGATATACTCGCGCACGCTATCCATATTATAATAGCGAAGCCCCTCGACGAAGGAATGAGCGGCGGCGCCAAATCCGTAGTAGGGGTGCATACGCCAACAGTTTACATTGTGTCTGCACTCGTAGCCGGGATAAGCGAAATTGCTAATCTCGTACCGATACAAGCCGTGAGCGGCAAGCGTTTCGCTCGCTCTCTCGTATAGATCGACCGTTTGATCTTCGTCGGGCAATCGCACTCGTCCCGCGGCAACGTCCCGACAAATGGGCGTATCCTCTTCGAGTATCAACGAATAGCAGGAGAGGTGTTTGATCCCAAGGTCGATCAACTGCCCTATCTCCTCCCCGACCCTCTCGGGCGTTTGACTTGGCAATCCGACCATGTAATCGGCGTTGACGTTGTCAAAGACTTTGGTCGCCGCTTGAATTACCTGTTTAGCTTGCTCTTTGTCGTGCAAACGACCGATCGATGACAAGCAATCGTCGTCAAGGGATTGCACTCCGATACTGATACGGTTGAAGCCAAGCGAGCGCACGCCTTTCAACCAAGGAAG
>CADBTQ010000021.1 GCA_902797685.1 uncultured Eubacteriales bacterium | reverse complement strand
TTTCTTCTTCCAAAACGGGTTTACACCAAGAGGCAAGCTTGAGGATTATCCCAAAGGGCACACGGCCTATGAATTGGAGAAGCGGATCTGAAGGGAACGTCCTGTGTGACTAATTCCGGTTTGGCGAGACAATGAAATCAATCCGGGTATCCTGGCTCAACTGGTCAACAGCATATTCTTTACGTCGAGGGTCGAGATCGTAAATATACACCGTTTTATTCACGCTGTTGTCCCAAGGCACGTCGAAAAGGTTGTCAAACTGACTTTATATGTGATTTAATCATACTTAGTGAGGTAGCTTATTGTATAACACCGAAATAGAGATGCTCGGTAAATAGTTTTACATCATTGAGGAAAAAGAATGAGGAAGAAGGTGAATAGCGAACTTATAGTATTTGATTTGCCGCTGAGGAATGAGCTCTTGACCGTAGGAGAGTTATCTGCAACAAGGGATTCTGCGGCTGATTACAGTGCGAGGATATCCTATGTAACCGATATCCATTTGCATCATAGATTTGAGGCGTGGAAGTGTAAAACAGCTGAAGATATGCAGTATGTCACGACTACAATCGCCACCGAGATAGGAAAAGATGAGGCGTACGTAAAACTACTTGGTGGAGATATAGCAAGTGATTTTAATACATACAAGTCCTTTATTGAGTCACTAAAAAGATTAAGTCAACGAGGACTATATTTTTTAACTTTAGGCAATCATGAGTTATGGTCTTTTAGAGATAAGAATCTAGATACCATAATAAAAACATATAGGATTTATTTGAAAGAGAAAGGCATATATCTTGTTCATAATAACCTCTATTATGATGATTATGGGCTTAAAGAGATGTCAACTGAAGAATTGGAAACTATTTCCGTGGAGTCGCTCCGTACGAAATTGCGTGCTGCAAGATTGATTATTTTTGGCGGTATAGGTTTTTCAGGGAAGAATCAAGTTTTTAATGCAAATAACGGTATATACAGGGGCGTTCTTACAAGGGAGCAAGAGATCAAAGAGAGTGAGGTTTTTGAACGATTATATTTGAAAATTGCTGCCGCATTATACGACAAAAACGTGATTGTTTTTACCCATATGCCTATAGAGGATTGGTCGGACAGTCCGTTGGTACAAGGCTTTGTATACGTCAGTGGTCATAACCATAAAAACTATTTCAAGGATAATGGGATAGAAAGAGTGTATGCTGACAACCAAATTGGCTATAGACAAAAAGAAGTGCATATGAAGTCCTTCTATATCAATTTGGATTATGAATGGTTTTCGGATTATCATGACGGGATCCATGAAATAACAAGGTTAGACTACGAGCAGTTTTATAGAGGAATTGGTGAAGGGGTGACGTTCAATCGCCAATTTGAAAAACTATATATGCTGAAGAAGAAAGGCGTTTACATGTTTTTGATGTTATCGCCCAAAAGGAAGTTGCTTATCCTCAATGGTGGTGCCATTAAGAAAGCAGGTAATCATACTTTGGAATACTTTTATGACAATTTAGATTCTTATGCTACTTCCATTAAGATGTTCTTGTGCCAGTATGACTGTTTCCAAGAGCAAGTATCTAGGGAGATCAAACGCATTGGAGGAGATGGCACCATACATGGTTGTATTGTAGATGTCGATTTTTATAATCACTTATACGTCAATCCGTTAGATGGATCGATTATTCCCTATCACGCGTATTCGATGGTTGAAAAATATGTTTACGACAACATTCCTTCCTTGTTAAAATACAAATGCCCTCAATTATACAAAAACTACAAACGGTTATCTTATGATGCAACTACGGGGAATACCGTATCCATTGTGAAAGTGCATGACAAAATCAGTAAATCATGGATTTTTAACGATGATACGGATATGTATAGAGCGTCAAGATTAATAAAAGGACTTCAGTTTACGACGAAATATAATATTGTCAGGCTATGGAATGATACGATTGCCGGTGAATCTTCTGTTGAAAAAGGGCGACTAATCGTCAGTAGTATCATTAATCCGCAAGAACGATAGGACATACTATGGGCAATTATTTGTATATACTCAAACCATTTTTTTAGAATCAAACGAGCCAAGTATTTGTTCTAGTAATCACGTCTTTGATTGCGCCCGACGCGGTAAAATGATATATTATCGTTGACAAGCGCCATTAGACGGCGTGGGAGGTACATATGAAATACAAGTGGATCGTGGTGATTTGTGTGGTGACATTGTTGGTCGGATGCTTGGCGGCGGGTTGTACCGCCAAAGAGGAAGAGCCCCAAGAGGTGATCGGTATCATCGGCGCGATGGACGTGGAACTCGATATCATCAAAGCCAAAACCGACGTGATCAAGGTCAGTACGTACAACGACATGGAGTTTTGCCAAGGCACGCTCATGGGCAACTCGGTCGTCATCGTCAAGTGCGGCATGGGCAAGGTCAACGCGGGCGTTTGCGCGTACACTTTGATCAACACGTTCGGTTGTACCAAGATCATCAATACGGGCGTGGCGGGCTCTCTTGACGAGCGGCTCGACATAGGCGACTTCGTGGTGTCCACCGAAGCGGTGCAACACGACTTCGACGTGGAGCATATCGGCTTTGTCAAAGGGGAGATCCCCTATACCGGCATGGTAGCCTTCGAGGCGGATGACGAGTTGCGCGCTAAGGCGGTCGCGGCGGTCAAAGCGTCCGCCCCCGATCGTCAAGTGTTGGAAGGCAGGGTGTGTACGGGCGACCAATTCATCCATACCGCCGAGCAAAAGGAGCGCATCACCGCCAACTTCGGCGGACTTTGCTGCGAGATGGAAGGGGGCGCCGTCGCCCAAGTATGCTACCTCAACGACACGCCTTTCGTTATCATTCGCACCGTACGCCTTTCGTTATCATTCGCACCGTCTCCGACAAGGTCAACGAGACCACCGCCCTCGATTACGCGGTGTTCGAAAGGCAAGCGGCAGCCATCTGCGCCCAAGCGGTGCTGACTATGATACAAAACATGTAAAGAAGAGAATACCATGGCAAGCATAAAATACACCAGATATAAAAACACAGTTGGACTTGATTTTTCAACTAATACACTGCAATCCCTTGGACGCATATGCGAGTTGTTTGGCGTAAGCAACCCATTGTATGTGTCAGTATATTCCATCCGTCAAGATCGGTCGCAACTTGTTGACTTCTTGTCAAAAGACTATATCATTCGTTATAAAAACGACGAAGAGAGAAGCCCTTTCACTTGTTTTGCGCAAATAGATTGCAGAGGTTTATCCGAGTTCTTGCGCAGTCTGGACGCCTTAGATTTTGATGAGTTAGTCATTGATGGCTGCACACTCGATTGGAAGATGTTCGTTGCCCAAAAAAGCCAACATGCCCCATTTTTCACGTTCAAAAAACGGAATATAGACTTAGCGCCATTCTTCTATTTGCGTCACTTGTTAGATGGCGAAACAGAACTGATATGTGACCTAGAATATGGGCGCGCTAAACAGGTGCGCTTGGCAGATATAAAAGGGATTCCATTGAAGTAAATAAGTCAATTCGTGTATATGGACTTGGTGCACAACTATCAAAACACCTTCAACGGCTTTGTGGGCCCCACCGAGACCTTGGTCAGCGGCAACACCCTGCAACTCAAAGACTATTCCAAAACCGATTGGGAGTGGACGTACTTCGACGTACCTTCCAAGATCGCCCGTCACGAGACCGTATTCCCCCAAGAGTGCGCCAAGGCGTATGAGTTGGGGAAAAAGTTGTTTCAATAGTTCTAATCGAAGCTTTCCGATCAAATGTTGGCGTATCCCGCCAACATTTTTCGTTTGCGAGGGTCAAACCGCCTATTCGGTATGTTATAATGGAGCAAAGGAGGGGCGTATGAAACTCGTATTTTTGTTTGGCGACGCGGCGGTGGGCAAAATGACCGTGGGGCAAGAGTTGTGCAAACTTACCGACCTCAGGCTTTTTCACAACCACGCGACCATCGAGCCGGTCATCGAGATATTGGGTCGCTACGACGCCCCCACCATCTTCGAGCTGCGGGACGTCATCTTTCGGCACTTTGCCGCCTCCGACAACTATGGGCTGGTGTTTACCTTTATGTGGGCGTTCGATTCTCCTCAAGATTGGCAGTACGTGGAGCACGTCAAGTCGATCTTTGCCCCTTACGGCGCCGAGTTTTACTACGTGGAATTGGTCGCGCCCCAAAGTGTGCGCTTACAGCGCAACGTCACCCCCAACCGCCTTGCGCACAAACCGTCCAAGCGGGACTTGGAGGCTTCTAACGACAGGTTACTTTCGGACGACAAACGCTTCCGCTTTGTCAGCCTTGAGGGGGAGATCCCCTTTGACAACTATCTTCGTATCGACAACACTCATCTTTCCCCCGAGGAAGCGGCACGCCATATCCGGGAGAGGTTTGACTTATGAACAAGCGCGTTTTGGTGACGGGATTCGAGCCGTTTGGTGGGAGAGAAAGCAACGCTTCGTGGCAAGCGGTGTCCCTTTTGCCCAACTCGATCGAGGGATGGGAGATCGTCAAACTGTGCTTGCCCGTGGAGTTTGACCGAGCCGCCGCACTTTGCATTGCGCGAGCCAACGTTTGCAAAGCGGTAGCCGTCGTATGCGTGGGCGAAGCGAGCGGGCGGGAGGTTACCCCCGAGACCACCGCCGTCAACAGGCGCGTCGCCCGTATCCCCGATAACGCGGGGGCAAGCCCCCAAGGGGAAAAGATCGACGAGGACGGACGAGAGGAATTGTCGTCCACTCTGCCGATTGACGATATCTTAGCGGCGTGTTTGGACAACGGTTTACCCGTCGCTTTGTCCCATACGGCAGGGGAATACGTCTGCAACGATCTGTTTTATCAAGTCGTACAAGCGTTGGGCGGGCGCGTCCCCGTGGGGTTTGTCCACGTGCCTTTGCCCGACAGAGTGGCGGCCGAAACGTCGGCTAAGGTTCTGCAAATAGCGATAGAGCGGACGATCGCTTTGCCCAAAGTGCGGTATATGGCGGACCCATGCGGGGAGTCCTCCGTCTCCTTTTACAAGAGCGAAAGCCTCGTTGTCCCTCAAGGTATGGCGATCGCAAGAGAGGACGAGTTTGACCCCGTCCTTTACGCGCATTACTTGGACGATCCCTATTTTCGGCTGAGTCGCTCTTTGGACGGGGTGCAACGTCCCGCCTTGCCCCAAGGGTTTGTCTTGGCAGATCCTGCGTTGTCCGATTTCGTCGGGCAATTACGCTCTTGCTATAAGGGGGCGCCGAGCTTGCCCGAGTTCAAAAGGTACCGCTGTCAACCCACCTATCAAGCCGATCTGTGGATCGCCGTTAAAGACGTTCGCAGCGGGACGATCGTCGCCACCGCCATTGGCGAATTGGACGAGCGGATCGGGGAATTGAGTATCGAGTGGGTACAGGTATCCAACGGGTACCGCCGAAGGGGCTTGGGCTCGTACTTGGTCAACGAATTGCTGTATCGGGCGCAAAATCGAGCGACGTTCGCCACCGTTTCGGGCGAAGTCGCCAATCCTTCGCACCCTATGGTGCTGTACCGCCGCTTAGGCTTTGCCGATCAAGTGATCTGGCACGTTTTGACCCAAAAGGAGTAGAGTATGAACGCACCGTTTGACGTCACCGGAGTGACCATCCGTACCGAGCGCCTGCTGTTGCGGGAGTGGCGGGAGAGCGATCTCGCCGACTTCTTTGCCTACGCGTCCGTCCCCGGCGTGGGGGAGTGCGCGGGCTGGGCGCATCACGAAAGCGTCGCCCAAAGCCAAGAGATATTGGATATGTTTATCCGCGAAAAAAAGACCTTTGCCATAGTTCTCTCCGACGGCAAGGTGATCGGCTCGCTGGGGGTGGAGTACCTGGACAAAGCCCTTGCCGCCGTCACCCAAAAGGGGCGGGAATTGGGGTACGTCCTCTCCCGCGACTACTGGGGCAGAGGCTTGATGACCGAAGCGGTACGCGCCGTGATCGCCTACCTTTTCGATACGCTCGACTACGACTTCGTGACCTGCGGACACTTCCTTTCCAACGACCGCTCCCGCCGTGTGATCGAAAAATGCGGGTTTGAGCGGCTATCCGTCAAATCCGATTACGTCACCCGCATGGGGGATACCCAAACGGTGATCTACTATCTCCTTCGCAATCCAAACCGATGAAAACGCCTCTTTATCTTAAACAGTTTTGGTTGAAAGACCCACGGGATAACTATCCCTTTCTGCCTCTCGTCAAGCAGGCGGACGGTTTTGTATTTCGCCGTCCCGTCACCGTGTTTTGCGGGGACAACGGAGCGGGCAAATCCACTCTCGCCAAGATATTGGCGGTGGCAAGCGATTGCGTGTTCGTCGCCAAAGGGAGTAGCGAGCAGGTGTTTTTCGACAATGCGGACGCTTTTGGCGTAAGCAGGGAAGGGTATCCCAAACGCAAGTTCTATTTTTCGGCGGAAGATTTTATTTCGTATATCCGCGTGTTGGACGAAAAGAAGGCGGACGCCTACGCCGCCATTGACGAGATCGACCGCGATCCCTTGATGTCCGACTATGCCAAGCGCCTCGCCAAAAGCCCCCATTACGAAACGTTGGAGGGGATAGACCGCTACGGCGAGATGGGAGCATGCTCGCATGGGGAGAGTTTTTTGGCGTTTTTCGACGCAAGATTGTCCGCTAACGGCTTGTATATCATCGACGAGCCCGAGGCGGCGCTGTCGGGCGAAAATCAATATCGGTTGGCGTATCGCATTCACCAAGCGGCGAAAGAGATGAATTGTCAATTTGTCATCTGCACCCACAGCCCCATCGTCGCGGCGATCCCCCAAGCGGACATCTACGAGATCGCCGACGATCGCCTTACCCCCAAAGCGTGGGACGAGGTGGAAGACGTGTCTTTTTACAAACTCTTCTTTTCCCGCAAAGACAAGATGTTTTCGTAAGACGGCGTCTTGCGAAAAATGATATAGCCGTTGGCAATGATATAGCCGTCGGCTATGATATATCCCTTTGGGATATGATATAGACCTTCGGTCAATGATATACGACCTGTGGTCGTATTGCGGATAAAATCGAATAGATGGGTGACTTGTTAAATCAATCAAATACCACAATATCCCTCGATGGGGCTCGCCCTACGAGGGATATATCCTATTCGAGCCCT
>CADBTQ010000020.1 GCA_902797685.1 uncultured Eubacteriales bacterium | reverse complement strand
GGGGCAGTATCGCGGGCGAAGTGACCGACGTGATCCGTCCGGACGAGTTGGCGACACTTGACGTCGAGGAGTTGTACGCTCGTATCGTTGAGGGCATATCTTACGATATCAAACAAAACGAGGTCCCTTACCGCGGACGGTCGATGGCGAAGGGGGTCGGTAGACTGCTGCATTATTGCCCCAAGTGCGAACGCGAAGTCAAGTGGCGCACCAAAGGCAACGCGTTTTGGTGTAGTCATTGCGGGGAAAAATACCTGCTCAACGAGTACGGCGGTATAGACGGGTATCGGTTTGCCTATGCGTCCGATTGGAACGATTGGCAAAGACAAATGGTGTTGTCAAAATGCGCCGGCAATGACCGTTGGTTTGAGTTAAAAGGGGAGTGGAGCGAATACGCCACCAAAGAAGTTTTGGCAAAGGGATCGCTTGCCGTAGGCAGCGACGGCGTAACGATTGGCAACTATCACTATGATTTCCAAGAGATAGACGGCATCGTGTTGCACGACGCCAACAAGTTTTTGATGACGGTGGGGGATCGGCATTACAAGTTTGCGCCCTCGGACAAAGACGCTTGCGTTTTGCCGCTTATCTACGCCATAGAGAGTCGTATGTAAAGACGAAAGAAAAAGGCTTTGCCTCGTGGCAAAGCCTTTTCTGTACTGCGTAATCAATTAGTCGAGCAACTCTCTTACGTTGCTTTCGCCCGATTTGAGGTTAAACTTGAGAGTTTTGGTCTCACCGTCTTTCTCGTAAGTGACGGCGATGTCGTCCACGCCCACGTATTCCGCCATCTTGATCTTGGCGGTGGAGGGAGCAAAGAACTTCTTGACGTATTTTAGCGCTTCGTCGTCGTATTGACCAACGTCGTCCGACACGAACAGCACGCCGCCCATCAGGTGGTTGACAAACCCGAGCAGCAGTTTTTGATCCATGTTGAACTTGATGTTGAAGTCGCGCAGGAAGAAGACGTCGGGATCGTTGACGAACGCTCTGCCGTTGAGGTGACGACGGAAGATGGCGTTGACCATCGAGTTTTGAGCGGAGGGGATCTCGGCGGCAAAGTTCATGCGGTTGACGATGGTGCCGCCGTACTCTTTGGCGACGTCGCAACCGATACGGCAAGCGTCAAAGATGCCAAAGCCAACGCCGTGAGGCACGCCGCACCCCAAGAAGAGGTGGTCGCCCACCAATTCACGCAAGAATTGGATGCCGTCCGACATGATCTCGGCACGGGTCTTGCCGTTGCGGGGGAACATGGCTTGGGAGTAGAGGAAGTCCAATTTGACCATATCGAAGCCCCACTCGTCGAACACGTTGCGGAACACTTCCTTGATGTAGGTGCGGAACTCCTCGTTGTACATATCGAAGACGTATGCGCCGCCCCAAGCGATGGTACCGATCACGGGTTTGCCGTCTTGCTTGATGACCCAGTCTTTGTGGGCTTGGTAGGTCTTGGACTTTTTGGTGCAGTTGAAGGGAGCGAGCCAAAGCCCCGCTTTGAAACCTTTGGCGTGGATCTGGTCGGCAAGATATTTCATCCCTTTGGGGAACTTGTCGGTGGTCTCGAGCCAGTCGCCGACGGTATACTCGTAGCCGTCGTCGATTTGGAAAATGTTGGCAGTATCTCCCGCGCGGGTCAAGCCTTCGAGGTCGCGAAGGATGATCTCCTCGCTGATCTTGGTAAAGTAGTTGTACCAAGAAGTGTAGCCGGACATGTGAACGGGATTCTCGGGTTTTTGCACGCCCAAAGCGGCAAAGTAAGCGTCAAACACCTCGTCGTACGAGCCGTTGGTTACAAACACGTCGATCAAAGTCGTGTCCTCGCCGTTGTGCAACACCTTGCCTTCCACGTCCTTTTGAATGGCAAAAGCGCCGTTGTTGAGATCGGCGACGAAACGAGTGTACGCCATGGGCTCGTTGAGAGAGCCGAACAGTTGGCATTGCTCGCCGGTGCGATAATATGTGTAGGTGTAGCCGTGGAAATGACCGGCGCCCTTGACGGGAGTATAGAAGCGGTAGTCGCCCGAGGCAGTCTCGTAGTCGTCGATCAATTTGGCGAGTTTGCGCACGGGGCTGCAAGTGGCTTGGAACTTGTCTTCCTTGCGATATTCCCTCGAGGTGGTCCAAGCTTGGAACCCGTTGCCAAAGAAGACTTCGCCCTCCTTGGGAGTGCGGGTGGTGTCAAGACTGACTTCCAACAAATGCATTTCGGCGGTGGGATGAATGATCAATTTGATGCTGTCGTCGCTGATCTGCTTGTCAATGGTATAGTGAACGCAGCGTTCTTTGTGCGTTTGATACAAGACGTCGTCTACTCTGTATTTGATGGTAAAGCGGAAATCTTCCATATTGTCCCTCCAATAGACTTAGGTATACCTTATTATAAACCATTTTATAAAGAAAAACAAGATACAAAACGAAAGAGAATAGCAAAGGATCGAGTTTTTTTGTTGCGAATTGGTCTCGCCACCCGCTCGAAACAGAAAAAGATGAAAACGGTGTCCGTGGAGACGGTAATGCCTTCGGCAAAGCCTCGGCGTACTGCGTAACGAACCCTGCGGGTTGCACTATCTTCGCAAGTGCCTACGCTCACTTTGTTCGCGTAGCGATTCCCGTCTCCCGCTCCAAAACAAAAAAAATGAGCCGATTGGCTCATTTCGTTTTGGAGCGGGAGACGGGAATCGAACCCGCGAAAACCAGCTTGGGAAGCTGGCGCTCTACCATTGAACGACTCCCGCAAAGTAATGATATTATAGCGCAAGGGCAGGGGTTTCGTCAAGAGATAGGTCGTACAAAAATGAAAATTAAAGGGTTTTGTTGTCTATTGTAGTCATCAAGCGCTAAATAGTGAAGCGATACGGGTATTAGTCGCTTTCTTCTATGTCGGCAGGTTCCTGGATTTTGGCGTGGCGATCCGCTCGTATTTGTTTGACGTAGTCCCAAATGGTAGTGGGGCGGAAGTGGAGCACTTGAGACAGCACGGGATAGAGTATCAGCGACAGCCCTAAGTTGACTGCCCAAACCGCCGTTTGTGGCCCGATTCGTCCCGCCATATAGCCCCAATAAGTCTTGCTGCCTTTGCCGTACATAAACCACAAAGCAAACGTGTTCCAAAAGACGGTGACGACGACGTAGACCAACACAAACGTCACGATCGTCCATATCACCCCGTACAGGGCGCGATTTTTGACTCGGAAAAGACGAGAAAAATACTGCACGATGCCGGGCAAAAGACCGATCAGCACGGAGCCGACCGACAACAAGGGGTCGGGTGCGTATCCTTTTGCCAAACAGCCCATAGCGTCTCCGAATACGCCCACGAGCGCGCCGACAACCGGTCCGAAAAAGTGTCCCGCCACAAAGCACACCGTGTAGGAAAAAGTCATTTTGAGGGGACCTACGGCAGGCGAAAAAGTATTGACGACCACGCATAGTGCCGCCAATACCGCCGTAAACGCTACGTTTTTTGTCGTAAGTATTTTGGTAGATCTGGTCATGCTGTCCTCCAAGATGGGAGTCCGCACGCATCCTTGCGTACTGCCGCGATACCGCATCGCAGGGCAAACCTTTTCGTCTATGGGCAACGTCTCATCCCATAGCGCTCAAACGCGCGATATCTACTTAGCAATTAAAGTATAGCATATCCAAATCCACAAAAACAATCGATTAAGCTTGTTTGGGCTTCTTTTTCTTGGATACAAAGGATCTGATCACTTTGACGTCCACAGCCTTTGTGACGACGAGCAATAGGGCAAACAACAAAGTGGCGAGAAGTCCGCACATTACGGTGATCGTCCAAACGTTTTGTTCCCTCAGCCAGTAACGCATGCCGAGGGTGGCTGAGGCGATAGCGACGGTGCCCAAGACGATGACCGTGAGCTGGCGGGCGTGGGTGAAGCGGAAGGCTTTGAGCTTGATCAAAGACAGGGCGTTGAGAACGAAAGAAATGAGGAAAAGCGCGGTTTGCGCTACGCCTAGCGAGTACACGCCGAGCCATTTGGGCAAAAAGTACAGCCCTAATATCATCACGGCGAGCGCGACCATGCTGTGCGCAAAGCAACGCCCTTCCTTGCCCAACGAATTGAGGGTGGTGTTGGTGAGTTGAGACAAGCACATGGGGATCACCATACCCGCCGAAAATGCGACGAAGCGTCCCGCGTCCTCGTTGGCGAATACGATCACGCCGATCTCCCGCCCGAGCGTGGCGAGAATGACGAAGCAGTACAAGGTGATCAAAAGGATAAACCAAGTGGCTTTGTCCGTTTTGGACGCAATTCGCTCGAACTGTCCCGTGGCGGACAACTGCGCGACTTCGGGGAGCAACACGACGGATAGGGAGGAAGTGACCGCAAGGGGTGCAAACAGCAAGGGAAATCCCATGCCGACCGCACTGCCGAACAAGGCGGTAGCTCCTTCGGGGCTCATGCCGAACGCCACCAACCGATTGGGCAATAATATCGCCGTAAACGTAGCGGCGAGCGAGGTAAACAGGCGCATCAGCGTGATTGGCGTACTGCTTTTGAGTATCTGTATCGGTTGAACGGGTTTGGACAGTCGCCCTTTGTTGACGAAATACAATACGACGATCAGTACGAAGACCAACGCGTCGCACACCGTAAAGGCGATCGCCAAACTTTTGGCGCCGTCGGTGACGACGATCCAACCCGTCAAAAGGAGCACGACGGCGATCACGTTGAGTACCTCTTCCACCAATTCGGTGACCGAGTAGAGGACGTAGCTGCGTTTACCCATAAAATAGGCACGTAGCACGTTGTACAAACAGGTGGTAACTGTGGCGGGCAAAAGGATCCAAACGATACTCTCCGCCCTCGTGTCGGCAAACAACCCGAGCAACCCTTTGCGGAACAAAACAAAGATCCCCACCGTTACCAGATTGATGACAAAGGAGAGGATCAGTCCGCTCGAAACGATACCGAATTGAGATTTTCTCCGACCTAACGCGTCGTATTCGGCGACACGGCGGGAAACGGTGAGCGGCAGCCCCGACGACGGGATCATGGTGAGGAGATTGAACATAGCCAATCCCATACTGAACAATCCCAGCGCTTCGGCGCCGACCGAGCGAGATAAATAGACTTTGAACAAAAAGGCAATCAAACGCGTCCCCATGGAAAACGCCATCACGATAGCGGTTGTACGAATAGCGGAGTTTTTCACTCCATACAGTACGCAAAAAGAGGGACGAATAGACCGAAAAAAAGGGGATAAACTATCGACTGAGATCCAATTCGTACATACTAAACAAAGGAATATCATCATATCCGCGCATCAGATCGTAATCGCCGATATAGTCAAATCCCATCCCTTCGTACAGGCACCGTGCGGGCGTGTTGGTGGGTACGACGTCCAAACGCAGCGCTACGTATCCTTTTTGGCGGGCGTACCCGATACAAAAATCTACCGCTTGTTTGGCAAGCCCTTGTCCGTAGGCGGAGGGGTCGATCGCAAGCGCGTGCAAAACGGCGAAAGCGTTATCATTTGCACGAGTGTGCCAGGGTACGACTTCGTATGCGCCCTGAGGGTCGTCGTTGAGTACGAAAGCCCCCACCACGCGGTCGTTCTCTTTGAGCAGGTATTGTCCGCCCGAACGGGTCATCGCGGCGACGTATGCCAAGGACGGATATTCCTTGTGCCGCCAATGGGGGTAGTTGACGTGCTCGGCAAGATACGCCGTCACTTTGTCATAAAAAGCGGCGACAACGTCAACGTCTTCCATCGTACACGGCAAAATAGTCATGATATTCTCCTCGATCCTTTTCATATAGTATAGCAAACGCACGGGAGGGAAAGCAACAAGTATGATCGTACTGGTCAAAGGGGAGAGCATAGAGGAGCTCGCCGCAAAATATCAAACGACGGTGGAAAAGATCAAAAAGGATAACGGGATCGGTTCGATACGTGAGGGAATGCGATTGTGGATCGAGAGCACGATCGAGTATGCGGTAGGACCGTTTGACACGGTAGAATCGATCGCGGCTTTGTGGGGAGTGCCAAGGGAAGACGTTCTATCGGACGAGGTAAAGGTAGGACGAAAGGTAAAGATAAAGATATAAAAAGGGCAGCCTTGCGGGCTGCCCTTAATCATGATAACGATTAATCTTTGAACTTGTCGTCCTTGGATTGAACTTTGGTTTGTTTCTTCTCGGGCTTAGCCGCCTTGACGGGAGATTTCTTGCGTTTGCGAGCGAAGTGACGCGCGACAAGCACCACGATGACCACCAAGAGCACGGCGGCGATCACGATAGAGGTGATGTACAGCCACAACAAGTTGTTGGGAGTGCTCTCTTTGGTTTCGGATTCTTGTTGCTCATCGTCTTTCTTTTCTTCCTCACTCGATTGCTCCTCGTTGTCGGACAATCTTACCACGCGGTTGTTGAGGAGATAAGCTTGGCTGCCCTCGGCGTCGATGCGGTTGCCGTTGTCGTCCAAGACCAACTTGCCGTTGGAATCCAACTTGTAGCGTTGACTGTATTGCGCAAGGAAGGCTTCCTCGTCGATCTTTTCCAACTTGACGTTGTCAAACAGAGCGTCGCCTTGCACTTCGTTGTCCTCTTCGCCCAGGATCAAGTACAACTTGACGCTGGAGACGGAGGCGGAAGAAGTCGCCACGTAGAAGTGGAAGGATTGCCACTCGTTGGTAAGCGTATCGTACACGAGTTGTTTGCCGTCAACTCTCGACCGATAGTCGCTGTTGAAAGCGATCGAGAAGGTGAAGTCGTCTTTGCCGTTGCTCAACTTGACGATAGCGTTTTTGCCTTGCTCCACAAAGTAGGTACGAGCGTCCACGCTGAAGTGATAGTAGGAAGTGGCGGACAAAGTGACCGAAGAGGACAAGGAATACTGAGTATGATAAGCTTGTTGGTTGTTGATGATCAACAAGCCGTCGCCCAAACTGCCGTCAAGACCCGTCTCGTCAAAGATTTGAGTGGTGGTCAAGGTCTTTTCGGGTACGGTCACGGTGTTGGTGGTCTCGTTGCCGTCGGCGTCGGTCACCGTTTGCTTTTCTTTAATGACGATCTCCACTTGGCTATAACGCTTGGAATAGATACCCGACTTGACGTTGCTGGAAGCACTGGGAGAAGTCCACAGATTGGGCTTGGACAAAGAGTCTGTGTCGGTGGCGGAGGTGTCAAAGGTATCGGTCAGATACGAGTCGAATGCGGCGGCGGCAACCTTGTTGCTGTCGTATTCGCTCTTGGTGATGGTGAGGTAGGTCAAACTATCCAACAAAACCGCGCCTTGATATTCGTCGGTAGCGTCGGCATCATGGATCCAAGCGTCCCCGTCTTTGGCGTAGTACTCGCCGAAATAGAGGGTGAACTTCATGGAAGCGGTTGCAAAGTTGCCCGTCTCGATCACAAAGATCACTTCTTCCCAATCGCCGTTGCCGTTGGTCGTGAAGATGAGGGGAGCGGAGTTGTTGCTGGTGGTGGATAGTTGCAGTTGCGCCTTGGTACCCACCGAGCGGATATATCCTTTGAAGATATAATAAGAGTTGTTGCTCAAGGACATGCTGCCCGAAGTCAACACCTTGATCGCTTTGACGGACTTGGCGTCCGCGGTGCCGTAAGCGTCGGTGACCGCCACAAAGAGGTTGGGTGCGCCGAAGTCCAAGGGCTTTTCGGTGTCGACAGCGCTATCCCAAGCGTTGTAGATCACGAAATTGTCGCCCAACAAACTGTTGATCAATGCGGTCGAGTTGACGTTGAGAATACCGCTCTTGAGGTCGGCGACGTCTTCGGTGGTGTAAGAGGACGAGGGTTTGAGCAATTCCTTTTGCACGCCCGTCTCGGCGTCGATCTTGTCGCCGTCGTATTGATACTCGTTGAAGTTGCCGTTGGAGACGGTGGAACTGTTGGAGGCGATCGCTTTCTTGGCGGTATAGGTGCCCGAAGAAGCGGCGTTGTACTCGCTGTAAGTCACTTGCTCCATGTTGACGTTGGCAATAAAGACTTGACCCGACAAAAAGCCCGAGGTGCTGTAGTTGTTGCCCGAGCCGAACTCGATGTCCAGGTAGACCTTGATACCGTTGTCGCCAACGTTCATTTGACCGGCGAGGAGATAGAACACCAATTCCACGTAGTCGTTGGTCAATTCGTTTTCGTAGGAAGCGGTGTTGACTTTGGTAAAGCTGCTGACGGTACTGTCGTCATCCGCGTTTTTGAGGTACACGGACAAGCCGCTGCCGTCTTTGATATTGGCAGTCTTGAGCCACACGCCCAAGCGGTAGATCAGGTTTTGCCCGATCTCCCAGGTTTGGTCGGCTTTGAAGCGGTAAGCGGAGGGGTTGACGTTGTTGATCATCAACACGGGGCTCAAGCCGTAGGGCGCTTGGGGATTGGCGTCGATGGCGTAGTTCTCTTTCCACCAAGCTTCGTCTTTGTCTGCGTTGGCGTCCACGTCGATCAATTCCACTTTGACGTCCTCGTCGGTGCCGCGCACGTCGTTGAGGGGCGAAAGCTGCCAACCCTTAAGAGGATCGGTCGCGTCGTCGAAGTTGGAGTTTTGAACGATGTTCTCCTTCATGTTGCCGCCGTTGAGGGAACTGACGTCCACCACTTTGGTGTACTCGAGATTGACGTTGGCGGGGTCGTTGTAGTAAGCGATCAACTCGGCGCGATCTTCAAAGAGACCTTTGTTTTCCAAAGTGACGGTATCGAAGAATACGGTGCCGCTGGCTCTGGTGCCGTCTTCGGCGCCGCCGTAACCCAACCACAAAGACAAGGAGAGTTGTTTGGGTCTGTATTCGTGCCCGATCAATACGAAGGTGTATTGTTTCCAAGTCTTGTTGGTGTTGATGTTTTCAAACAACACGTCCTCGTTGCCCGAAAGACGGATGTTGGCGCCGTACTTGGAGTGATCGATGGTGCTGTCGACGCCATCTTTCCCCGCCGTCTTGAATTGCTCCAAGATAGCGGCGGGATCGTTGAGATCGGTGTAGACCCACACGCTCAACAGATAGTAAGTGCCGGGCTCGACGTTGACGCCGCTTGCGGCGGTGTAACCGCGAGCGGTAAACGCGTCTTCGTAATTGTTGACGCCGTTGGCGCCGATCGCCTTTTCGTTGGAGAGAGCCAAGACGTTAAGGCTGGAAGCCTCAGTCGCCTTGCCGGGGTTGGCTTTGGTGTCGTCCCCATAGCTGGTCGCCCAAGTATCGTAAGCGGATTCCTCGAGAGAGAGAACGCCCGAACTCAAATTGCTGGTCGAGGGAGCGGCGCCGTTGCCTTCGCCCTCCGTTACGTTCCAACGGAAAGTAGAATTGATGGACGAAGTGCCCGTGTAAGCGTCGAATTCGGGGTCGGCGAGCAAAGCCGAAACTTTGGCAGCCTTGCTCGAATCGTCGATGTTGGCGTTGACGTAATCGCTCGCCGAGATCTTGGTGGCGGTCACGTCGTGGAAGAAGGCGTAACCCTCGGTGGGGAGACCTTTGGTACCCATCGACAATTCGATGTACAGGTTTTGTTCCGCCACTTGGGACGCTTGCAGATACAAAGTAACGGTTTGCCATCCGTCGGTGACGCCGAAGGGCCCGAATTTTTGCTCGAATAGGTTGTAGAAACGGACGAACGCACCCGAGTTGGCGGCGATCGTCTTTTCACCCGCCAACACGCGGAAGGTGACGTCGATCTTGTAAAAAGCGCCGATCGTGGTTTTGAAACCGGTGTTGCGATACGCATACCCGCCCGCTTGCTTGTTGTAGATCAACAGCGCGAACTTGTCGTCCTCGTCGGGATTGCCGGGATACGCCAGACTGTCCCAAGCCGAGCGAGCGTTGTTGTACAAACTCTCGTCGAGAGGAATTACGCCGGACACTTGTTCGACCGAGTCGTAAGACGCTCCGTCCCAACTGCTAGGAGTATAGGGTGCGGTGCCTGCCGTATACTTGGCGAAGTCGCCGTTGGTGATGAGAAGGGTCTCGGTCGTAGCCGGACTCTCGTCATCGGTGGGGGTGGTACTGCTATTGTCGGTCGACTTGTCTTTGCAGGCGACGGCGACGAGCGCGATCGTCAAGGACAATACGACGACGAGCAGTACGAGTGCGATGTGTTTGAATTTTGTCTTAATCATGTGACCACCTTCAAATAGATTTTTGTTTTTTCCTATCGTACATATACGCTACACGCGTATTCATACTTTGATATTCTAATACAAATATCAACATAAATCAAATTATTGAGAGCACTTTTTGGGGATATTTTCCAAATTTTAATCCAAGTCGGGATAATTCGGGAGAACATTTGCAAACTAACGGTATGGAAAAGGGAACGTTAGGAGTCAAAAAAGGGTTGGCGTTGGCGTTGGGCGGCGTGGTGATCGGCGCGATCAACGGGCTCTTGGGCGGGGGCGGCGGAATGCTGACCGTGCCCATGTTGACCAAAATCGGCAAGTTGGATACCAAACGCGCCCACGCGACCGCCATCTCGGTGATGTTGCCCCTTTCCATTGCCAGCGGCGTCACCTATACCTTGTCAGGGTATCATCACCTCGGCTATGGGATCATGGGGTCGCTGGCAGTCACATTGGGCGGACTATTCGGTGCGGTCTTGCTCAATCGACTGCCCAAGGCGTGGGTCAGTCTGTTGTTTTACGGCTTAATGACGGCGGCGGGCGTGAGGATGATCGTCGGATGAATTGGTGGATATTGCCTTTTGCTCTACTCTCGGGGGTGCTCAGCGGTATGGGGATGGGCGGCGGTACCGTATTGATCCCCGTGCTGACTTTGCTTTTCGGGTGGGAACAGCACTTGGCGCAATGGCTCAACTTGGTCGCCTTCGTCCCTTCCGCTATCGGCAGTTTGGTTATACACGCTCGCAACAAACTCTTGGACGGCAAAGCGTGGGCGTGTACCTTGTTGCCGTCGCTACCTACCGCGATCGGTTTTTCCTTTTTGGCGGTCAAGGTAGAGGGGCGGGTATTGTCTTTGACGTTCGGGTGTTTTTTGACCTTGTTGGGAGTGGTCAGTTTGATCATGACCATCAAGAAAAATCGGGAGGAAAAAAGACTGAACACGCCGAGAGAGCCTGCCGATAAGTGAGAGATTGCACGAGAAAACGTTACATATATAAGGAGGACAGCGTATGAAAGCAATCATTTTGGCAGGAGGACGCGGCAGTCGTCTGATGCCCTTGACGAAACATCTTCCCAAACCCTTGATCCCCATCGTGGACAAGCCCGTGATGTGGTATATAATCAAACTGTTGCAGTCGGCGGGCGTTAAGGAGATCGGGGTAACTTTGGGCTATTTGGGCGAACAGATAGAAAAGCATTTTGGGAGCGGGGAAGAGTTGGGCGTCAAATTGACCTATTTTTACGAGTCGAAACCATTGGGCACCGCCGGTTGCGTCAAAAACGCGGAAAGTTATTTGGACGAGGACTTTTTCGTCGTGTCGGGAGACGCGTATACCGATATCGACCTCAAAGAATTGGCGGCGTTTCACTACGAGAGGGGCGGGTTGATCACCATCGCTTCGCACTACGAACAGGACGCCTCGCGCTTTGGCGTGATGACGGCGGACGGGGACGGCTTGATCACCGAGTTTGAGGAAAAGCCTTTGCGACCCACTTCGCACTTGGTCAATATGGGCATTTACGTTTGCGATAGGCGCGTATTGCACTTTGTGCCTCAAGGGTTTTGCGACTTTGCCAAAGACGTGTTCCCGTCCCTGTTGGGCAATTTGTTTACCAAGCGTTGCGATTGCTACTGGTCGGATATAGGGACTCTGCCGTCCTATTATCTCACCAATTATATGGTGGTAAGCCCCGTCGAACGCGAAAAAGCGGCGGCGACGATATAGATAGGCGCAAGCGTCGAGCTTGCGTCTTTTCTTTTGAGCAGCAAGCAAAAAATGCTTGTAAACTTGGATGTAAAAGTGTATAATAGTTTGGTGTACTCGCGCTTTAATACAAATACGCGTATAATGCGAGCGCACGAATAGACATCTTAGGAGAATTATGTGAACAAAATCAAAAGCGTACAAGTTGGATTTTTGGGCGGCGTCGGCGAGATCGGCAAAAACATGACCGTCTTGGGATACAACGGCAAATACATCATAGTAGACGCGGGTCAGACCTTTCCTACCGAGGATATGCCCGGTATCGACACGGTCATCCCCGACCTCTATTTTGTAAGAGAAAACTACAACAACATCCTGGGCATCTTTTTGACCCACGGACACGAGGATCATATCGGCGCGATGCCGTATATCCTCAAAGATTACCCTTTGCCCGTGTATGGTAGCGCCCTCACGTTGGCACTGGTGCAGAGCAAACTCAAGGAGATCCGTCTCCCCGCCAAGACCTTGCATACCGTGGACGCGGGCGAAACGGTGCAGGTTGGCTGTTTTAAGGTGGAGTTCGTCCACGTGTGTCACTCGATCGCAGGGGCGTACGCCCTATCGGTGACGACGCCCGCCGGCGTGGTATTCTTTACGGGCGACTACAAGTTCGATTACACGCCCGTGGAAGGGGGCGTGACCGACGTGTCCCGCCTTGCTCGTATCGGAGACAGGGGCGTACTGCTGATGCTCGGCGAGAGCACCAACGTGGAGAGGGAAGGCAGCACGGTCAGCGAAAAAGCGGTGGGCGAAAACTTCGACAAGTTGTTTGCAGAGGCGGAAGGCAGACGCATTATCGTCGCCACCTTCGCCAGCAATATCAACCGCGTACAACAGATCGTCAACACCGCGCAAAAGTATCATCGCAAAGTCGCTTTCGGCGGTAGGTCGATGGTCAAGATCGCCGAGATCGGCAAGGAATTGGGGTATCTTCGTTACGACCCCAATCAAATCGTGGATATCGACAAGATCAAGCGCATCGCCGACGGCGATCTCGTCATCATCAGTACGGGTAGCCAAGGGGAGCAAATGAGCGCGTTGACTCGTATGGCAAACGGGGAGTTCCCCGGCTTTAAGGTGGGCGCCAACGATACCGTGATCATCTCGGCAAGTCCCATCCCGGGCAACGAACGCTCGGTGTACAGCGTGATCAACAACCTGTGTCGGTTGGGCGCAAAAGTGGTGTACCACACCCTCAAAGACCTTCACGTGTCTGGTCACGCGCACAAAGAGGAACTCAAATTGATGTTGTCCTTGATCCGTCCGAGATTCTTTATTCCCGTGCACGGAGAGTACCGTCATCTGTCTCTTCACGCCGACTTGGCGATGGAGATGGGGATCAAAAAGCGGGCGATCATTATTCCCGAGATCGGCAGTTTGGTCAACGTCAACGGTCGCGGTATCAAGGTCGTGGGGACGGTGCCCGCGGGCAATACGTATATCGACGGCGACGCTTCGGGCGAGGACGATATGGAACTCCTCATCAAAGACCGCAAGCAGTTGGCTGCCGACGGCATGATCATCGTGTTTATGGTGGTCAAGATCGCGGACGGACAGTTGTTGACGGGTCCCGAAGTGATGCTAAGAGGCGTGGCGTACCCCGACGACTTGGTCAACGATATCAAGCACGAGGTCGCCGCCCTGATGGCAAAAGAGCGTTATACCGATACGGACAGAAGGGGTG
>CADBTQ010000019.1 GCA_902797685.1 uncultured Eubacteriales bacterium | reverse complement strand
GTCAACTACTTCTACCGCACCAAGGAGCAATTTGACGAGTTGGTCAAGCAAGACGCTTTTGTCGAATACGCTTCCCGCTACGGCAACTGCTACGGCACCCTCAAGTCGGAAGCCGAGCGTATCACGTCCAACCACCATCACATGGTGCTGGACATCGAGTACGACGGCGCTCTCAACATCAAGAGGATCTATCCCGACGCGGTGATGATCTTTTTGCTGCCCCCCTCGCTTGCCGCACTCAGGGAGCGCATCTTGGGTAGAGGCAGCGAAAGCGTGGATACCCTCAACACCCGCTTCGGCGCCGCCGTCGCCGAGATGGAAGGGTACGCCAAATACTACGACTACTTGGTCGTCAACGACGATATCGATACCTGTTGTAAGCAGGTCGACGCGATCGTCAACGGGGAAGTCCCCGCCAACGCGTCGCAAAATATGCAACTTATTTCTCGATTGATAGGAGGACAAACCATATGTTAGCAGACCCACCCATTGACAAATTGTTGGAAAAAACCGATTGCCGTTATATGCTCGCTTGCGGCGTTGCCAAACGCGCCAGACAACTGATGCAACAAAACCCCGAAATGTTCCGTGACGACAAGGTCAAACCCCTGTCCGTCGCCGCTAAAGAGGTTTACGACGGCACCGTCATCATCAAAAAGGACTAACTCTCTATGCGAAAGAAGGTGCTACTGGGCATTACGGGAGGCATCGCCGCCTACAAAGCGGCTTCTATCGCTTCCCATTTGGTCAAAGCGGGCGTGGACGTGGTGGTCGTCATGACCGACGCCGCGTGCAAGTTCATCACCCCCTTGACCTTGGAGACGCTCTCCAAAAACCGCGTGATCACGGACTTGTTTGCCCGTGATTTTCCGTATGAAGTGGAGCACGTGTCTCTTGCCAAATCTTCGGATCTGGCTCTGATCGCCCCCGCTAGCGCCGATTTTATCGCCAAAGCCGCCTTAGGACTTGCCGACGATATGTTGTCCACCACCTATCTTGCTTGCAAGGGGATCAAGGTGATGGCTCCCGCCATGAACACCAATATGTATTTGGATCCCACGTGTCAAGCCAACATGGCGACTTTGAGGGAGAGGGGCGTCCACTTTGTGGAGCCCACCGAAGGGGTGCTGGCGTGCGGCGACATCGGCAAGGGTCGTATGGCGGAGCCCGATTACATCGTGGACTACGTGCTTGGACTACTCGGTGTCAAACCCGATTACTTGGGCAAAAAGGTATTGGTGACCGCGGGCGCAACGGTCGAGAGTATCGACGGGGTGCGCTACCTCAGCAACCACAGCTCGGGCAAGATGGGCGTCGCCATCGCCGACCGCGCCTATCAACGGGGCGCCGAGGTGACATTGGTGGCGGGGCGCGTCAGCGTACCCATCCCAACGTATCTCGACGTGGTGCGGGTAGAGAGCACCGAAGATATGTACGAGGCGGTCGTATCGAGGGCAAAAGAGCAGGACTTGATCGTCAAAGCGGCGGCGCCCTGCGACTATCGCCTAGCAAGAGTGTACGACAACAAAGTCAAGACGGATACTTTGACCTTGCAACTGGTCAAAACGCCCGATATTGCGGGGGCAGTGGGCAGCGACAAAGGGGAGACGCGCTTGGTGGTGTTTGCCGCCGAGACCGAGAACTTGATCGCTAACGCCCGAGGCAAATTAGTCAAAAAGAACGCCGATATGGTGGTCGCCAACGACGTGACCCAAGAGGGGGCGGGGTTTGGCGTGGATACCAATATCGTCACCTTAGTCACCAAGGACGGCGAAGAGTCTTTGCCCAAGATGGACAAAGAGGAGTTGGCGGACGTGTTGCTCGATCGGATCCTGCGCCTATGGTAGCCGAAGTCATCGTCGACATATCCACCGCCGACGTGGACAGAATATTCGATTATGCGGTGCCCGAGACTATCCCTATCGTGGTCGGCGACCGCGTTTTTGTTTCTTTCGGCAGACAGCGCACCGAAGGGATCGTGGTCGGACTCAAAGAGACGAGCGAATGGGGGGACAAACTCAAACCCATCGACGGCAAAGCGGACTCGTTTACCGCGGTCTTGCCCGAGATGGTGGAGTTGATGAACTTTCTCGCCAAACGCTTTTTTTTGCGCAAAGCCGACTGTCTTAGGTTGTTTGTGCCCGCTCAAATGCGGGGAGGCAAGGTAAGAGAGTTGGAAAGGACCGCCGCAAGTCTTGCGCCCGATCGCGATCTGGACGAGATGATGGGCGCTCTCAGGTCTACCGCCACCGCCCAAAGGGCGCTCCTTGCCCACCTTGCGGGAGTAGAGTGGGAGTGGACGAGCGCTTTGTCCGAGCAGTTTGGTTACGCCGCCCTAAAAGCCCTTACCGAAAAGGGGTACGTCGTTACCCAAAGCAAACGGGTGATCCGCAAGCCCTACGGGGCGTTATCCGGCAAAGCGGACGCGGTCGACCTGACCCCCCAACAGAGGGTGGCGGTCGATACGATTCTTGCTCATCCCGGCGGCAAGTTCGTGTTGCACGGGGTCACCGGCAGCGGCAAGACCGAGGTCTATATGACCTGCATAGAGGAAGTGCTCAAAGCGGGTAAGACCGCCATCATGTTGGTGCCCGAGATTTCCTTGACCCCGCAGACCATGCAGCGATTCCGCGGGCGATTCGGGGACAACGTGGCGCTACTTCATAGCGGACTATCCGCAGGGGAGCGTTACGACGAGTGGCTGCGCATTTTGCGCAAAGAGGTCAGTATCGTGGTGGGCGCGCGCAGCGCCATCTTCGCCCCCATCGCCGACGTGGGTATCATCATCATCGACGAGGAACACGATTCGTCGTACAGTTCGGAGTCCAATCCCCGCTACGAGACGGAAGCCATCGCCGAGTGGCGCGCCGACTACAACGGCGCTACCTTGGTGTTGGGATCCGCGACCCCCTCGCTCGAGACCTATTATCGGGCGCAAAAAGGGGAGTTTGAGTTGGTCAAGATGACCAAGCGGGTGGCGGAAAGGCAACTGCCCGAGATGCAGATCGTGGATATGTGCGAGGAACTGAGAGCGGGCAACAAGAGCATTTTGTCAAGACCTTTGTTGGACGGGCTCAAAGAGACGTTGGACTCGGGACATCAGGCGATGATCTTTCTCAACCGCCGCGGGTACTCCAGCTTTATGATCTGCCGTAAGTGTGGTCACGTGCTCAAATGCACCTCGTGCGACGTCAGTTTGACTTGGCACCGTAGCGAAAACCTGCTCAAATGCCACTATTGCCGCAACCAATACGCGGTGCCTACCGCTTGTCCCAAATGCGGGAGCGAGTCCATTCGCTACGGCCGTGACGGCACCGAAAAGGTGGTGGCGGATCTGCAGGCGCTATTTCCCCAAGCCAAATTGCTGCGTATGGACAACGACACCACCCGCGGCAAGACGGGGCACCTGTCCATTCTTACCGCATTCGGCAACAAAGAGGCGGACATTTTGGTCGGCACGCAGATGATCGCCAAAGGACACGACTTCGGCAACGTGACCTTCGTGGGCATACTGGACGCGGACATGAGTTTGTACATAGGGGACTACCATTCGGTGGAGCGCACTTTCCAGTTGGTCACCCAAGTGGCGGGGCGTGCGGGTCGCGCCGAGACCCCGGGGAGAGTGGTACTGCAGAGTTACTCGCCCAAGCATTACGTGTTCTACTTTGCCTCGACCTACGATTACGAAGGGTTTTATCGCAAGGAGATCAATACCCGCGAGGTGACCGAGTTTCCGCCGTTTCGCAAGATCGTGAGAATATTGGTACACGCCGATACCGAAGACGAGGCGTTCAATTACGTCAAAAAGGTGTTATCGGCGGCTCGCAAGATACAAAACGAATACCCTCGGGATATCAGTCGGCTGACGGGGATGCGTTCCCCCATCTCGAGGATGGACAACAAGTTTCGGTTTCAGGTGGTGCTGCGCGTCACCCCCGAACACGACCAAGAGATATGCGCTCGCTTGTTTGAGGTGGCGATGCAATACAAGACCCCGCGGATCAGCGTTTTCTTTGAGCAAAATCCGCAAAACATGGTGTAGGAGGACGTTATGGCAAAAAGAGATATCGTCAAAGACGGAGACCCCTTGCTTCGCAAGACTTCGCGCGAAGTCACCGCGTTCGACGCAAGGTTGGGACATATACTGGACGACATGGTGGAGACCATGGTCGCCGCCGACGGGGTGGGACTTGCCGCGCCGCAGATCGGGCTTTTGAGGCGTTTTGCCGTGTGTCAGATGACCTCGGGCGAGATCGTGGAGTTGATCAATCCCAAACTGTTGGAAGGGGACGGCAGAGCCATTCTCAACGAGGGCTGTTTGTCCGTGCCCGGCAAGTATATGCAAGTGCCTCGTTTTGCCCATATCAAATTGGCGTATCAAGATAGGGAAGGTAAGCTCGTCGAGCGGGAGTTTTTCGATTTTGACGCGAGAGTGTGCCAACACGAGATGGATCATCTCGACGGCATCCTCTTTTACGACAAGGCGGTCAAGGCATGAGAAGGGTACTGTTTGCGGGGACGCCCGATTTTGCGTTGCCCTCGCTGGAAGCGCTCGTCAGACACGGCTACCAAGTCGTGGGCGTGCTGACCCAGCCCGACAAGCCCCAGACGCGCAAGATGATTATGACTCCGCCCCCCGTCAAGGTGGCGGCGTTGCGCTACGGCATCCCCGTGTTGCAATTCGACAAGGTGCGCAAAGAGGGAGTACAAGCCATCAAAGATCTATCCCCCGACGTCATCGTGACCGCCGCCTACGGTCAGATCATCTCGCAGGAGATCATCGATATCCCGCGACTGGGCGTGATCAACGTGCACGGGAGTTTGCTGCCCGCCTATCGCGGATCCAGTCCCATACAAGCGGCGATGATCAACGGCGACAAGGAGACGGGCGTGACCATCATGCGCACCGCCCTCAAAGTGGATAGCGGGGATATCATCCTGCAAAAGTCCTTGCCCATTGGGGAAAAGGAGAGTTTGGAGTCGCTGTTCGATCGACTGTCAGTGTTGGGCGCTTACGCTCTCATCGAGGCATTGGACTTGGTCTTTGCGGGCAAAGCGACGTACATCCCCCAAGATCACGACAAGGCGACGTTTTGCAAAATGCTCACCCGCGAGGACGGGCATATCGACTTTGGCAAGACCTATCGCGAGATCGACTGTTTGGTGCGCGGGGTGACCCCGTGGCCGTCCGCTTACGTGATGCTTGGCGGCAAGCGGATCAAAGTGTGGTCGGTCGAGCGTGAGGATATGGCGCTTGACGTGGGTCGCACCGCCGATTCGGCTATCGTCAAAGGGATCGTCGTGGGATGCCGAGACGGCGCGGTCAGATTGACCGAGGTGCAAGAAGACGGCGCCAAACGAATGAAAGGAGAGGACTACGCCCGAGGACATCGTATACTCGAGGGTAGCGAGGTGCTATGAACAACTGTTTGCTGTTTGCCTACAACGTATTGGACGACGTATACCGCCGCGGAGCCTACCTTAGCCAAAGTTTGGGCGGGGTATTGGGCGGCTTGTCTCCCCGCGACCGCAAGACGGTCAACCGCTTGGTGTTGGGAGTGGTCGAACACGAAGAGGAGTGGAACTATCAAATCGCCCGCCTTTGCAAAAAGAACCCCAAGTCGGTGGTGCGGGTGATCCTCAAGCTGGGTATGTATTGTATCAAATACATGTCGTCCATGCCCGACTACGCTTCGGTCAACGACACGGTGGAGTTGTGCAAGGCGATCAAGAGGGAACAGGCGGGATTTGTCAACGCCACCCTCAAAGGATACATAGAGGTGATGGACGACTTGCCCAAGTCGGGATTGGAGAGTTTGGCGATCCGCGCCAATATGCCCGTATGGATGGTCAATCTGTACCTCGATCAATACGGGGTAGAGGAAGGCGCTCGTCTGGTCACCACCAAATACAATCACACTCATTTGAGATGGAACGAGCGCAGTTTTTCCCGCCTCAAACTCAAAAACTATATCGAACAAAATGGTCTTGCCGCCAAAGATACCCCGCACGGGTACTTGGTGGGCGCGACCGAGCCGTATGGCGAGCTGATCCAACAAGGATTGGTGACCGCCCAAGCCTTGGACAGTATCTATATCTGTCAGGCCTTGGTGGAAGAGGACGGCAAAGGGGAGATGCTGGATCTGTGCGCCGCACCCGGTGGCAAAAGCGTGTACCTTGCCGAAAAATACCCCGCCCTTACCGTGACGAGCTGCGACGTACACCCGCACAGAGTGTCCCTCATTCAGTCTTACGCCCGCCGTATGGGCGTCGCCAACGTAGAGGCGATCTGTCACGACGGCACCGAGTACAACGAGGAGTGGGAAGGCAAGTTCGACTACGTGTTGGTAGACGCCCCCTGTTCGGGATTGGGAGTGATCGGGTCTAATCCCGACATCGTGCTCAACCGCACCGAGGACGCTTTGAAGGCGTTGCCCGTACTGCAAAAAAGGTTGCTGTCGATAGCGTCCCGTTACGTCAAACCCTACGGGGTGTTGGTGTACAGCACCTGCACTAATTTGAGAGAGGAAAACGGCAACGTGGTGACCGCGTTTTTGCGCGAGCACCCCGAGTTTGCGCTGCAGAGTATGCGCAACTTGCCCGACAACGAGGGTATGTTGCAATTTACCCCGGACGAAGAGGGCAACGACGGCTTTTTTGTGGCGAGGATGCGTAAAATCAAATGAAATTGCTGACCGATTACAATTTAGCCGAACTCAAAGAGTTGGTGGCGGCATTGGGCGAAAAACCCTTCCGCGCCGAGCAACTGTACCAAGCCGTCAACATGGGCAAGGACTGGGAGCATATCACCAATTTGTCGGGTGCGTTTAAGGCAAAACTTGCCGAGGAGTACTTGCCCGTGGGTGTGACTATCGTCGACAAGTTGACCTCCAAAGACGGCACGGTCAAGTATTTGTTCGGACTTTCGGACGGCAATATTGTGGAAGGGGTGGTCATGAAGTATCGCTACGGCAATACCATCTGCATCTCCACCCAAGTGGGTTGCCGCATGAATTGCGCCTTTTGCGCCTCGGGTTTGGACGGTCTCGTGCGCAATCTCACCCCCGGCGAAATGTTGGGCGAGGTGATCGCCGCCAACGTCGACTTGGGGGGCAACCTCAAGGACAGAGCCATCACCAACATCGTGTTGATGGGAGCGGGCGAGCCGTTGGACAACTACGACAACGTCGCCAAGTTTTTGCGGCTTGTCAATGCGGCAGAGGGACTCAATATCTCTTTGCGCAATATCTCGTTATCCACTTGCGGGCTGATCCCCGGGGTGGATCGATTGATCGAGGACAAATTGTGGGTGACTTTGACCTTTTCGCTGCACGCCCCCTTCGACGAGATCCGCTCGTCCATCATGCCCGTCAACAAGGCGTATCCCATCGCCCAAGTGATCGAGGCGGCAAAGCGGTACTTTGAGGCGAGCGGCAGGCGTGTCATTTTCGAATATACCCTTATCAAGGGGGTCAACGACAGCGAGGCGTGCTGCAAGCAGTTAGCCAAGCTGACCCAAGGGTTTCCCTCGCATATCAACGTCATCGTCCTCAACTACGTTAAAGAGAGGGGCTTGAAAGGCACGGCGAGAGAGCAAGCCAACGACTTTGTGGCAAAGCTCAACGCTTTGGGCGCGTCCGCTACCGTCCGCCGCACGATGGGTGCGGACATCGAGGGCGCTTGCGGACAACTGAGGAGGAAGTACATTGGCAAAAACGCTTGACGGAGTGATCGTCAAATCGGTGGGCGGGATATTCCGCGTCAAAGCGAAGGGCAAGACCTATCGCTGTTTTTCGCGCGGGATACTCAAACGCGGAGAGGACAAACTCTACGTGGGGGACAACGTCCTGCTCAAAGAGGATAAAGGCACTTTCTATATTGCCGACGTCTATCCTCGCCGCAACTTGCTCATTCGCCCCTACGTTGCCAACGTGGACGCTATCGCCATCGTGGTGGCGCCCGTGCCCAAGTGCGATTGGGTGATGGTAGACAAATTGCTCTTGTCGGGCGAAGTGCACGGGATCCCCGTGGTGCTTATTTGCAACAAGTGCGATCTTGACGACGACAATTACGCCTATGCCAAGCGCGTATACGGCGAGCTTGCCAAGATCTATCGGGTTAGCGCCGAAACGGGGGAAGGCGTGGACGACCTCGAACGAGAACTAAACGGCGTGGTGTGTTTGGCGGGGCAGTCCGCCGTGGGCAAGTCGAGTTTGCTCAATCGTCTCGCCGATATGCGGCAAGAGACGGGCGGGCTAAGCAAGATAGACCGCGGTCGCAATACTACCCGCCATATCGAATTGTTTGAGGTCAACGATCACTTGTCCGTGATGGATACTTGCGGATTTTCGCTGCTTGAACCCGAGGACGTAGAGGATAGGGAACTGAGTTTGTACTATCCCGATATGGTGGCGTTAGGTCGCTGTAAGTACACGCTATGTACCCATACCACCGAGCCCGATTGCGTAGTCAAACAGGCGGTCGAGCAGGGCAGATTGGACCGAGGCAGATACGAGCGATACGTAGAGATCGCCAAAGAATTGACCGAGAGGAGAAAAAACGAGTATGACTAAAATCAAGATTGCACCGAGCATTTTGAGCGGAGATTTCGCCAATATGGGCAAGACGGTCGAAGACGTGCAAAAGTGGGGTGGCGATTACATCCACTTCGACGTGATGGACGGGGTCTACGTGCCCAATCTGACCTTTGGTATGCCCATGTGCAGAGCGATCCGCAAGCACACCGACTTGCCCATCGACGCTCACCTCATGATCGTGGAGCCCGAAAAATACGTGGAGCAATTTTGCGACTCGGGCGCGGATATCGTGACGTTCCATCCCGAAGCGAGCAAGGACGTGGCGGGCACGCTTGCCAAGATCAAAGCCAAAGGCAAGCGCTGCGGCTTGGTGCTCAACCCCGACAAAGAAGTGGAGTTGATCTTGCCCTATCTCGATCAAGTGGATATGATCGTACTGATGGGGGTGTTCCCGGGTTTCGGAGGGCAAAAGTTTATCCCCTCGGTACTCAATAAGATCGAGCGGGTCGCCATGTTGATCCAAGCGAGCGGGCGTGCTATCGAGTTGGAGGTGGACGGAGGCGTGACCGAGCAAAACGCCGCCGAGATGAGGGAAAAGGGCGTGACCGTCTTGGTGGGCGGCAGCAGCGTGTTCCGTTCTCCCGACCCCGAAGCCACTATTGAGGCGTTGAGAGGGTAACAACTAAAGTCGTCCCGCATATAATAAGTATCAAGTATACTTGGAGGGACTATGAAATTCGTCTGTATCAACCCGCCCGAGATGATCAAAGCATTTCTTAGATTGTTTCGGCGCAAAAAAGCGTAAGCAAAAGCGGCTGTCTATGTGACAGCCGCTTTTGCGTTGACAAAGCCGATCAAGCGAACAAGCGCTTTTCGGGCGGTAAACAAACGACAAAGTCGTGATCTTGAAAGACGACTTCGAGCGTACCCCCGTTTGAGAGGTTGGTGCGCGCAAAGTGTTCCCCGGACGAAGAGAACGTCCCGGCAGATAAAACTCCGAACTCGGCAAATCCTTGATCGATGAGCCAGTCGCGCAAGATCGTGCGGTAATTGCCCTCGAGCTTGCCCACGTAGCGTCCCGCATTGGTGGGGAAGTAGTCGTAACGGCGGGACTTGTTGGTGTGGAACACCAAGTAGTCGATGGCGGCGATCTTGTATTTGCGGTTGGTGTACACCGTCCAATCGGTGGTATCGGGCTTGTAAATAAAGTTGTATTTGGCGACCTCGTTGAGGATTTCTTGCCCCGTGACTTCGATGATGTACACCTCGTTGTCAAAGGGGAAGGCTTGGTACAGGTCAGCGTACGTCCATTGTCCCGATCTCAAGGTGGAGCGGGCGTTGTTGACGTAGGTCAGATATACGTCGTCGTACCCTTGTTTGACGCACTCGTCGTAGAGGGCGCGGCACATCAAGTTGGGCAGTGCGCCCGAGCTGCTGAAGTTGCCGTTGGCTTGCTTGACCACCACTTGGTCGGCTTCGGCGTCGCAGGAAGCGTTGTACTCGTCGATAATGCTTTGCACTTCGCTATCCACCGTGCGCACATCGGAGACCACGTCCGACGCGTACAAGGTCTTGAAAGAGGTGCTGACCTTGCGGGTAAGGGTATCCAACGTCAAAGTGATCTCCCCGAAGTATTTGCCGTAGCTGCCGAATTGGGCGAACAAAACGCCGTCCTCGGTGGTATTTTCAAGCTGGTGCGTATGGGCGCACAAGACCAGATCGACGTACTCGGACAAGGAGTTGCCCAACACGTCCTCTTGTCCGCCGTGGATGGAGCAGATGACGATATCGCACCCCTCGTCCCGCAGGGCTTTCGCCTGCTTTTTGATGACCGAGATATGGTCGATAAAGGCGATCTCCTGCACGTACAGACTGTCGATCGTGGTGATCTGATCCTCTCCGATCACCCCGACCACGCCCACTTTGAGACCGTTTTCCAAAGTGAAGATAGCGGTTTCTTTGGCAAGGTCGGATTGCTGTGCGTAACCCACTTGCTTGGTGTTGAAATTGTAATTGTAAATATTGGCGCCCAAAGTGGCGGTACCGCGAGTGGCGGCGGTATTGGCGCGGAGTGCGTCCAAACCCCAGTCGAAGTCGTGGTTGCCCACCGTGCGCACGTCCATACCGATGGCGTTATACACGTCTACCACGATACGACCGTGGTTGTGATTGCTGTAAATGCTTCCTTGCCAAGTGTCGCCCGAGTCGATGAGCAAGGTGTCGGGCTGTTGCCCTTTTTGTTTGAAATAGGTGGCCAAATAACCCAATCCCGCCTGTGACCCCGTTTGTTCGATCGCCCCGTGGAAATCGTTGACCGCATACACGGTCATGGACAGGTTGCGATCTACGGTGCGATAGGTGGCGGTATAGGAGATATCCTCCGTCACTTCGCCGATCACGGGAGACCACGAGTCGAAGGCGTACGAATGATCCCCGTCCGAGGAGCGGGTAGGCGTCGCTCCGTCGTAGGTGGGCAAGGCGCCTTCCTCGACGTAAGCGTCGGTTTCCAACGGCGTGCCGTCGTAGTTGAGCCACAAAACGGTGTAATAGGGTGTGTCGTCGTCTTTGGCGATAGAGCGGTAGGTCGCGGTATAGGTGCAGTCGGCAGTCGCCTTGGACAGCGCGGGAGTCCACCCGTCGAAAACGTAGATACATTGGTCGTCTTCCTGCCGCGAGGGATCGTCAGCCCCGTATACGGGCAGTTGTCCTTGGGTCACGGTCGCCGTAAAAAGGAGTGTGCCGTCGTAGTCGGCAAAGGTGATCGTGTAGGTGGGCAACTTCTCCTTGGGGGTCGCTTTGTACGTCGCTTGATAGACGGCGTTTTTGGTCACTTCCACGATGGCGGGCGTCCACCCGTTAAAAGTATAGACGTAGTCCTCGTCTTCCTCTTTGGTGGGGGTCTTGCCGTTGTAGGTGGGGACTTCGCCCTTTTCTAAGCGGCGATCCACTTCCAACACCGAGCCGTCGTCGTTTTTCCAAGTCACCGTATAGCCGAATCCAAAATCGAACTCGAAGTTGTCGCAGCCCACCAAACTGAGGAAGAGCGCGGCGACGAGAAGCGCGGTCATGATCCATACGAAACACTTTTTCATAGGTAAACTCCAAATAAAAATAGATGGCAAAGCCATCTATTCGGTGCGATTGAGTTGATATAGACGATACAGCCCTTTGAGGGTGAGGGCGCGGTCGTATACGTCGGTGACTTGGGGGTCGTTGACCAATTCGGCAAGGCCGCCCGTCACGATCACTTTGACGTCGGGATCGGCAAGCTCCTCTTTGAGGCGGGTGACGATCCCTTTGACCAACCCGCGGAAGCCGTAGATGACCCCCGATTGGATATTGCTGATGGTATCGGTGGCGATGATATGCTCGGGCACGTCCAATTCCACCAAAGGCAGTTGAGACGCCATCTTGGACAAAGCGTCCACGCTCGACTTGATACCCGGGGCGATACACCCTCCCACGAAGCACAGGTTGCGATCCACCACGCCAAAGGTGGTCGCCGTACCCATGTCGATGATGATGCAGGGCGCGCCGTAGTGATGGACGGCACCCACGGCGTTGGCGATACGGTCGGCTCCCAAGGAGTGGGGGTTGTCGTATGCGTAAGTTAAGCCGGTACAGATAGTGGTATCCACCATCAAAGGGGTCAAACCGATATAATGACGACAGGCGTGGGTAACGGTATAGTTGCAACCCGGCACGACCGAGGACATAATGATCCCTTTGACTTGATCGAGTTTGTATCCCGCTTGGGCAAACAAGTTGCCGAACTCGATACCGAACTCGTCCGCGGTACGATTGACGCGGTTGCTAAGCCGCCAACTCATGGCGAGTCGGTCGTCTTGGTACAGAGCCAACTTGATATTGGTATTGCCAACGTCGATCGCCAGTATCATCGATCTACCTCTTTGCCAAGTCCCAACATTTTGTAAAGCTTGTCCTTGTCGTTAAAGAAGAGAGCGGCGCTTTCCGCCAACGCTTCGGGGGAGGAGTGGACTTCCACCGACAACTTGAGTTTGTCGGAGAGATAAGAGTCCAAGTAGTGTAATCCCGCCACGCCGCCGTAGAGTTTGACGCCGCCGTGCTTGACCGACTCCACCATCTGTTCGGGGCAAAGGCGGAACATCGCCCATATCGCGTCGCATAGGGTATTGACTAAGGGAGTGATCGCCAATCTCAGATCCTCTCCCGTGACTTCGATCTTTTTCATCCTGCCGTCCAACACGTCTTTGGCGTTGACTTCGGTCGCGGAAACGTCCCTTTCGGACAGCGTGCCGCGTTTGGCTCTTAGATCCGCAGCGCGCGCACGCGTTATGGAGGCATTGTATTTGTTGTAGACGTAGGAGATGATAGCGTCGTCCATCTTGCTTGCCGCAATATCGATAGAGCAACCCGCCATGATGCCCGATTCGCCGACTATGGCGATATCGGTAATGCCCGCGCCTACTATGACCACGAAGTCCGCGCCGCCCACCACGTGAGACGCGGCGGCTATGGGCGCTTCGATCAGGGTCACCGATTTGATGCCGAGTTGATAGTACACTTCTTCCCAGGCGCGGCGGTCGGTGGTGTGCAGCCCGCAACTGACGATCTGCATCACGTCCAGTTGGGGACGAATGAGCATCTTTTGGGTGATTTGGGTCAAAAAGCCTTTGATCATCAAAGACGCCGCTTCGCGGTTGGCGACCACGCCGCCCACGATGGGATAGACGAACATCACGTCCTGCGGCTTCTTTTTGCGGAGTGCCAACGCCTCGTCGCCCACCGCGACCAGTTTGGGTTTACCTTCCTTTTGAAGGACGGCGACCAAAGAAGGTTGGGACATCAAAAGTCCTCTCTTGCGTTCGATGATGACGGTCGTCGCCGTGCCCATATCCACTATCAATTCCAATTTGCACATATTCGCTCCTACGATCGTTCACCGATCACTTGTTTGAGTTTTTCGACGGGCAAACCCACCACGTTGCTGTACGAGCCTTTGACGAGATCGGCGTGGAGTAGGGGGTCTTGTATGCCGTAGGCGCCCGCTTTGTCCAAAGGGGACTTGGTCGCCACGTAGTCGTCGATCTCCTTGTCGCTCATCTCGATCCTGACCAAACTCTCTTCGGCAAAAAAGTCGAGGGAAAGGCAGGTTTTGAGACATACGCCCGTCCATACCGAGTGGGTTTTGTGATTGAGCAGCGAAAGCATTTCTTTCGCTTGTTCCTCGTCTTTGGGCTTGCCCAAAAAGCACCCTTGGCAATAGACGACCGTGTCCGCCGTGATGAGGAGTTCTCCTTCCCTCGGTTGATACTTCTCCGCCTTGACGCCCGCGGTATACATCACGCGTTGGGCGGGGGAGTCGATAAGACAAGTTTCGTCCGCTTCCACTTTTGCTACGGCAAAGTCGGGCAGTATCTCTTTGAGCAGTTCTCTTCTTCGGGGCGACGCACTCGCCAAGGTGTAGCGCACAATTTCCATATTACGATTATAAACCAAATTGCCTATATTTGTAAAGAGTATTTCGTGTGGGGGCGCGTTAATATCGAATTACGCTTGCAAGAGGGGCTTGGCTTGTGTTACAATAATTGTCGGCGCAAAGCGTACTTTTTTGCGCCGTAACGGAGGAACGACATGCAAAACGTAATGGACACATTGAGAGAAAGAGGCTTTATCAAACAGATCGTCTTTGAGGAAGACCTGTACAAATTGCTCGACGAAAAGAGCGTCAGCTTTTATATCGGTTTCGATCCCACTGCCGACAGTTTGCACGTGGGACACTATCTCGCCATGATGGCGATGGCGCACATGCAACGCGCGGGACACCGCCCCATCGTATTGATCGGCGGGGGTACCGCTATGGTGGGCGACCCTTCGGGTCGTACCGATATGCGCAAGATGATGACCAAGGAGATGATCGAGCACAACGTGGATTGTTTCCGCAAGCAAATGAGCCGCTTTTTCTCTTTCGAGGGGGACAACGCCGCTATCATCGTCAACAACGCCGATTGGTTGCTCAACCTCAACTATATCGACTTTATCCGCGACATCGGCAGTTTGTTTTCGGTCAACAAAATGCTGACCGCCGAGTGCTTTAAGACCCGTATGGAAAAGGGGTTGAGCTTTTTGGAGTTCAACTACATGCTCATGCAAAGCTACGACTTTTTGCAACTGTTCCAAAACTACGACTGCGTGTTGGAGTGCGGCGGAGACGATCAATGGTCCAACATCTTGGCGGGCGCGGATCTCATCCGGCGCAAAGAGGGCAAACCCGCTTATGCGATGACTTTCCAACTACTCACCACCAGCGAAGGCAAAAAGATGGGCAAGACCCAAGCGGGCGCCGTGTGGTTGGATAGGGAAAAGACCTCTCCCTACGACTTTTATCAATACTGGCGCAACGTGGACGACGCCGACGTGGAAAAGTGTCTCAAACTGTTGACCTTCTTGCCGCTTGACGAGATCAACGAGTTGGTGGCGCATCGCGACGAGCGCATCAACCGTGCCAAAGAAAGATTGGCGTACGAGATCACCAAGATCGTACACGGAGAGGAGGACGCCGAAAAGGCGCAAGCCGCCGCAAAAGCCGCTTTCGGCGGGGACAGCGCCAATATGCCCCAAGCCACGATCGACAAGGGTGTGACGAGCGTGGTCGACGTGATGGTCATGATCGGCGTCGCGCCCAGCAAGGGGGAAGCCAAACGCTTGATACAAGGGGGCGGCGTGAGTATCGATAGCGACAAAGTGACCGCCTTTGACGCGCAACTGACCGATAGTCAGTTGGCAAACGGTTTCGTGCTGCACAAGGGCAAAAAGGTCCATATCAAAGTCAACGTACAATGAAATCTTACGTGACGCTTCAAAATACGGCGGAGGCGGAGATCGTCGTCAAGCACAGTCGATTCCTCGCCACCGCTTTTGGAGTGCCGACCTATGACGAAGGCATAGCGAAAGTGGGGGAGATCAAAGGAAAATATCCGGACGCCACCCACAACTGCTATGCCTTTGTCGTTGAGGGGACCCAACAAAAGTATTCGGACGACGGAGAGCCGCAGGGCACCGCGGGCACGCCCATATTGGAAGTGTTGCGCCGTCAGGGCTTGTCTTATGCAGGCGTGGTCGTGACCCGATACTTTGGGGGCATCAAATTGGGCGCGGGCGGACTGGTATCCGCCTATACGCAAGCGACGGTAGACGCATTGGCGGCAGCCGGCAAAGTGGAGATGGTCTTGTCCGACGTATTGATGGTCAAGATGGACTACTACGTCGGCGGCAAATTGCCCTATATCGTGGGCAAAGCGGGCGGCAAAGTGCTTACGACCGACTATGCGGACGGTTTGAAGGCGACGCTCGCCGTTCCGACCGACTCGACCTCTCGTTTTGAGGGGGACTTCGTGGAACTCACCAAAGGCAAAGGGGAGTGTATCCATATCGAGTCCCGATACGAAAGATACGTATGATCATCACCAAGATCGAAAAAGTCAAACGCAAAAACCGCTACGAAGTGTATGCGGACGGGGGCTTGGTCGGCACGATGAGCGCCGATATGATTTTGACGTATCGTTTGTCCCAAGGCAAGGAAATCGCCGCCGAAGACTTGGTGGCGATGATGGAGGAATCCGCTTGTGCGGACGCTTGGACGACGCTGTTGACCTACTTGTCCTCTAAGGCGTATACCGTCAAAATGGCAAGGGACAAACTCAAAGACCAGGGGTTTGAAGACAAGGCGGTCGAGTACGCCCTCGATAAGGCTATCGGCTACAACTATATCAACGACGAGGAGTATGCAAAGGAACTGCTGATGGAACTTTGTTCCAAACGTTCTACCCGCCGCATCAAACAGGATATGTATCAAAGGGGTTTGAGCGGGGCGTACGTGGAGGAATTGCTGTCCTCAAACGACGAGAGCGAGGCGTGCAAATACTCGTTGGAACGCAAGTTGCACGGCAAACTTTTGGATAAGGAAAACGAACTCAAAGTGATGAATTATTTGGCGGGGCAGGGGTTTGGCTACGATACCATACGGCAGACCGTCTCAGCCTATAAGGAAGGGTGTGATGAGTGATTTGTTGCACGTCGTGACCTCTTCGACCAACGACTACGCCCACGAGCACCCTGAACTGCCGCGCGGCACCGTGGTCGTATCTCCCTACCAAGAGGGTGGCAAGGGGCGTAACGGTCGCTCCTTCGTATCCAAAGAGGGGGGCGCCTATTTCAGCGTGATACGAACAGACGATTGGGCTATCGCCGATTGTTGCAAGTACATGATGGCGGCGCCTTTGGCGGTGGTAGACGCTCTCAAAGAGTTGGGCGTAAACGCTATGGTCAAATACCCCAACGACGTGTTAGTTGGCGGCGCCAAGATATGCGGCATATTGATCGAGACCACGTGGAAGGAAGCAAAAATCTCTCGTGCAATCTTGGGGATAGGGATCAACGTCAACAACGATTTGTCGGGGGTAGACGTCCGGGCGACGTCCCTTCAAAAGGAGTTGGGGCATGAAGTCGACGTGGACGAACTCATCTTGGGAGTGGTCGATCGCCTCGACCGATGGCTCGCTCTATCGAAAGAGGAGATCGCGGGGGCGTTAAGGCGTGATCTCGTCACCTTGGGACGCAAAGTCAAAACGGATAAGGGCGAGGGTATCGCGGTTGCGTTACGAGACGACGGGTCGCTCCTTGTCGACGACAACGGAAAACAATGGATCGTCGGCGTGGGAGACATCGTGATCATGGAGGAAAATGTTAGACGCATTTCGATTGGGTAATTTTGAAGATGGAGACAAGGGCACGGGCGTGACCGTGATCTTGGCGCCGCAAGGCGCACAAGGCGGGGTGTCCGTGATGGGCAACGCGCCCGCAACGAGAGAGACCGAACTGCTCAAGAGCGAAAAGACGGTGCAACAAGTCAACGCCGTCGTGCTGTCCGGCGGCAGCGCGTTCGGTTTGGACGCCTCGTCCGGCGTGATGGAATACTGCAAAAAACGGGGTATCGGCTTGGAAGCCGGGTCGTACAAGGTGCCTATCGTGGTGGGTGCGAGTTTGTTCGACTTGGAGTACAAGACCTTCGCTTATCCCGACAAGGCGATGGGGCAATACGCTTGCGAGGGCGCGGGCTCTTTCGTGGATATGGGCGGCGATATCGGCGCGGGTTGCGGCGCAACCGTCGGCAAATTGCTCGGCATGGATCGCGCCGCCAAAGGCAAACTGGGGGTGGCGTGTCTCAAATACGGCGCCATCGAGATCGCCGCTGTGGTCGCCGTCAACGCTTTCGGCAATATCTACGATCCCGATACGGGCGCATTGCTCGCGGGGCTCAAAGCGGGGGACAAAGACTACAATATCGAACGCGCTTTGTGCCACGGCGTGGAGGGGATCGCGGGGATGAACACCACCATCGGTTGTATCGTCACCAACGCCAAGTTGACCAAATCCCAATGCAACGCATTGGCGTCTTCCACCAACGACGCATACGCTCGCTGTATCCGCCCCGTGCATACCGTATTGGACGGGGATAGCATCTTCGTGCTTGCCTCGGGAGAGGTGGAGTGCAATTTGCTGGCGATGCAGTCGTTGTCTTGCGTGGCGATGTGCAAAGCCATCAAAAATGCTTTTACGCTTGGTTGATATTGTCTATTGACTTTTGTGCTCCGCAGGCGTATAATAATTGTAAACCAAGGAGGTTTGTATTATGGAAGGGAAATCCGGTATCAATCTCGTTATGATCATCGTAGCGGCTCTGTTCGTCGTGGCGGGGCTCGCTTTGTGCGTTTTGTTCGGCATCGGTCAACAACTGCCCGGCGTTGATCTTGCCGTCAACCTGTACGCAGGTATCGGCGCTTTGGGTGTGGGCTGCATCATGTTGGTGTTGACCAACATCGCCACCAACGCTCGTATCTCCGCCGACAACACCTACGATACTTTGTATCGCTTGGGGTTGCTCGCCAAATTGGAAGGCGTTAAGGAAGAGGATCTCAAGATCCCCGCCAAAGAGATCGCCAAGGGCAAAAAACAAGAAGAAGCGGTCCAAAAGGAAATGGAGAAGCAGGAAGCCGAACAAGCCGCTATCGAAAATATCGTCGCCGAAGAGAGCACCGCGGCAAGCGCTCCCGAAGCGCAAGAGGAAGTCAAAGCCGAAGAGCCTGCGGAAACACCGAATGCCGAACTCAACTGCGGGTTTGACGTGGAGCAGTGGAAGAAAGCGCTGTCGGGCAAGGTCACCTGTTCGTGTTGCGGCGCGCAAGTGGGCGTGCACAAGACCAAAAAGGGCTTGGGCGTGTTGATGTGTCCCAACGTCAAAAAGGACGGCACGGGTTGCGAGGCAAAACCCATCACCGTGGACAAGGTGGGCGAATTGTTCGTGCAATGGTACTCGGCTTGCTACGAGGAGATCGATCACGTTGATCTGGACAAGTTGGAGTCGACCGTCGGCGCAATGACCCTCGAAAAAGACGGGGATATGCGTTTCGCCGCCAAATAAACTTAACGGAGAGGAGATTGCTTGCGCTCTCTTGCGCAAGCAATTTTTTTGAAAAATGAGATATCGTATAGTCAATAAACAACAACTCAATCCCACCGTGTATCGTATCGCGGTGGAGGCGCCTTTGGTCGCCGCCAAAGCCAAGGCGGGACAGTTTGTGATCCTTCGCGTCCACGAGGACGGGGAGCGCATTCCTTTGACCGTGGCGGGTACCGATCTCAATAAGGGGACGGTGGACGTGATCTATCAAGTCGTGGGCGCTACCACCGCCAAGCTCTCGGCGCTTGAGCCGGGCGATCATCTCGCCGACTTTGTCGGCCCCTTGGGAGAGCCGACCCATATAGACGGGGTCAAACGAGCGCTCGTCGTAGGAGGCGGCGTGGGCTGCGCCATCGCGTTGCCTGTCGCTCGTGCGCTCAAGGACAACGGCGCCAAAGTGGATAGCGTGATCGGCTTTCGCACCAAGGAGTTGGTGATACTCCAAGAGGAGTTCGCCGCTATCTCCGATCGTCTCGCCGTGATGACGGACGACGGCAGTTACGGCGATCACGGCAACGTGACTATGCCCGTTAAGGCGTGGTTGGAAGGGGGCGCCCAATACGACTGCGTGTATGCCATCGGTCCACTGATTATGATGAAATACACCGTGTTGACGGTCAAGCCCTTCGGCGTGCCCGTCGTGGTGAGTATGAACCCCATCATGGTGGACGGCACGGGGATGTGCGGCGGTTGTCGACTGACCCTCAACGTGGACGGCAAGCGGGTGACCAAGTTTGCCTGCGTGGACGGTCCCGACTTTGACGGCTACCAGGTGGATTTTGACGAAGCGATGGCAAGAGGCGCTACCTTTGTTCTTCAGGAACGTCATGCCAAAGACGCTTGCAATTTGTTTGCCAAATAGGAGGGAAGTATGATCGCACCGCGTAATGCCATGCCTACCCAAGACCCCCAAGAGCGCGCTCGCAATTTTGACGAGGTCGCCTTGGGCTATACAGCCGAGATCGCCAAAGCCGAGGCGACGAGGTGTCTTAATTGCAAAAATCGCCCCTGCGTGGAGGGCTGTCCCGTCCATATCCATATCCCCGAGTTTATCGCCAAGTGCAAGGAAGAAGATTGGGAGGGGGCGTACGGCATCATCGCCGAGTCCTCGTCGCTACCCGCTATTTGCGGCAGGGTCTGCCCGCAGGAAAGTCAATGCGAGAGCAAATGCACGCTGGGCGTCAAGTTTGAGCCGGTCGCCATCGGTAGATTGGAACGGTTCGTCGCCGATACGCACAATTCGTTGGGCGTATTGCCCGCAAAGCCCCGCTCCAACGGGCACAAAGTCGCCGTGGTTGGGTCGGGTCCTTCGGGGCTGACGGCGGCTGGAGATCTTGCCAAAAAAGGCTATCAAGTCACCGTTTTTGAGGCGCTGCACAAAGCGGGCGGCGTGTTGGCATACGGTATCCCGGAGTTTCGTTTGCCCAAATCGGTATTGGAAAGGGAAGTGCAAAGTCTAAAAGCATTGGGCGTCGATTTCGAGACCAACGTCGTCATCGGTAAGACGTTGACGATCGACGAATTGTTCGAGAATGGCTTCGAGGCGGTGTTCGTCGGCTCGGGCGCAGGTCTGCCCATCTTTATGAATATCCCCGGCGAGGGGCTCAAAGGGGTGTACAGCGCCAACGAGTTTTTGACGAGAGTCAACCTCATGAAGGCGTACAAAGAGGATTCGGACACCCCCGTTGACAAAGGGGGCAAGGTGGTCGTCGTCGGCGGCGGCAACGTGGCGATGGACGCGGCGAGAGTGGCGCTTCGTTTGGGCGGAGACGTCACCATCGTGTATCGTAGGTCGCTTGCCGAAATGCCCGCCCGCAAAGAGGAGATCGAACACGCAGAGGAAGAGGGGATCAAGTTTGAGATGTTGACCAACCCCATCGAGGTGTTGGGATTTCGCAATCCCGACGATCCCAAAGATCCCCGCAACGGTCGAGTCTCCGGCGTCCGCTGTATCCGTATGCGGTTGGGCGCGCCGGACGAGCGGGGACGTCGTAGACCCGTGGAGATCGAGGGCTCGGCGTTTGAAATGCAAGCCGACACCGTCATCATGGCGTTGGGTACCAGTCCCAATCCCCTTATCAAAAAGACCACGCCTGCCATTTGTTACAACAATCGTGGCGGTATCGTCGTAGACGAAGAGGGGCTGACCAGTATGAAAGGAGTGTACGCTGGCGGCGACGCGGTGACCGGCGCTTCGACCGTCATTTCCGCCATGGGCGCGGGCAAAACCGCCGCTATGGCGATCGACGAGTTTTTGTCCAATAAATAAAATTATTTATAAATAATGATTTGACACCACTCGTTTGGTATGTTACAATCATTATCGAGCCGCATGGAACGGGTCGTAAGTGGCACTATGCCCACCCTGACAGCGAGACTGGTAAGAGGAGGTAAGTTTTATGTACGCTATTATCGCAACCGGTGGCAAACAATACAACGTTCAAAACGGTGACGTTCTCAACGTGGAGAAGTTGGAAGCCAATGTCGGTGACACCGTCAAATTGGACGTGCTGATGGTCAATGACGAGGGTAACGTGTTGGTCGGTGGTGACGCCGCCAATGCATACGCCGAAGCCGAAGTTTTGGGACAAGGCAAAGGCAAAAAGATCGTCGTTTACAAGTACAAAGCCAAAAAGAACGTTCGTCGTAAACAAGGTCATCGTCAACCGTTCACCGCTATCAAGATCGTCAACATCGTCAAGTAATGACAATCGTTACGTTTGGTAAGCACAACGGTAAGATAGTCTCGGTAGAGTGCAAAGGGCACACGGGCTGGGGAGAGCAGGGCGAAGATATCGTCTGCGCAGCCTTGAGTTCGATGGTGCAATCGTGCGCTTTGGGGATACTGCAAGTAGTCAAGATCGACGCGGAGTATACCACCGACGAGGAGTCGGGATACCTCAAATTGGTTTTGCCCCAAGAGTTGACGGACAGTCAATCGCACGACGCAAGCGTGCTGCTCGATACGCTCTTAATGAGCGTGCAGGATCTGTCCGAGAGCTATCATCAATACGTCAAATCGGAGGTTAAGAGATTATGAAGTTTATCAACATCCAATTGTTTGCTCATAAGAAAGGTGTCGGTAGCTCCCGTAACGGCCGTGACAGCGCTGCTCAACGTTTGGGCGCCAAACGCGCTGACGGTCAATTCGTGTTGGCAGGCAACATCTTGGTCCGTCAAAGAGGTACCAAGATCCATCCCGGCAACAACGTGGGCCGCGGCAAGGACGACACGCTGTTCGCTTTGGTGGACGGCACCGTTCGTTTCGAGCGCAAAGGAAAAGACAAAAAACAAGTTAGCGTTTACGCCGACTAATCTAAGGGGCTTGACCCCTCACATGGAGGCGAAAGGATGAGCGCGGGAAGAAAAGCGTTGAAGGGCATAGGGATTGTGTTGCTTACGGTGCTGGCTGTCGTCGTGTTCGCAGTCCTTTCCCTTTTTGTTTTACGCGGATTTGCCAATTTGGAGAGAGTATCTTACGACGGCAACAACGCAAGCGGCAACCCTTATATTGTGGACGACACTTTGGTGGCGGCGCACAGAGCGGGTCGCAAGTTGGCTCCCGAAAACACGTTGGCGGCGTTTAGTCGTTGCTTTGATTTGATGAAGCAGCAAGGGTACTCGATCGACACGTTGGAGTTCGATCTGCAACTGACCAAGGACGGCTATTTGGTGCTGTTGCACGACGACACGTTGGATCGCACCAGCAACTGCCGCGATCTCGACGGTTGGGGCAAAAACAGCAAAGTCAAAGATCACACTTTGGCGGAACTCAAGACGTTGGAGATGTGGCACGACTACGACGGTACCGACTTTGACAAGTCGCAAGCGCGCATTTGCACTTTGGACGAGGTATTCGACTACGTAATCCATACCAAAGGTTATACTCATATGTCGTATATCATCGAGATCAAGGACAGCGGATCTTTGGGCGAGAAGGCGATGGACAAACTGTACGAGACTATGGTAGATTACGGCGTTCTCGATCAAGTCGTCGTGGGTACCTTCCAAGACAACGTGACCAAATACATCGACAAAGAGTACGCGGATAAGGGCGTGATCCGCTCGGCTTCCATCAAGGAAGTGTTGGCGTTCTACTTCGCTTTCTGTTTCAACGTCGATATGTCCAAAAAGGATTTGGGATACCGCGTGTTGCAGATCCCCAGTTCGCAATTCGTCGTGGTGGATCTTGGCAAAAAAGCTTTCATCGATTATGCCCATCACTACGGCATCGCCGTGCAATACTGGACCATCAATAAGGAAAAAGAAATGAAACGATTGATGGACAACGGCGCGGATATGATCATCAGCGACTATCCGGACAAAGTCAACCAAGTCGCCAAGGAGCAGGCAGCGCAAGCAAATCTACCATTGTTTGCTGTCGCCAACTAACCACAAATCGTAACAAAAAGCCGAGCGAGTTCGCTCGGCTTTTTGTTATTCCTTGATTTGCCAGTCGATGGGGGCTTTGCCTATCCCTTTCAAAAAACGATTGCAGCGGATAAAATGATCGTTGCCGAAAAAACCGTTGTAGGCGGAGAGGGGAGAGGGGTGCACGCTCTCGAGTACCAAGTGGCGAGAGGTATCGATCAGCGCCTTTTTACTACGGGCGTTGCCACCCCAAAGCATAAAGACGACGGGCTCTTGCCGTTCGGACAATTTGGCGATGACCGTATCGGTAAAGGTCTCCCATCCCTTGCCTTTGTGGCTGTTGGCGGTGGGGGCGCGCACGGTCAGCGCGGTGTTGAGCAAAAATACCCCTTGTTTGGTCCAGTCCACCAAACAACCGTGAGAAGGGATTTGGTAGTCCTCGAATTCGTTGGAAAGTTCCTTGTAGATATTGACGAGAGAGGGTGGCACGTCGACCCCTTTGGGTACGCTAAACGCCAAGCCTTGCGCTTGGTGGGGGTTGTGATAGGGATCTTGTCCCAAGATCACGCATTTGACCTCATGGTAAGGGGTGAACTTAAAGGCGTTGAAAATATCGTTCATCGGGGGATAGACGGTGTAGTGGGTATATTCTTCTTTGAGAAACTCTCTAAGTTGGAGATAGTAGGGTTTGTCGAACTCGCCCTTAAGCACTTGATCCCAATCGTTGCCGAAATGCACCATAATTACTCCTTTTTGGGTGGCTTCGCCCCCATAAACTGATATAGACGGCATTGTAATTTGCCGTTGTACAACTTGCGCGTTTTGTCGGCTTGCTTTCCGATCGCTCTCTCCAAAAAAGGATACGAGGAGATGAGATACAAACTCCACTCGTTGAGAGCGGCGCAGACCTTGCCGAAATCCCGCATGAGACGATCCACCTGTTTGTCGTCCAATAGCCGCTCTCCGTAGGGCGGATTGGTAACGATGACCCCGTAAGAATAGCGAGAAGATACCTCTCTCATATCCATACACTGAAAGTGAATACAGTCCTCGACCCCTGCCGCTTTGGCGTGGTAGCGGCACAGTTTGATCGCTTCGGGATCGATGTCAAAACCGCTGATCGTCAACGGCGCGTCGTTGATAGCGGCGCGGGCTTGTCCCCTCAGTTCGTCCATATCCACGTCAAACCCCGTCCAATGTTCAAAGGCGAACGAGCGATTAAGACCCGGGGCGATATTGCGCCCGATGAGCGCCGCCTCGATGGGAATGGTGCCCGACCCGCAAAAGGGATCGATGAGGGGTTTGGACTGATTCCACACCGACAGTAGTATCAGTGCCGCCGCCATCGTCTCTTTGATAGCGGCTTCCCCAACCAACGTGCGGTAGCCCCTGCGGTGCAGCCCTTTGCCCGAGGTGTCGATCAATATCGTACACTTATCTTTGTACAGGTCGACCGTGATATCGTATTGCGCGCCGTCCTCCGTGACCTCACGGGTATGGTATGTCTCCATCATCTTGACGACGATCGCCTTTTTGGCGATGGACTGACAAGCCGAGACCCCGAAGAGAGTGCTGTCGACGCTCTTGCCAAGCACGTGGATATTGGCGTTTTGAGGCAAATAAAGCCCCCAATCGATTTCGTGGACAAAGGTAAACAGCTTGTCGAAGGTGTCTATCCCCTCCTCTTCGCCCGCTACGATATATACGCGCTCGGCGGTGCGCAACCAGAGATTGCACAAAGCGATCTCTCTATCCGTCCCCGACAGACGAATAAGACCCTGCCGGGCGGGACAATGCTCCGCCCCGAGTAGGGCGCCGATCTCGCGTTTGGTAACGGCTTCCAAGCCGAATCCCGTGGAAATGGCAAGTTGATAGGACTTCATACAGTCATTATAGCACAAAGTTGCGCTTTCGTCTATACAAGCGGGTATAAGTATGCTATAATTTGGGTATGGAAAACCAACTTAACGTCAAAAGAAAGAGATTTTTTAACTTCCTTCGTCCCTTGGCGATACTCGTTTGCAAGGCGGCGTGGGGACTCAAAGTCCACAAGAGGTTAGATATAGAGGGACCGTATTTGGTGTTGGCCAATCACACCTGTTTTGGCGACGCGTTGGGGCTTTGCGCCACCTTCGGCGAGCCGTTGCACATCGTCGCGGCGAGTGCGGTCGGCGGGTCGGACGACCCCAAAGGGATCGCCAAAATGGTGGGCTTGTTGCCTATCGACAAGGCGGGTATGGATCTCAAAGCGGTCAAAAGGATGCTGTCGACCGCCAAGGCGGGTGAGAGTATCGGGCTTTATCCCGAGGGCAATAAGACCATCGACGGCAGTATGTTGCCCATAGACGTTTCCATCGCCAAGTTGGCAAAGCGCATGGGCATCAAGGTCGTGTTGTTCCGCACTTCGGCCGGCTACGCCAAAAAGCCCAAATGGGCGTACCACGCAAGGCG
>CADBTQ010000018.1 GCA_902797685.1 uncultured Eubacteriales bacterium | reverse complement strand
CAGGCTCCCTTTGCCCGATTGGATCAGCAGTCCGCATATAGCGAACAGCACGAGGTAGAAAAACAACAGCATGGCGGAGAGGTCTTTGTGATACACGATCTTGAGGATCGCCAACAGCAAAAACAAGCCCACGCCCACGCCGACCGTGATGATGAGCACGGTGGAATTGATGATACTTTTGACTTGCGCCGCCAGTACCGACAGATCGGGCTCGGCGATGGTGATAAGCACGCCCATGATAAAGGTGACGCTAAGCAGCAAGATCATTTTGCGGGACTTGCTAAGGCCCGCGCCGACGTACTCGCCCATAGGCGACATGGCAAGATCCGCGCCCAAACTAAAGAGGGCGATACCCAAGATAAGCCCTACCGCCGACACCGCAAGGGCGATCAGTTGCGCTTTGGGCAATCCGATAGGCGGGATCGCCGCCAACACCAAGACCAGCACCGCGATGGGCAGCACGGACAGGGTGGATTCTTTGAGTTTTTCCAAAAAAAGTTTGTGCATAGTCGTTCCTTACCACAAGTTATATTATCACAAAAGTATTGTTTATGCAACCGATAAGGGAAAAATAGTCTTGCCAAAGTGGGCGCGACGTCGACTTTTTGGCAACAAAAAAATCCCGCTTGAGGCTTGCGGGATTTATCTTCGCCCAAGGTGAGTATTATCGCGAGTACCAAGGAGTAGTACTACTTGAGGGGGCGTTTCCTCTTGTTTAATGCCTGCGTGAGCACGTATTCCACTTGACCGTTGACCGACCGAAACTCTTCGTCCGCCCACTTTTGCAGGGCTTGATAGGTCGCGGGGGACAGTCTAATGAGCACGGGCTTTTTGTCTGTCTTGTCGTTTTGACCCATCTTCATTTCCTCTTGTTTTGCGATATCAATGCGATATCGCTTTGATATCAAAATAATATCATATAATATCGCCGTTGTCAACCCTTTTCGCATACTTTTTTCGTGGTTTTGCAAATAAAAAACACCGACCTCAAAAGTCGGTGCCGCTTATATGATCCCCTTATAGAGACGCCCTTTGGGAGCGCCGCTCGTTGCCTTCCTTTAAGCGTTGTGGTACGCCATGACGATTACCCTTTGCCCGTAGTATCTCCACTCTACCAGACGTTTGGCGTCGATGGCGTTGTAGGCGTATACGATCTCGTCGGTGCGCACACCGTTGACGGTGATCTCCAATCTCCATTTGTTCATAGCTTTCTCCTTTTTGGGGGACGCCCCCTTTCGTTTGATTAATTGATTGTACCACGCCCAAGGGAAGAGCGCAAGGCTTGACTTTTTTATTTCTCGTTTTCGTTATCCGGATCCACGATCAACTCGTTGATCCCGATCGCCAACGCCAACGCACGTTCTTCGTTCGTCTCATAGGCGATCTCCTCCCCGTTAAAGACGAATCGCTTGCCCGTCACGATCAGTTGCCCACCCTCGCTCGTACATTCGACGATCAATTTTTGTCGTCCGTCGGCAAGGCGAGAGGCGGTCACGGAGATCTCCACCCCATCCACCGGATTGACGAGGAGCGAAAAGTCGGAAAGAGCGCTCGTATCGGGTCGCACCGCAAAGGTATCGAATCCCGCCGTCGTGGGGTAGACGCCGCCCACGTAACGCGCCAACACGTACAACGTACCGCCCGCCCACGCGTGGTTGGACGTGCCGGCACTCTTTTTCCAAAACTCCCACAACGTGGTACCGTCGTCCGCGATCATGTCGGCGTACCGTTCTTTGGCGCGAGCAAGCGCCAGATCCACTCGTCCCAACTCGCACAACGCCTGCTCGACGTATTTTTCCATATAGGGGGAACTGTTGCGCATGTTGTACAAAGTGTTGACGATCGTCTCCTTGTCTTCCTCTCGGTAAAGCCCCGCCAAAACCGCCATGGCGTTGGCGCGATCGTCCGCCTTTTTGCCGCCGGCTACCCCCGCCGATTTGTAATAGACGGGATAAGCCGCTTGGATGGCGGATAGTCGCTCTTGGCACCAAGAGGCAAACTCGCTATTTTCATCGACCAGCGTCAAAATGCAGGAAGCGGCGTAGTAATACCAAGCGTTTTCCAAGGGCGCCACGTCGATATTGTTGCCCCAATCGCCCCAGTCCCACGAGCCTTTGCGGTGGCGGACAAGTCCTTTGTCCATCTCCCACAAGGGCAAGTAGCCTTGCGCCATCGACAATACCATGGGCACGACCGATTTGTCCCCCGAGTACTCGATATAATCCACGCAACCCGCCAAAAAGGCGAGGTTTTGCATGGGCAATTCGTAGGCGTTGACCCCGTCGGGAACAACCGTCTGAATGACCCCGTCTCGGTGTACCCAACCATACGTTGAGGCGATGGCTTTGCCAAACAGCGCCGCGCTCTCGGGACTCAACGCGTAAAAGCTCATGCCGCTTTCAATCACCGCGTCTCCGATCCATTGGGCGCGCTCCCGGTCGGGACAGTCCATGTACGAGTCGCGCATGGTGATCAAAAGGGTATTGACTGCTTTTTGCCACAATGTATTAAGGTCGTCGTCGCTCGATACAAACCCCCCGACCGCTTGGGCGTTGTAGCCGGTGGGACGATATCCCGCTCGGCGCAAGGTCACTCCTTTGTCCAACACGACGGTCAGCGTTTGTCCGTTGATCCAAGCGAAGTCCACGAAGCGGTTGACGCCCTCTTTGGCGGTATAGGTGTTTTTGTAATTGAGGAGATGGTTTTCGGTATAATAAGTGATCTTGCGCCCCGCTTTGTCCGCTTCCAACTCGAAGTAAGGGCAAAATTGGGTGTTGAGGGCAAGATCGAAAGTCAAGGTGGTTTTGCCGCTTGGAGTGCGGTCGGTCAAGTCAAAATAAACGGTCTCGCCGATCGCCTTGGGTGGTAGCGGGTTGAGGTAACTCTTGCCAAAGGTCTTTTGGCAGTACGCCTTGTCCAATACTTTGGCGTTGGGCCAATCCTCGGTGCCTCCCAACCAAAACTCGACGTACTCTTTGCCGTCGATCTCGCTGCCTTTTTCGGACAAGCGATAGTTGAGATTGCTCAAAGCGTCGATAGAGGAGTAGTCGTAAGCGAATTTGCGCCCCTTCCACGTTCCGTCGGTGGCAAAGGGAATATCTCCGATTTTGCCCTCGACGACCAATCCGCCTTGTCCCGAATCCTTGTGCGAAAAGCCGTCGTCACCCAAGTGTCGGACCAAGACGGACACGTTGTTGACCCCTTTGCGGAACTTGTTTTGAATCGTCACGCGGTCGTAATAGCCGTCTTGAGGGGTGATCCCTCGCTTTAGGCACCCTTCCCATACGATCATCTCCCCGTTGACCCACAGCCAATAGTAGGTGTCGCAGGAGACATCGAAAACGGCATGGGGTTCGTCCTGTTCCAACTCGATATCTTTGCTAAACGCCGCCCATGTTGCGACCCCGTTTTGCTCGATCCAAATATAGTCCGCTTGCCAAGGCTCGCGAAAAGACAGCAGTTCTCGCTCTTCGGCGTATACCGTGCGATCGTGTCGATTGAGCGCGCCCCAACCGTAAAGGTAGGCGACGTAAAGCCCGCCGCCGAGTAGTCCGAGGACGGCGAGCGTGCATACGCACGATATAATGATGATCTTAGCTTTTTTGCTTAGCTTCTTTTTCATGAGTCTCGCCTAGTCTTCCCGCTTGCTCTTATGCCAAGCGATCTCGCTTGGTTGTTTCCATTATACCGCAAACCGCTTTCGTTTGCACCCCTACTCTCGATTTGCAAAAAAGGGACTCGTGGGAGTCCCTTTCCGTCTATTTGACGATTATTTGCCGAAGTAGCGGTCGAGCAAGCCCTTGAACGCTTTGCCGTGGCGGGCTTCGTCTCTCGCCATCTCGTGCACGGTGTCGTGGATGGCGTCCAAGCCCAACGCTTTTGCCTTTTTGGCAAGTTCGGTCTTGCCACTGGTAGCGCCGTTTTCGGCGGCGACGCGCATTTCCAGATTCTTTTTGGTGGAGTCGGTCAACACTTCGCCCAACATTTCGGCAAACTTAGCGGCGTGCTCCGCCTCTTCGAAGGCGGCTTTCTCCCAGTAAGCGCCGATCTCGGCATAACCCTCGCGGTAGGCGACTCTCGCCATGGCGAGATACATACCCACTTCCGAACATTCGCCTTCAAAGTTGGCTCTCAATCCGTCTACGATCTCGGCGTCCACGCCTTTCGCCACGCCCAGCACGTGTTCGGAAGCCCAGTTGAGTTCCTCCTCCACGACCTCGACGAACTTTTCACCGGAAACTTTGCAACGGGGGCATTGATCGGGACGAACGTCCGACTCGACGATTTCACCGCAAACTGTACATCTCCATTTTTTCATAATCTTTATCTCCTTTTGGGGTTTTGTTTAAGTTTACCCTACCTGCATTGTAGAGTACCCGCGACCTTTTGTCAAGGTTTTTGCGTAGCAAAAAGCGTAAACTTATTTTTGCGATAATCGATCAATCCCTCGTCTTTGAGCCGCCCCAGTTCCCTTGACAGCGCGGTGCGATCGACCGCCAAATAATCCGCCAGTTGCTGGCGATCCAAAGAGATCTCAAAACTCATGCTGCAAGCCAAGTGCGCTTGATGGGCAAGGTACGCCAATATCTTGTTGCGCAAACTGCGTTGTTTGATCTGCTCGATGGTGTGGATCAAGCCGATCGCTTTGTCCGAGATCACGCGGATGACGTTGCGCTGTATCTTTTGATAAAGAGTAGGGTTTTGATAAGCGTTGCGGGCAAGCGATTGCGGGTTGAGAAGCAGTAGCTCGCAGTCCTCTTTGGCGTAAACGGTCAAAGGATATAGGTCGGCGTCGCCAAAGGCGTACGCCGCGCCGAACAAGCCGTTGCGCTTGACGGTAGAGAGTAGAGAACGATTGCCCCAATAGTCGTCGGTGACGACTTCGAGCGATCCGGATAAAACGACGTAGACGTGCTGAATGGCGTCTCCCGCCGAGATCACTTCTTGTCCCTTGTCAAACTTGATCGTGCGCGCCTGCCACATTTCCAGCGCACGTTGTCCCTCTTTGGGATCCATGCCTTGAAACAAAGGGTTGTGCAAAATATTTGCCATACATTTTCTCCTAACAATAGGGTTGCAAGAGAGGTCACGAGTGTATTATAATTGTACTATATCAAAAAAGATTTTGCAAGAGGGAAAAATGAAACTATTCGGAATGGAAAAATATTCGTTGGTCGACTACGACGGTTACGTCGCCTGCACGGTTTTTACGGGCGGGTGCAACTTCCGTTGTCCGTTTTGCCACAACGCCGCTTTGGTCACGGGGGTGGCCGATTGCCCGACCGTAGAGGAAGAGGAAGTCTTCGACTATATCCGCTCCCGCAAAGGACTGGTGGACGCGTTGGCGATCACGGGCGGAGAACCCACCCTTCATCCCGATCTTCCCTTGTTTATCCATCGCGCAAGGACTTTGGGGGTGCGCGTCAAATTGGATACCAACGGCACCAATCCCGAGATGTTGCGGGGGCTGATCGACGCGGGCATGGTGGATTACGTGGCGATGGACGTCAAAAACACCCCCGCCAAATACGCCCTTACGGCGGGTACCGCCAAAGGACTGGACGCCATCGAGCGTTCGATCGAGATACTCAAAGAGGGCAAGATCGATTACGAGTTTCGCACCACGGTGGTGGAGGGACATCACACGGTGGAAGATATCGAGGAGATCGCCAAGTGGATATCCCCTTGCAAACAGTACTACATACAATGCTTTGCTGACAAAGGAGGCAATTTGACCCAAGGGCTCAAAGGCGTGACCGAAGAGACGATGCGCTCGATGCAAGCCGCCGCCCAAAAGTATATCGAGCGCGTACGCATAAGAGGACTGTGAGGTTGCATAAAGCAAAGTGCAACGGCACGCCATCAAAAACGCTGCTTCCCAAGGAAAGCAGCGTTTTTTGGTAGCCTTTACCATTTTATTCAAACTTGTAGCCTACGCCCCTTAGCGTCACGATATGGTCGCGGTAAGGACCCAAATGGGTGCGGATCATCTTGATGTGAGTGTCCACCGTGCGGTCGTCCCCGTAAAAATCAAATCCCCACACCTCGGTGAGCAATTTGTCGCGCGAGAGGGCGACGCCGCGATTTTTGACCAAGTAAAACAGCAGGTCGTATTCTTTGGGCGTAAGGTCGGCTTTCTTCCCGTCCACCCACACTTCACGCCCGTTTGCGTCCACGGTAAGCCCGTCCACGACCACTTTGTCCTCTTGTTTTTTGGCGCCGCGGCGGAGGATGGAGTTGATACGAGCGAGGACTTCCCTTGGCGAAAAGGGTTTGGTCACGTAGTCGTCCACGCCAAGATCGAAGCCGCGCAGTTTGTCGTATTCTTCCCCTTTGGCGGAGAGCATGATGATAGGGACGGACGAAAACTTGCGGATCTCTTTGAGCGCGCCAAAACCGTCAAGTGCGGGCATCATCACGTCCATCACGATCAGATCCGGCTGTACTTTGCCCGCCTTTTGGACCGCCTCGAGCCCGTCTTGCGCCTCTTCCACTTCGTAACCGCCAAAGAGCGCATACTGCTTGAGCACCTCGCGTATATCCTTTTCGTCGTCCACGATCAATAGTTTCATGTTGATATTATAATTGGGTTTTTGCAAAAAAGTCAATAGCGCTTGATTAGTATTTGTTAATGTTTGAGTTTTGCTCATCAAACGTGGTATAATGAACGCATGAAAAAGGTACGCAAGATCGACGTGAATAGCATCGGCTTCCGCTCCTGGACGGCGTTTGTGCTGTTGGGGCTGTTTATCATCCTGTTTTTGTGGATCACGCAGGTGGTCTTTTTGCAGGTGTACGTCAACCGTACCAAAAAGGATGAGTTTGCCGCGGTGGGACGGGAACTCATGACCAAATATTACGGCGACTACCAAAAGGAGTTCGGTCAAATCGCCAATCGCTCCTCTTGCACGGTGGATCTATTGCGCCAAACAGGCGGAGAATGGACGGTGGCTTACTCCTCGTCGGGCGTTCTCTTCGGCGACGAGGGGGACAAGGTGGATATGAGCGACAGTTTGTCCTATCTTGCCCAAAACGCCAACTGGCGAGAGGGGGTGTATCGCACCGACAACGCTACCTCTCAACTGTATTACGGGGTGTACGCGGACGCCGCCGAGAGCGAATTGTTGGTGATATCCCAGTCCAACGCTCTACTCGACTCCACGACCAAGATCTTGCAGATCCAAATGGGTATCGCCTCTATCATCATCATCGTGCTGTCGATCGGCGTGTCCTTTTTGATGTCGAGTACCTTCAGTCAGGACTTGCGGCGATTGTCCGAGTCCGCCAAACGGCTCAAGGACAACGATCTTAGCGTGCATTTCGACGAAAAGGGGTTCAGCGAAGCCAAAGAACTGGCGCGCACTCTCAACTATGCCACTGCCGAATTGCAAAAGACGGAGGCTTTAAGGCAGGAGTTGATCTCCAACGTGTCGCACGACCTGCGCACCCCCTTGACCATCATCAAAGGTTACGCCGAGATGATACGGGACATCACGGGAGAAGATCCCGCCAAGAGAGAGGAACAGCTGGGCGTCATCCTCAAGGAGACAGACCGTTTGTCGGGACTTGTCAACGATTTGTTGGAATTGAGCCGCGCGCAAAACCAAAACAAACCTTTCACACCCCAAAGGGTCGATTTGAGCGCGATCATCGCGCGCGCCTTGGACAGCTTCGACGTGTTGATCAAGCGAGACGGTTACGTGTTGGAAAAGGACGTCGAGGACGAGTTGTGGGTAATGGGGGACGCCAAACAATTGGAGTTGACCGTCTACAACTTAGTCGCCAACGCCATCAACTATTCGGGGCGTGAAAAGTACATTTTGGTGCAAGCCAAAGCGACTGACGGCAAAGTCAAATGTGTGGTGCAGGATCACGGCGTGGGTATCCCCGAGGAACAGTTGGCGACGATATGGCAACGCTATTATCGCGTGGAACACGCTCGCGAGGTGGTGGGTACCGGTTTGGGTCTCTCTATCGTGCAGACCATTTTGACAAGACACAACGCCGAGTACGGGGTGGAGAGCAAAGTCGACGAGGGCAGTACCTTTTGGTTTGAATTGCCCCTCTCCCGGTAGGTTGCAAAAAAGTGCGCAAAAACAATTGACAAACAAGCCGTTGTTTCCTATAATAAGAGAGCAATTTGAGGGCAACCTCTATGCACCCCCTAATATGCTGATGTGGTTTGGTTCTACAGTCCTTGGCAAACGAGGATAAGAAGCGACGCTTCGCTAGCCGGTGACCCCGCCACATCGCACAAAATATGCTGATGTGGCTCAGTCGGTAGAGCACGTCCTTGGTAAAGATAAACCGACGGTTGAGGGCGCAACCTAAAAAGTGCTCAAAAACATTGAAAAATAACCCTTGCTGATGTGGCTCAGTCGGTAGAGCACGTCCTTGGTAAGGACGGGGTCACCAGTTCAAATCTGGTCATCAGCTCCATGAAAAAGACACCTAAAAAGGTGTCTTTTTCTTGTGTTTTATGCAAAAAACCAGCGGATTTTAGCATATTATTTCGGTTTTTTGTATATCGACGAATTGCCTCAAAAAACCTTAAAAATACATTGGCTACATTTTAAAGGCACATTGGCTACACTTTTTTCGTGACAATCGACTCTCGATTTACTGTCTTCTTCCTTTCTTTCCGTGACGGTCTAAAACTGCCTGATTCTACCCCATTGGCTACATTTGGCTACACATTGGCTACACTTGGCTACACGAAAAAAGTGCGGCTCCATAATAAGGAGAACCGCACTTGTATGGTTAGATAAACATTGTCATCCTCTATTTATTGTACAAGTCGTGGT
>CADBTQ010000017.1 GCA_902797685.1 uncultured Eubacteriales bacterium | reverse complement strand
TTGTACATCATAGCGTCCATTTCGGCAAAACTCATCACACCGTCCACGATACCGCTACGGATCATGTAGGGGGGAATGACGTAAGTAAAGCCGCGATCGATCATAAAGTCGCGAGCGTAAGTCAACACCGCCGAGTGAAGACGGGCGATGTCCCCGATGAGGTAGTAGAAGCCGTTGCCTGCCACACGACGGGCGGCGTCAAGATCGATGCCGCCAAAGCGAGCCATGATGTCGGTATGATAGGGGATCTCGAAGTCGGGCACCACGGGGTCGCCGTACTTTTTGATTTCCACGTTTTGGCTGTCGTCCTTGCCGATGGGCACGTCGGGGTCGATGATGTTGGGAATGACCAACATGATCTCGCGCACCTTGGCGTCCACTTCCGCCAATCGGGCGTCCAAACGCTCCACTTCGTCGGCGTTGTCCTTGACGGCTTGGTTGTTGCGGTCGATCTCCGCTTGCAACGCCGCTTTTTCAGCGTCGTCTTTGGCGCCTTTGAGGCGACCGTAGAGGGGGCCGTTGGCTTTGCTCAAACGGTTGCGGGCGGCTTTGAGTTCTTCCACCTTGCCGATGATGGCGCGGCGCTCGTTGTCCAACTCGATGACTTCGTCCACCAAGGGCAATTTGTGATCTTGAAACTTCTTGCGAATGTTGTCTTTGACAACGTCGGGGTTTTTGCGTAAAAAGTTGATATCCAGCATAATAGTATCTCCTAGTAAGTACTATTTTAATGGTATCACTTTTGGATAATGCTTGTCAACAAGACGTTGGAGGTTCCTCGACTTCGCTTCCTCGGCTTCGCTTCCTCGACTTCGCTTCCTCGACTTCGCTATCGCTTCGCTCGGAGGGACAATGGTGAATAATAATTTAGATTCCTCGACTACGCTTCCTCGGCTTCGCTCGGAAGGACAATGGTGAAAAATAGAATGTAGATCCGCTCCGCTCGGACAGCGCGCTGTCCTCGGTCGGAATGACGAAAACCAAGACTGACGTGCAGAGCGAGAGCCGTCATTCTGAAGGAACGGAAGAATCTCTTTGACAGTACAGACTTGGAAGTGCCACTACTCCGGCGAGGGTGTGTCCTTGAGACCCTTCGACGACGGCAACGAGTTGCCTGCTCAGGGTGACGTTCGAGGGGGAAATGAGATGAGAGAGGGTGCGTTCCTCGACTTCACTTCCTCGACTTCGCTATCGCTTCGCTCGGAAGGACAATGGTGAATAATAGTTTAGATTCCTCGACTACGCTCGGAATGACGTTTGGCAGAGTATCAAGTGCAGGGCGAAAATGAGATGGAGAAGGGCGTATCCTAACGCGCGAGCAAAGGTCGAATGTACTCCTTGTACATGACTTTAAGAGGACGTTCGAGGGGAAAATGGGATGAGAGAGGGGCGTTCCTCGACTTCGCTATCGCTTCGCTCGGAAGGACAATGGTGAAAAATAGTTTAGATTCCTCGACTACGCTCGGAATGACATTTGGTAGAGTATTAAGTGCAGGGCAAAAATGAGATGGAGAAGGGCGTATCCTAACGCGCGAGCAAAGGTCGAATGTACTCCTTTTACATGACTTTAAGAGGACGTTCGAGGGGGAAATGAGATGAGAGAGGGTGCGTACAAAGGAGAGAGCGAGCGTCGAATGTACTCCCTGTACATGACGCTCGCAAACGACCGGACGTGCCCTATATCGCTCATTTCCCCCTCGAACTACTTGTTGGCGGAGTCGGCAAAATAATAATTCGGATCCACCAACACCCCGTCTCGTTTGGTTTCAAAATGCAGGTGAGGCTCGTCTGCCGACTCAAAGTAACCGGTGGTGGCGACGTAACCCAAGGTGTCCCCCTTGTCTACTTTGTCCCCCACCTTGACGGTCACGTTGGGTCCCAAGAGGGCGTACACGGTGGAGAATCCGCCCGAGTGTTTGAGGGTGATCTGGGTGCCGCGCATGGTAGTCGTAGTGATCTCCACCACTTCCCCTTGGTACACCGCCTTGACGGGAGTGCCCTCGGCGGCTTTGTAGTCGATACCTTGGTGGGTGGACCAGTGCTTCATGGTGGCGTTGTAGACCAACTCGGTGTCCTTGTATTCTTTGAGGACTTGCGCGTCGTCTAAGGGCAGCGCGAAGATCATCACGTCCTCTGTCATCGTGGGTTGGCCATTCTTGGGCTCCTCTTTGCCCTCGTCTCCCGATTTGGGCTGATCGTCGCCCGTATCGACGGGATTGTCGTTGACGTCCACGATGGTGGGCAGGACTTCCCCTTGGTTTTTGGCGCGGGTCGCCAGTACCGTCGCGGTGATCAACCCCGCGATCGCCAACAGGCATACGACCATAAGTATGACGTAGATGTTCTTTTTGATGAACGAAACGAATTTGTTTTCTTTGTACTTCTTTTCCATAATCCGTACCTCCTAACAACCCGATTGTGAGCAAGTGCGAGGGGTTTTATACATAGGATTTTGGAATTGGCGATTGACGGGAAGGGGCGGCTGCTATATAATAAAGACATGAAAGAAGAATACCATCAAATCTCCATATCCGCTCTACCCGCCACCTTGGCGCACATGACCGCGACCGACGAGGTGGAAGGAGCGATACTGCCCGAGGTCGCCAAGCTCGGCTTTTTTGCGCGGATCGTGCTGTACCACCCCTCGGGCGTGGGCACGGACACGATGGACGCCTTCCCGCGGGAAGCGGGCGACGTCAAAGATATCGCCCCCGTGGCGGTGCCGTTGCTCGCCGAAGCGCCTTTGGGAGACAAAAAGGAGTTTCCCAGGCTATACGGCGAATGGGTGCCACAGCTTATGCGAAACAAACTCAAAGTGGCTTTTGTTTGCCCCGCCGACTCGGCGCTTGGCAAAAACCCACCCGATGGGGTGGAAGTTTACCGCTGTCGCACCTTGGCGGAAGTCCTCTCCACCGCGCTTGGGTTGATCAAAAAGGACTGCTATCAGTTGATCGTGGTACACCAGACCTACTACGAGGCGGCGGTGCAACTCGCCCGCCCGTTTGGTCGGAGAGCGGAGAGCGCATTGTCCGAACATACCCGCGCTTTCGGGCTGCTTTCCTCGGCGTTGGAAGTCTATTCGTCCTCGGACGCGTTGGTGGGCTTTTGCCCCACGCACGGCACGAGCAAAGGCTTGTTTGGGGTAGGCTCGGTGCGCCGCTCCCCCGCTTCGTGCAACGTGACTCATTACTTTGGCACGGTGGAAAGTCTGGCAAGGTAAAAAGACTTGACAGGATATCCCTATATTTCCCCCACCAACAATGAAAAAAACGCGCCTTTGACAAGCCAAGGCGCGTTTTTGATATCGGTAACTATCGTTATATTTTATCTTCAACGAGCATTATCTCTCGTGCTATTCCTATCCCCGTGGTGGGGTCGAACGTGCCGCGAAGATCATTATTCGACGAGGGATAGCACCAAGATCCGCTCCACTCCGCGTTGCGAGCAACGCTTCGGTCGGGATGACAAACCAAAACCCATTCCATACAACAAAAATCCCACCGCCAAGCAATGGGATAGTTGTTGTTTGTTAAACACCCTTTATACTCTCCCGATTTTGAGCGAAATTAGATAAGAGAGGGTGCGGGCTGCTCCCACAAAAACAACCCTCTCCACTTTCGCTTTGAGGGTTGTACTAGTTTGTGCCTACTTTCACCTGATTTTGAGCGAAATCAGATGAGAGAGCGGGTATTCTAACGGCGTGAGCGAACGCCTAATGTACTCCTTGTACATGACGCGAGCGAACAAGCGGATAGCCCGCTATCTCGCTGATTTCGCTCAAAATTACTCGGCAAGTTTCTTATACTTGGCGTACCTCGCCATCGCCTCCGCCTCGTTGGTGGAGAACAACTCGTCCGCTCTGACCGAGATCTTCTTGAGTTGAGCGTAACGGTTTTCGCCTTCCAAGAACTCGCGGTAGTTGCCGTTGGGATCGCGGCTATCCAACTTGAAGGGATTGACGCCCTTTTCGATCAAGCTGGGATTGTAGCGATAGAGTTGCCAATATCCGCAATCCACGGCACGCTTCATTTCGAGTTGGCTGTTGCCCATATCCTTGAGGCCTTGGTTGATACAAGGAGCGTAAGCGATGATGAGCGAGGGTCCGTGATACGCTTCGGCTTCCATGATCGCGTCGAGGAATTGCTTTTGGCTGGCGCCCATCGACACTTGCGCGACGTAAACGTAGCCGTAGCTCATCGCCATCATACCCAAATCTTTCTTTTTGGTGAGTTTGCCGCTGGCGGCGAACTTAGCGATAGAAGCGGTAGGCGTGGCCTTGGAGGATTGACCACCGGTGTTGGAATACAATTCGGTATCCAAGACCAACACGTTGACGTCTTCGTTCATTGCCAACACGTGATCCAAACCGCCGTAACCGATGTCGTATGCCCAGCCGTCACCACCGAAGATCCACATGGACTTCTTGACGAGGCAGTCTTTGTTGGCGAGGATCTCCTCGGCGGCTTGACGAGCGGCGCGAGGACCTTCCAAGTTCTCCAACAAGGGGATCAATTTGGCGCTGGCGGCTTTGCTCGCCTCGGCGTCGTCCATACCGTCGATCCACTCTCCTGCGGCGACGTTGAGGTCTTCGCCAAGGTTTAGGGTCAACAAAGCTTCCAAGTTGGCTTTGATCTTGTTGCGGCGTTGTTTCATCGCCAAGTGCATACCGTAGCCGTACTCGGCGTTGTCCTCGAACAAGCTGTTAGCCCAAGCGGGACCGTGACCCTCGTCGTTGACGGTGTAGGGGCAGGTAGGCGCCGAACCGCCGTAGATAGAAGAACAACCGGTCGCGTTGGCGACGATCATACGGTCGCCGAACATTTGGGTGATGACCTTGACGTAAGGAGTCTCGCCGCAGCCTGCGCAAGCGCCCGAGAACTCAAACAAGGGCTTGTTGTATTGGGAGAAGATGGGGTTGTTGCGTTTGCCTTCCAACGCCTTGGTCTCGGGCAGAGCGGCAGCGAACTCCCAGTTCTTTTCTTCCTTCTCTTGCATCTCGGCGAAGGGACGCATTTCGAGCGCTTTGCCTTTGGGAGAGGGACACACGTTGACGCACACTTTGCAGCCCAAGCAATCCATGGGGCTGACTTGCATACGATAGAACCAACCTTTGACGTGCTTGCTGTCCACGGTCTCAAACCCTGCGGGTTTGCCTTCCAGCAACTCGGCGGGTTGCAGAGTGGGACGGATAGCGGCGTGGGGGCAGACGAAAGCGCAGCTGTTGCATTGCGTACAATTCTCGGGGATCCAAGTGGGCACGAAGGGAGCGACGCCGCGTTTTTCGTACTTGGTGGTACCGGTGGGCACGACGCCGTCGGGACTCATCATGGACACGGGGAGGCTGTCGCCGTTTTGCGCCAAGATGGGGCTGACGAAGGTGTTGAAATACTCGGTAGCAGGCACGGTCACAGGCACGGCACCCTCGGTCGTGGTCGCCCAAGACTCGGGATATTTGACCTCTTTGAGGTTGGCGATCGCGTTGTCTACGCAAGCGTAGTTCATATTGACGACCGCGTCACCCTTCTTGCCGTAGGTCTTTTTGATGGCTTCCTTCATGTAGCGCTCGGCGTCCTCGTAAGGAATGATGTCGGCGAGTTTGAAGAAAGCGGCTTGCATGACGGTGTTGACGCCTTTTTTGGCACCCAACTCTTGCACCACTTTCAAGCCGTCCAAGGTGTAGAACTTGACGTGCTTTTGAGCGATTTGGTTTTTGAGTTTGGCGGGCAATTCCTTGTCCATCTCCTCAGGCGACCAAATGCTGTTCAAAAGGAAGGTACCGCCGTCTTTGATGGCTGCCAACATATCGTAACGCAACACGTAGGATTGGTTGTGGCAAGCGATGAAGTCGGCGTGGTCGATGAGGTAGGGGCTTTGGATGGGGGTGTCACCGAAGCGCAGGTGGCTGATGGTGATACCGCCCGACTTTTTGGAGTCGTAAGAGAAGTAACCTTGCGCATATTTGTCGGTGTGGTCGCCGATGATCTTGATGCTGTTTTTGTTGGCGCCCACGGTGCCGTCCGAGCCCAAGCCGTAGAACAAACAGCTACGAGTGCCTTGGGGCGCGGCGTCGATGGATTCGGTCACGGGCAGACTGGTATGGGTCACGTCGTCGTCAATACCCACGGTGAAGTGGTTGAGACCGCCGCGGCGCATATTTTGATACACGGCGTTGACCATGGAGGGAGTGAACTCCTTGCTGCCCAAGCCGTAACGACCGCAGGTGACTTTGATGTGGTCGAGGTGCGCCTCTTTGAGGGCGGCGACCACGTCGAGGTACAAAGGCTCGCCCAAGCTGCCGGGCTCTTTGGTACGATCCAACACGCTGACGTACTTGACGCTGGCGGGCAACACTTTGACGAAATCTTTGACCGAGAAAGGACGATACAAGCGCACTTTGACGCAACCGACCTTTTGACCGCGAGCGACGAGGTAGTTGATGGTCTCTTCCACGGTGTCGCAACCGCTGCCCATCAGGACGATGACCTTGGTCGCTTTGGGATGTCCCACGTAGTCGAAGAGGTGATACTCTCTGCCGGTGAGGCGGCTGACTTTGCGCATCATGCGGCGCACGATGGCGGGCACGGCATTGTAGTAGCGGTTGGCGGCTTCACGGCCTTGGAAGTAGATGTCGGGGTTTTGAGCGGTACCCTTTTGGACGGGATGCTCGGGGTTGAGGGCACGGGCTTTGAAGTCCTCGACGTCCTTCATGTCCAACAAGGGACGGATCTCGTCATAGGTGGGAAGGGTGATCTTGCTGACTTCGTGACTGGTGCGGAAACCGTCGAAGAAGTGCAGGAAAGGCACCTTGCTCTTGAGGGTGGAGAGGTGAGCGACCAAAGCGAGGTCGGCAACTTCTTGCACCGAAGCGGAAGCCAACATGGCAAAACCGGTTTGGCGGCAAGCCATGACGTCCGAGTGGTCGCCGAAAATGCTAAGCGCATGCGCAGCCAAAGCACGAGCGGACACGTGGAACACGCAGGGCAACAATTCGCCCGAAATCTTGTACATATTGGGGATCATCAACAGCAAGCCTTGGCTGGCGGTGAAGGTGGTGGTCAACGCACCGGCGTTAAGACTACCGTGCACAGCGCCCGCGGCACCCGCTTCGGATTGCATCTCAGCCAAACGAAGGGTCTGACCAAACAGGTTTTTGGTGCCAACGGCAGCCATTTCGTCCGAGACTTCCGCCATGGGGGACGAAGGCGTGATGGGATAGATGGCCGCTACTTCGCTAAACGCATAGGCGATGTGCGCTGCAGCGGTGTTGCCGTCTACGGTCTTTTTGAAACTCATACTTTACCTCCAAAAGTAATGTTATACAATGTTGCGTGCTACGCACGCTTTTATTATTATAAAACCAACTACCTTTTTCGTCAACAGGATTGACCGATTTTTGCGCGCGGGCGAGGCAAGAAAAAGATGAAAAAAGTTTCGCTTTTTGACGATAAAAAAGGCGCGAAAAACGCGCCGAGATCCCAAGGGAAAGATTTTGTCAAGACAGCCAATGCGCCGCTCGTTGGGAGAAGGTGTTGAGAATGCTCATCCATTCCTCAAACGAGATGGGACTTTCCACCAACGAGGCGTCGGGATCCTCGCCGGGACGATAGAAGGGCGCTCTGTCCACCTCGCCGAAGCGGTAGTTGCCAAACACCGCCGTGTACGTTTCGGACGTGGTCTCCCCCGCCTCGTTTTGCTCGTAGAAGGTCGCCTTGACTTTGACCAAGTTGGCGTCGTCGTACCACAGACTGTAATCGTTGCCCTCGTGGCGGAAGTCGTAGCGGTAGGTCTCCACGTCGCCCACTTTATCCTTTTGTCCGCTCGACAAAAGCGCGGCGTAGGTGGCGAGCATGATGTTGCGAGTCACCCAGTAGAGCACGTTGTCCTCGTCGGTGAAAGGTACGTCGCGGTGGGTGTAGTACGAACCCACATTTTTGCTGACTAAAGGCATCTCGCTGTATACGAATTCGTACAAGCACTGATCAGCGTAAAGGTGGCGGTACTTAACGGACGAATTGGAAGGATCTACGAAGGTGTAGGCGTACTCGTCCCCGTTTTTGTAACAAGAGACGGCGAGACGGCTGTCCCCGTCCGAAGAGGAAACGGAGAGATCCAAATCAAAGGAGAGTTGCGTCGCCGCTTCGACCTTCTTTTGGAACTTGACTTCGATACCCTGCAATTTGCGTCCGAGGTCGCAACCGACCAGCGCGAAAGAGAGCGTTAAAACAATGATGAGTAGACAAACGATGGATTTGACGATGGTTTTCATGATGACCTCTATATGCACGACTGCACTCGATGGACGCAGGCGGCGGGACAAACGATGGCAATTAGAACTTAGATACGCTCCACTCGCTTCGCTCGGTCGGTATGACGCACTGGGCGGGGGATATAAGAACCCAAGCGAACGGAATTCTATAAGTTACGAGAGATTAGATTATTCAAAGTTGATTGATATTTGGAAATCATCTGTTTTGTTAAATAGAGTTGCTAACTGATTTGAATAAACCCTTACTCGATGAGAACTTAAAGAGTATTCGGTATAGTAGTTAGTTCCTTCAATTCTAAGTGCTCTCACTAGTTTGCTTGGTTCTTGAGTAATAACAGGATCCTTCATGGGATAGTTTCTAACTGCGGTTGCCTTGTGAATCATGTTTTGATCTACAATTTGTTGAAATCTTGCTGGGTTTTCATTATAGCATAATTCGCATATTTTATTTAATAAATTATGCCACGTGGAGATTGTGAATACTTCTTCTTTATGAAGTAAATACTCGATTTCTGCACCATTCATCGGCGTTGTCAAATCGCTAAGAGGATATAGACCAGAAACCGCTTCGTCAGATGTGGTTTTTGATTGATATCTTCTTGTTCGAGGTAGCGGCCCAGTGATTAAATCGCATGCTTTTTGCGCGATTTCTTGATTGCGAGTCACAATATCAGCTTCTTGCCAGCTATCTTTATCAGCAACTTGCTTCGTTAAATTAAATTGCACTTCGCGTAGATTGATAACTTTTTCTGGCCACGGCTTATTTGAGTTTTTCGAGTTATAACCTTGTGAAATAGGTGCAAGGTTCCCTATGCAGTTTAGATAAGTGTCATATACTCTATTTGAATTTTCTTCCCCACCAAGATGTTGTGTCCACCAAGCCGTCGGCGTTTGTGGCATCAAGTGCTCTATCGTAACCTTTGATAAATCTACGGGGATATTGCTATAAGCTCTTTCCTCAATTCGAACGAGAAGCGCCCGTGCATATGTAGCATTGACGCTATCCATAAGGACTTTTTTGAACTCATTGTCATCAGGGAACCGACTAGCTGGAGTCGGACTATTAGATAGTTCATAATAAATCGCATCATAAGTTGGCATGATGACATTTGAGGCAAGATTCTCTATAATCTGTTGTATTGCACTTCGTAGGGCTCCACCGCCACCAGATGGTGATACGATTCTATATCTAAGCATAAAATCTGCAAGAAGATTTAGGACTTTATTTAGTTCTGCAATATTGGTATCATATAGTTTCTTTAAGAGGTAAAGATACAATGGGTATAAATCATCCGTTTTTAATGCATTTAATAGTACAATCGTCTTCTTTAGTTTTTCATTTGGACAACTGTTAAACTTTAGCCATGCATAATATGTGGAATACTCACACATGTCTCTAAGAATATCTATGTGATTGGCATTCGCCTCGATAAAATGACCTTTGAATCTAGCATAAATATCACTGTTGGGTACATCTTCAAAAATGTTCATTACCAAGTAGTCCCTAGCAAAACGAGAAATATTATCATTGGTTACAGTCCGTTCTAATGGTAACCAATATCTTTGATATAAATTTTCTTGTTCGGATGAAGACGTGGCCAATAGCAAAAAGTTGCGAATCAAATCAGCAGGCGTTAAAGGTCTTCCCGTAGAATTGATTTTTTCAAATACTGTTTGCACTGAAGTCAAATCGTTTTCTATCTGCAGGTTTACATCAACTATTTCAAGTTTTGGAATTGCCTCATAAATATCACGAGTTGAAATGCACGATTCGATGAGGAGCTCCCGAAATAGTTTATAATTCTTGATGATTTTGTTTTCTTTGTCTTGGAAGGGTGTTTTGTCTATAATTGAAGTAAAGCAACCGGAATCATATGCTGTCTGCTTAAGTCTTACTCGGAATCTATTATCGCTTGTGTCATTTTTTAAATATCTGCGATTAATACTATCAACGAATGAAGTCTGACCTTCTTCTTCAAATCGATCTCTTAATGCACAAAGCAATAACAAAATAGATGTGATACGTTGTTGTCCATCAACCAAAATATATTCGCTATATGATGCACCATTATTCTCGCCAACGTAATAGACTATATTGCCTAAATAGTGTTTCCTTCCTGTCTGTGCAGACAAAACGATATCTTCAAACAGTGCACGGCATTGGGTATCTAACCATTCATAATTCCGTTGAAATGGTGGTATGATAAAAACTTTGTCGAATCCTCCAATAAAATTCTATACTGTTGTTTCAGTTGCTTTCAATTTATTGACCTCCTACAGAGAATACAACTGAATTATATCTTATTATTATTGAGGTGTCAAGACCATAAAAAAACCTAACCCTACTTGGGTTCAAATAGGGTTAGGAATGGCGGGAGTCACACACTTTTCGCGCAAAGTGGATTGCTCTACTCGCTTATACCCCAAGTTGAGGGGCAAAACGAGATACGCTCCACTCGCTTCGCTCGGTCGGTATGACGCACTCGGGCGTACTCACGCACTTTTCGCGCAAAGTGCGATGAGAGCGACCGTCTACTAACGGGCGAGCCAAAGGCAAGTGTATTAGACATACACGCGTTTGGGGAGCACGCGGAGACGGTTGATATCGCGCAGTTTGCGCGAAAAGTCAGAACTTCTTGACGGCGCCCGGCGCCCCGCAACAATTCTTATACTTCTTCCCGCTCCCGCAGGGGCAAAGATCGTTGCGTCCGATCTTGGCGGATTTGCGCTGCACGGTGCCGCGCTCGTTGGTCGCCATGTGTTCGGGATAAGCCGCCAATTTGGCGCGGGTACGCACGGGACCGGCGGAACGAAGGGCGGGCTCGCCGTCAAAGCGAAGCATCTCCAACACCAAGGTCTCTTGAATGGACTCGGTCATGGCGTTGAAGAGTTCGTAGCCCTCTTGTTGGTAACCCACCACGGGATCCACTTGCCCGTATTGGCGCAGACCGATACCCTTGCGCAACGCGTCCATGTCGTCGATGTGGTCGATCCATTTGCCGTCCACCACCTGCAACATCACGTCCCGCTCCACGTCGGCAAAGGAGTAGTTGGGTTTGAGATTGTTTTCCTCGGCAAGTGCCAAGCACTTGGCATTGAAACGATCTTTTTTGTCCTCGTAGCCCTTGACGGCGGCGTCCACGACCGCGTCGATGATGGTATCGATCGCCATCTCGGAAGCCAGCGATTCGGTCACCACGTTAGAGCCTTTGGGCACCACGCGTTGCTCCAAATAATCGTTGATATGGGCGTAGTCCCAAGTATGGTAGTCGTCGCGGTAGTCCACGATCTCTTGCACCACGCCGGCGACCACTTGGGGGATCATCTTGACGATCTGCTCGTGCACGTCCTCCCCTTCGAGCACCTTTTCGCGCTCGGCGTAGATCACCCCGCGTTGGGTGTTCATCACGTCGTCGTAGGACAAAACGTGCTTACGAATGCTGTAGTTGCGATCCTCGATGCGCTCTTGGGCGCGTTGGATACCCTTCATAAACACCCGCATGGTGATGGGCTCGTCCGTGTCGGGCAAACGCTCGCCCAACGTCACCATCGTATCGCCGAATACGCGGATAAGGTCGTCTTCCATGGAGAGGTAAAACACGCTGCTACCGGGGTCCCCTTGACGACCGGCACGACCGCGGAGCTGATTGTCGATACGGCGGCTTTCGTGGCGTTCGGTACCCAAGATGCGCAAACCGCCCAAGTCGATCACTTCCTGCTTTTCTTTGTCGGTGTCTTGCTTGAACAGCTCGTAATACTTGCGATAGTCGGCGATGGCGGAAAGGAGCGCTTTATGCCGCACCTCTTCCGTCTCGGGCGTGCCGTCGCTTAGCGCCACGACGATATCGCGGTCGTAGCCCCTGGCAAACATGGCGCTGCGCGCCACGCGGCGAGCGGCTTCTTCGTTGCCAAAAGCGGCTTTGGCTTCGTCAAAGGCGGCTTGGTACAGGGGGCGCGCTTCGGCGAGGGTGGCTTGGCGCTCTTCCTCGATGGCTTCCGCCACTTGGGAACTGGCCGCCACGATGATATCGTGGGCGTAACCCAAGTTTTCCAACTTTTTGCGAGCCAAAAAGTCGGGGTTGCCGCCCAACAGAATATCGGTACCACGGCCCGCCATGTTGGTGGCGATGGTGACCGTCCCTTTGCGGCCGGCTTGGGCGATGATCTCCGCCTCTTGCTCGTGGTTTTTGGCGTTGAGCACGTTGTGAGGAATGCGCGCTTTTTTGAGTTCGTGGCTTAGGATCTCACTCTTTTCCACACTGACGGTACCCACCAAAATGGGTTGCCCTCTCTTATAGGACTCCGCCACCTCTTTGACGATGGCGCGGATCTTGATCTCGCGGCTCTTGTAGAGGTGATCCACCTCGTCCAAACGGCGCACGGGCTTGTTGGTGGGGATCTGCACCACGTCCAGACCGTAGATGTTTTGGAACTCGGTCTCCTCCGTCTTGGCAGTACCCGTCATGCCCGCGAGCTTTTTGTACAAGCGGAAGTAGTTTTGGAAGGTGATGGTGGCGTAGGTCTTGGACTCGTTGCGCACCAACAAACCTTCTTTGGCTTCAATGGCTTGGTGCAACCCTTCCGAATAGCGGCGGCCGATCATCAAACGACCGGTAAACTCGTCCACGATGATAACTTCGCCGTCGTTGACCACGTAGTCGGTGTCCCGCTTTTTGAGGTAGTTGGCGGTGAGGGCTTGGGTGATGACGTGCTGCAACTCGGTGTTTTCGGCGTCCGAGAGGTTGTCGAGGTGGTAATACGCCTCGGCTTTGGCGACGCCCGAATCGGTCAAACGAATGGCGTTTTCCTTTTCGTCGATCTCGAAGTCGCCGTTCTCTTCCTCGCTATCCCCGGTCAGCGAGCGCTGGATGCTCGCCATCTTTTCGGTGATGGCGGTTTTGGACTTTTTCTTTTTGCTCTCCCCCTCGTCGGCGGTTTCTTCCTCGCTCGGCGGGGTCAGGCTCTTGACGAAGCGATCCGCCACCTCGTACACGTCGGTGGCTTGGTCGGATTGACCGCTGATGATCAACGGGGTACGCGCTTCGTCGATCAGTACGCTATCCACCTCGTCCACTATGGCGTAGCGCAACTCGCGTTGCACCTTTTGCTCCTTGCGCTTGACCATGTTGTCGCGCAAGTAGTCGAAACCAAACTCGTTGTTGGTACCGTAGGTGATGTCGCAAGCATACATATTTTGCTTTTCGACCTTGCTCTGCCCCGTCTTGATACAGCCGACTTTGAGCCCCAAAAAGCTGTACACTTGTCCCATCCAGTCGCTGTCGCGGCTAGCCAAATATTCGTTGACGGTCACCACGTGTACGCCGCGGCCTTCCAACGCCATGAGGTAGGCGGGCAGGGTGGCGACGAGGGTCTTACCTTCACCGGTGCACATCTCGGCGATACGTCCTTGATACAGCACGATACCGCCCAACAGCTGCACGTGAAAGTGGCGCATATTGAGCACGCGGTCGGCGGCTTCGCGCACCACGGCAAACGCTTCGGGCAGCAAGTCGTCGGTAGTCTCCCCCGCGGCAAGACGAGCTTTGAAATCGTCGGTACAAGCCTTGAGTTGGGCGTTGGTCATGCCATGATAGCGATCGGCGAGCGCCTCGATCTTGGCGGCGGTCTTTTCTAATCGTTTGAGTTCTCTATCGTTGTGAGAAGGAAACAATCCCATATTTACTCCTTATCAAGGGACAAGCCCCTTGTCGATTTTTCGCTATTTACTATTATACAATACTCCCCTACCCAAAAGCAAGAAAAATCCCCGCCAATCATGACGGGGTGATGTCGAAGCAAGGCGAATTGGGATAAACGCCTGTGCCCCGCTTGGTTGGAAAGACGAGGGTATTCATCAACCGTCATACCGACGGAGGGTGCTTGCACCCGATTGGAGCGTATCTCATCCGCCTGGCGCCATTGGCGCTTTACACCCTTAGCCCTAAGGGCGAAGAAAGGGGGCTTGATTTTTGCGTTAGCGTTAGCGGTGCAAAAATGGGGGTTTTGAATCCCTTCGCCACCAGAGGTGGCCCTCTTCCCTTTAACACTCGGCAAGCCGAGCACAAGGGACGCTTATCGGGGTTCCCCGCAAAAACTGCATAGCAATTTTGTGGGGGCGATCAGTCGCCCGTTTATAACACTCTCCCCCCATTTGCGAAAGGGAAATGAGATGAGAGAGGGTGCGGAGCAAAGAGCTTAGACTCCTCGACTCGCTCGTACCTCTATCTATTGCCAAGCCGCACGCTATTGCCAAGCCGCACGGCTTCCTTATCAATCGGGGTTCCCCGCAAAAACTGCGCAGCAGATTTTGTGGGGGCGATTAGTCGCCCTATATCGCGCTCTCCCCCCATTTGCGAAAGGGAAATGAGATGAGAGAGGGTGCGTACTAAGGAGAGAGTCGAGCGCCTAGTGTACTGTGCGTACACGGCGGGAGCGAGCGACTGCACGTCGCCCTATATCGCTCATTTCCCTTTCGCAAAACTGTCTTTGAGTCCTACCACTTGATTAACCACCAAATGCTCGGGCGTCGAATCCTTGGCGACCATGTAGTACCCCATACGCACGAATTGATAGTGGGTAAAGGGGGCGGCGGTGGCAAAAGCGGCTTCGGCTTTGGCGCCTTCCACCACGGTCTTGCTGTTGGGGACCAAACGAAGGTCGAAGTCGCGACCGTCGTTGATATCGTCGAGCAAATAGTCGTACTCCCTGATGGTCACGGGCACACAAGTCTTGGCGTTGACCCAATGAATGGTGCCTTTGACTTTGATGCCGGCGTTGGCGCCGCCCTCGGCGCTGTCGGGAATGGCTTCCACGTGAACGGTCAGTTCCCCGTTCTCCTCTCCGTGGGACACGTATTTGACGATATAAGCGCCCATCAAACGCACCATGCCGTCGGGCTTGAGGCGGAAATACTTGGGCGGGGGGTTGTCCGAAAAGTCGGCGGCGTCGATGTACAACTCACGCCCAAACAGCACTTCTCTCGTGCCTTCTTCGGGTTTCATGGGATTGTTGGCGACGGTAAACACCTTGTCCTCGGCGTTGTCGACCACCAAGCGGACGGGGTTGCGCACCACCATGGCGCGACGAGCGTTGGCGTTGAGGTTTTCTCTCACGCAGTGCTCCAGCATGGCGACGTCCACCTCGCTGTTGGCTTTGGCGACACCGATACGGGCGCAAAAATCTTTGAGCGCTTCGGCGGGATAGCCGCGCATACGCATACCGCTCAAAGTGGGCATACGGGGATCGTCCCAGCCGTCTACCACGCCCATCTCCACCAACTTTTTGAGGTAGCGTTTGGACATGATGGTGCGGGTAAGGTTGAGGCGGGCAAACTCGATTTGACGAGGCGCGGGATCGAAACCGCAAGCCTCTTTGACCCAGTCGTACAGGGGACGATGGTCCTCAAACTCCAACGTGCAGATGGAGTGAGTAATGCCCTCGATGCCGTCCTCGATGGGGTGGGCAAAGTCGTACATGGGATAGATACACCACTTGTCGCCGGTGTGCCAATGGGCAGCGTGCAACACGCGGTAGATGACGGGGTCGCGCATATTGATGTTGGGGGACGCCATGTCGATCTTGGCGCGCAAGGTCTTGGCTCCGTCGGCAACGGCGCCCGAGCGCATCTCTTCAAACAAAGCGAGGTTTTCTTCCACCGAACGGTTGCGGTCGGGGCTCTCCACGCCGGGATGGGTCAGGTCGCCGCGGGTCGCCGATATCTCTTCGGCGGTCATATCGCACACGTAGGCTTTGCCGTCTTTGATCAGTTGGACGGCATACTCGTACATTTGGTCGAAGTAGTCGCTGGCGTACAGCTCCTTGTCCCATTCAAAACCCAACCACTTGATATCCTCTTCGATACTGCGGACGTACTCGATGTCCTCTTTGGTGGGGTTGGTGTCGTCAAAACGGAGATTGCACTTGCCATGATACTTCTCTTTGATGCCGAAGTTGATGCACAAGCTTTTGGCGTGCCCTACGTGCAAATAGCCGTTGGGTTCGGGCGGGAAACGGGTGATGACCTCTTTTACTTTGCCGCTCTCGATCTCCTGATTGATGATTTCCTCGATAAAATTGGTGCTCTCAATGACGTCGCTCATAATATCCTCTCTTTGTCCGTAGGACAAGTATATGTTATATTGTAGCGGTCGCGAGCGATTTAGTCAAGGATTTGACCCAAGGCGAGGGATTTTTTGTGGAGAGGGGGGTATGCTTGCACGTTTAAGCATTAGACACCTTTATTCTTGATTTTGCAAGTAATGTAGCAATATAATTGGACTGCGTCTCTATCAAGTGTACATGGGAGCCCTCGTCTTTCAACTTGGATACTAGTAGATCATTCAAATACGTTGATCCCTCCACAATACTAGTCGCTGCACTATCAGAGTACACCACAGGTTGCTTGCCTGTCTCCCTAATGGTCATGGATACTATTCTCCGTGCCGTTGGATAGTGATCCAACTCTATCACATATGTTTTCCAATATAGCGATTCCGACATTGCTTCGATACCGATAATGTCACTGCCTACTACCACTAAAACATTCTGTTCCATAATCTACCCTCACAACTCATTGATGATTAAACAATATATATAGCGTATTGATATCCGACCGTTCTAATTCCAATGTAAAGGCAAGGATAATATCCGAATAATTTGATAGCGACTCCTCATCGAAACCTGTATCTGACATAACAGAATAATCTTCTAATATTATTCCAGAGTATCTGTCAAATATTGCAATATCATATTTTCTTTCTCCTTCGTTATAAAGTGTTAACGAGAGATGAATATTCTCAGTCAATCCATTCTGACCCATTAATATAGAACGGAAATCGGTAAATTGCAAACAGGACAAATGATGTTCGTTACACAAGTCTCGTATCTTATCCCTATTGTTGGCATAGAAGTCTATCATCCTCTTGTTGCATAATGCATAAACATCTTTAACATTAATTTGTGGCATGTTATTGTCCTCCTTATGTTTTTGTATTAATCATTTGCTGATATTCCCATCCGTACAGTGGATGGTGTATGCGCCGGTATTGCTATTCCAAGACGAACCTTTGCTGATAGCGTTCCACTGTGCTTTGGTACCTTGGTAAGTGATCGAGGTCATCTTGCGGCAGCCGGAGAACGCATAGTCCCCGATACTCGTCACGCTGTCGGGGATAGTGATAGAGGTCAACCCAATGCAGTTATAGAACGCACTTCCGTATATTACTTTAGTAGCTTTGCTGATAGTGCATTGTTCAATTGACTGGGATTGCACCTTCATTAGCACAACATAGGGATTGGTACCATTGCCCAAATAGTAAGCGTTGTCGTATTCGTTGTAGGAAAGGTTGCTACAGCCGGAGAACGCACCGCTCCCGATACTGGTCACACTATCGGGGATGGTGAGAGATGT
>CADBTQ010000016.1 GCA_902797685.1 uncultured Eubacteriales bacterium | reverse complement strand
GGCATCAAACTTTATGCCTATGCGTGGGTCGAGGATTGCGAGGAGCTGTATCTCCAAAACAACGATGAATCGCTCTCCTTCAAGGGTCTCTTGACCAAGAGCAATGGCGAGATCATTACCGTGAATACCGCAATCCAAGCGCAAACGGAAAACGAAACTACGGTGTATACTGTTCGCGCAGATATCCGCAATAATTCCATGAAGGAAACGTCTTTCGGCATTCCCGTGGCGCTTCTTGTGGATAGCGAAGGCAATATCATTGCGCAGAAGAACATGCAAGACACGTCCTTAACGCTTACGAAGGAACAGACAGTCAGCCTTTCCGTTACCTTTACGGCAGATGAATTGAACGGCAAGACCCCTGCGGAGGCAACTGTTGGCGCTGTCTACAAAGTGACGTTTGACGTGAATGGCGGAAGCGGTGCCTTCGACCCTGTGCAGACCGATTTCGAGGGTCGCATTTCGCTTCCTGAAAATGAGCCCAAAGCGCCGCAAGTTGCGGCAGACGAGGAGCCGTTGTTCTTTGACGGCTGGTACACCGACATGGTGAATGGCACGTTGATCACGGCAGACTATACGTTTACGGCAGATACAACCGTCTATGCGCACTACGTCATCCACGAGCACGACTACACTTACAGCGCCGAGGGTGCTACGATCACCGCAGTTTGCGGAAATACCGATGGCAGACATAGTCCTCCCCATTCCAAGAATCGTCGTCAAACATACTGTTGATGTACTCGTCATCATTGAGAAGCGCTTGTTCCTCGGTTTCGGTCAGATCCGCCCACTCCTTCTTGCCGGACTTCAGCTGTTCTTTAACCTTCTCGGCGCGTTGCTGCACTTTGCGCACTTTCCTCAGTCGCTTTCGTTCCGCGCGTCTTGCCTTCGCCTCGGGGCTATTGTGCGCTTGGGTTATTCCACCTATTACCTTGAACGGTAGGCTGAAGAGCCAAAACAGGAACTTGGCGATATACGGCATGACGGGCCACAACACGATGACCAACACCACCAACAACGCAATGGCAATGAGCGTCCAAATCCAACCAGAGCCTTCAGCGGGCGTGATGATCACCTTGCTCTCATTGCTGGGTTTACTGCTACCCGTTTGCTTGTTGTCTACGACGCCAAGATTGTAGGTAATGCCGTTGGTCACGAACTTCAAACGAAGGATAGTTACGTCGGTGACGTTCACACCATCATGATCAGTCTGCAATCCAGCAGCGGGACCGAAGATCTGGCGCATGGTCGTTTCGTCTACCTGATAGAATTGCAGCACCCAATCCATATTGCGCAGGTTCTCTTTCGCTTCGTCTGTCAGTTTCTCGGCTTGGTGTACGTTCACAAGCGCCGTTGCGTAGATAGAGTTGATGTTGTTGCTCGATATGAAGTCGCTCACAGACTGTATCTCATTCCATTGTGCCACCTGTTTGTTGCCGAAGCCGTACCTAATCTCGTGTTGGTTTTGTGCATACAGCGTTACCGATTGATTCTGCGGCGTTCCGTATGTATAGCCCAGCACACTATTCTTGTGATACGCCTGCGTAACCCATGCGACGTCAGCTTCAAGTAGGTCATCTATATCGTGGTCGCACTTAAATGCAACGAAGTGCATATAGGTGTACTTGATTTGGATAAACTGATCCTTCTCGTGTACGACGTGCCCCACCAATTTGTCCGTGATGACGATGGTTTCCACGTCCAGAGCGGATATGCTCGTAGTGCCGTTGATGGTACTGAACTTGAACTGACGGTTGACCGCAAACGGTACGGCATTGATAGTGTTGTCATAGTCGGCTTGTCTGTCGTAACTCTCGATAAACGGGCGCATTAACTGAATGACTACGTAGTACCGAACAGCATCTTGCTTTACCGTATACCCTTCAGCCTTGTACTTATAGAACACGCCATTGCTATTGAGCAGTTTCTGTTGATAGTCTTTGGGCGAAATCTCGTCGTCTATCGTGTCGGACAACCGAATATAGTTGGCGCAATACGCCTTGAATGAAAAGGTTAAGACCTTTATTAGCAGCCGCAATTATTTGGAGTAGCAAAAGTAATTGCGGTTCTCTTTGACTTTTTCGTCGCTTCGATTGGGGGGTGGGTGTCGATAGACGAAAAGGAAGGAAGAAGGAGGTGAAAGATTTTGTTCTTTTGTTTGGATTTTTACTAAACCCCGCCAAAAATTGACGGGGTTGCCGATGATAACTTTGACAACAGATTAAACGAATACTATTTGGCATCGGGCATTGATCGGCAACCGTTACATCCTATGACCATGCGCCACGTTTTGGGAAGAATTGAAGAAAAATTTGGATTCAAACGGGTTACTTGCCATGGGTTGCGACATACATACTGTTCCTTGTTGCTTTCCCAAAACGTGCCGATACAAACAGTATCCCGATATATGGGACACGCCGACTCGACGACGACGCTCAAGATTTACAGCCATTTTATCCCCGATACACAGGAAGTTGCAGTCAATGCACTTGATAGTATATCGAAAAAAGATGACGATGAATAGAGAGAAAACAGCCGCTTCCTTTACTTCGGAAACGGCTGTTTTTGGCGCTCGTGAGACGATTCGAACGTCCGACACCCGACTTAGGAGGTCGGTGCTCTATCCTACTGAGCTACACGAGCATTTGCTCTATTTTACATCAAAAAGGCGATTCAAGTCCATCATTTTTCACTATCAAAACGCAAGAAAACCGACATTATGAAAGTTACGATTTTTTCTAAAAAGTATGCCAAAAAGTATGCCAATTTTGATTTTACACGCTTCGACCACAATATATTGTATATGCAAGGCGCCAATAACACCATATATTGCGATTTTTGGTGGATAGTACGAACGCTTCGGAGGCGGACCCTCTATCCTGCTGAGGTACACGAACAAGTGGGGCGTTAGACGCCCCAAAATAAGCGATTAGAACTTGCGATTGGCAAACGCTTTGAGTCCGAGATAGACGGCTTCGTCACCCAATTCTTCCTCGATGCGGAGAAGTTGGTTGTACTTAGCCATACGGTCGGTACGGGAAGCGGAACCGGTCTTGATCTGACCGGCGTTGACAGCCACGGCGAGGTCGGCGATGGTCACGTCCTCGGTCTCGCCCGAACGGTGGGACACCATGCAGGTGTAACCGTTGGTTTGAGCCAAACGGATAGCGTCCAAGGTCTCGGTGAGGGTACCGATTTGGTTGACCTTGATCAGCACCGAGTTGGCAGTGTCGTTGACGATACCTTTCTTGACGAACTCGGGGTTGGTCACGAAGAGGTCGTCGCCCACCAATTGGATCTTTTTGCCCAAGCGGCGAGTGAGTTCCGCCCAGCCTTCCCAGTCGGACTCAGCCAAACCGTCTTCGATGGTGATGATGGAGGGATAGTCAGCCACCAACTTCTCGAGGAATTGGATCATCTCTTCGGTGGTCTTTTTGCCTTCGCCGCTCTTGACGAGGTTGTACATACCGTTGCCCTCGTAGAACTCGGAGCTGGCGACGTCCATACCCAAGAAGATCTGCTCGCCCAGTTTGTAACCCGCGTTCTTGACAGCCTCGGCAATCAAAGCCAAAGGCTCTTCGTTGCCGTTGCGGCAGGAAGGAGCGAAACCGCCTTCGTCGCCGACGCCGGTCTCATAACCCTTTTCCTTGACGACCTTTTTGAGAGCGTGGAAGCACTCGACGCCCGCGCGGAGAGCCTCACGGAAGGTGTCGAAGCCGGCGGGAATGATAAAGAACTCTTGGAAGTCAACGGTGGATTGCGCGTGAGCGCCGCCGTTGATAACGTTCATGCAGGGGGTGGGGATCACTTTGGCGTTGGTGCCGCCGATATAACGATAGAGAGGAAGTCCCAAAGATTGAGCGGCAGCGTGAGCGCAAGCCAAGGACACGCCGAGGATGGCGTTGGCGCCCAAGTTCTTTTTGAAGGGGGTGCCGTCCAGCTTGAGCATGGTGTTGTCTACCAACACTTGGTTGGTGGCGTCCAAGCCCTCGACCGCGGGAGCCAACACGTTGTTGACGTTGTCGACCGCTTTGAGGGTGCCTTTGCCCAAATAACGCTTTTTGTCGCCGTCACGGAGCTCCAAAGCTTCGCTTTCGCCGGTGGACGCACCACTGGGCACGATCGCGCGACCTTTGATACCGTTTTCCAACAACACTTCCACTTCCACGGTGGGATTGCCACGGCTGTCCAAAACTTCTCTTCCATGAACTCTTACGATTTTTGCCATACTTTTTTCTCCTTACAAAATAGGTTTGTTATTGCGGTCCTATCCTTAATAGGACAAATCATCCTTATTGTAAACCACAAGGCGGGATAAGTCAATCACAATCGACTCTCCCGCCCTGTTTTTTCGTCTATTCGATAAAACCGTCCCTCATTCGGGCGGCGCGAACGACAAAAAACGCGCCGCAACTCGACGCGCTATTCGTCAAAGTGCCGCAAGAGCACGGAGCATTATGCCCGCCGATATGCCCGCCGCTTTGTCCTCGAAGTTGTCGTACGTCTCGTCCGCGTTGTCGTCCGCTAAATCGGATATACACCGAATGGCGCCGAAAGGCACTCCGTTGATGTGCGCCACGTGGGCGACCGCGCCCCCTTCCATCTCCACCGCGAGCGAGGCGGGGAAACGGGCTTTGAGTTGGTCTTTGACCGCTTTTTCGGCGATGAATTGATCCCCCGTAAGGATCAGTCCGTACAAGTCGGGATCGGGGGCGACCCCTCTCAACGCCTCAAAGAGGCGAGGATCGGTGGGATAAAAGTCTTGGTAATACCTGCCGCCCTTGACCACTTCCCACACGTCGTGGAGAGCAAACTCTTTGGCGACCACCACCGACAAGTGCCCCGCTTTGGGGTCCATGCTGCCCGCGATACCGCTGAGCAAAATGGCGTCGGGAGCAAAGCGCTCGATGAGGATCTGGGTGTACACGGCGGCGTTGATCTTGCCCACGCCCGACACGAATAGCACCACGTCTTTGCCCTCTAACTTGCCTTCCCAAAAGGTCACGCCCGCATAGCGGATCTCTTGGGAGGCGGTCATCTTGGACCGCAACAATTTCGCTTCTACGTCCATTGCCGTAATGATACCGATCTTCATTTGTACGCTCCTTTGTTATACGCCGGTAAGTACCGTGCGGGTGACGAGGTATGCCAAATACCCCACGTATGCCGTCAGCATGACGGCGCCTTGCCATCTGCCCAACTTGCCCTTGATCGCCAAAAGATACACGCCGATGGTCGCGCCCATCATCACCAACAAGTCTACCACGATCTGGCTGCCCGTGGTAAGCGGATTGATGACGGCGGCGATGCCCATCACGAACAAAACGTTGAACAAGTTGGAGCCGATGACGTTGCCCAACGCCATTTCGTTTTGTCCTTTTTTGGCGGCGATCACGCTGGTGACCAACTCGGGCAGGGACGTACCCACCGCCACCACGGTCAAGCCGACCACCGCTTCCGCCATATCATGATTGAGATGCGCCGCGTCCGATACGGTCAACGCCACGCCTTTGGCGCCGAATACCACCAACTCGCCGCCCAACACGATGCCCGCCAAGCCCAAGATCAACAATAGGATCGCCTTGGGCCAAGACATGTCTTTGACGGTGGTCTCCTCCACCTGCAACTCGTTGGGATTGCGCTTGGCGCTAAGGACGATGTACACGATGTAGCCGATCATCAACGCCACCAAGATCGCCCCTTCCCAACGGGTGATGGCGTAGTCTCCGACCACGCCCGACAGTCCGAACAGACAGCCGAACAGCACGGTCACCGCGCTCACGCCCAACAGGATGGGGAACTCCTTGCGCCGTATCGAGCGGCTGACCGCCACGGGGGTGATGAGGACGGACAGAGCCAACACCAACAACAAATTGGCGATGTTGGAGCCGACCACGTTGCCCAACGCCACGTTGGCGTGACCGCCCGAGATGAGGGTCTCGATGCTGTCGGACACGGACACGGCGAGCTCGGGGCACGAAGTGCCCATCGCGACCACCGTAAGACCGATGATCAAGGGGGACACTTTGGCTTTACCCGCGATGGCGACCGCCGAATCCACAAAAATATCGCAGAACTTGACGAGGCAAAACACGCCGATCCCCAAGCCCAATACGAAACTGATTACCTGCGCCCACAAGGGCCAATGATACACAAAGTCGAACATCTTTTTCTTTCTCCGAACCTACTTACTATATCACCGACTCCTCGCGCAAGTAAACGCAAAATCCTGCAAAATTTGCAGGAAAAACAAAAATCGGCACCCTGCGTTGGGTGCCGGTCTTTGTACTTAACGATTAGTTCTCGCTGATTGCCGACACGGGGCAGCCCGCTTCACAAGCGCCACAGTCGATGCACTCATCGGGATTGATGACCATCTTGCCTTCGCCTTCGGAAATGGCGCCGACGGGACAATTGGCAGCGCAAGCGCCGCAACTGATACATTCGTCACTGATAATCCTTGCCATGGTAACGTACACTCCTTTTTTATGATGATACTGTCATTATAGCACCTTAAAAGGGCTTTGGCAAACAATTTTGATAAGTTACTCGTCCAAAACGGGGATTTCGTCCCCGTCGTCCTCTTCCTCCGGTTCGGGCTTGACGCTTTGGGGTGCGCCCACTTTGCGAACGTCTATCAAGGGGAAGCGTTTGAAGGACACGCTGTCTTCCGACACGAACTTGACGTTGACCTCTTTGCGCAACATATCCAAACTGTCCACCACACCCTCGCCGTCGGGGGTGACGACCTTGCTCTTGACCTTGGGCATGATCTTGGCGGTCTCGGCATAGTACTCGTTTTCGTACTTCAAACAGCACATCAATTTGCCGCACATACCGCTGATCTTGGTGGGATTGAGAGACAGTCCCTGCACCTTAGCCATCTTGATGGACACCTTTTCGAAGTCGTTGAGAAAAGCGTGGCAGCAGCACGCCCTGCCGCACGGACCCAACGCCCCGCGCATTTTGATATCGTCCCGCTCGTAGATCTGACACAATTCGATACGCGCGCGCAACGCTTGCGCCAGGTCCTTGACCAACTCGCGGAAATCCACCCTACCGTCGGCGGTAAAGTAAAGCACCACTTTTTTTTGGTCGAAGGTGTACTGACAATCCACGAATTTGAGTACCAGTCCCCTCGCTTCCGCCTTTTGGGTGGCGGTGCGGATGGCGGAGCGGCACATCTCCTTGAGGCGGGCGGCTTGCTGATCGTCCTTGGGGGTGGCTTTACGAAGCACCGACTTGAGTTCGCCTTTGATCTCGCTGTCGGCTACTTCCCTATTGGCGAGCACGACGTCCGCGTACTCCAGTCCGCGTTGGGACTCTACCACGGCGTGATCGCCCGCGTGGAACTCCTGCCCCTTGGGGTCGAAATAATATACTTTGCGGTTTTTGGGAAACTTAATTCCGATAATGGTTGGCATTTGCTTTTTCCTCCAAATATCCCAACAGGAGACTGTCCGCCACCGATTGGGGGTTGCAATTGGCTTGCAACTTTTGTTTGGCGACTTCCGCCAAGTTCATCAAGGCGGGAAGCGCGCGATAGGGTAAATCTTGTAATATCAGTCGATAGGTCGCCGTCTGCGACAGATAGGTCACCGCCTGTGGGTTGCCACCCGCAATCATGAGTAAGTCCTCTAGGACGACGGACAACACGTCCAAGGTGCGAGCGATGTTTTCCTTGTCGAAGTCGGGCGAAAATACGTAATCGACCACTTCCTGCGAACGTTTGAGATGCAACAGCATCGCCGTCGTGCGGTCGATGGTCTCCACGTACTTGTCGTCTTGCGAAAGGTTGACGGCAAGCGCCAAATTGCCTCCCGAACACCTCGCCCAAAAGCCGCCGTCTTTGACCGAGCGCTCGCTCAATACGTCCGCCACTTCCCCCACGGTCAGTTTGCACTGAGGCAGGGTCTTGACGCGGGACAGCACGGTGGGCAGCACCCCTTTGGTAGAGGAAGCCGTCAGCAAAAACATCACTTTGGGATTGGGCTCTTCCAAGGTCTTGAGCAAAATATTTTGCACCACGTCCCTCTGCTGGTCCATCGCGCGCAACACGTAGATCTTGTATCCCCCCTCGTACGCGCCCATCACGGCGTCCTCGGCGATCGAACGGGCTTGATCGGCGGTCAACTTTTCACTCAAAGGGTTGGGTTGCGCCACGTCCATTTTGTTGCCGGACAGCACCTTATGGCACTCGGCGCAAGTCCCGCAAGCTACGGGACAGTACACCCGCATACACAGCAAAGTCACCATCCTATCGAGTAAGGCAGGGTCTTCGGACAGCAACAGGTAGGCGTGCGAGCCGCCGTAGGTCATCTCGCGATCGAACACCTTGTAACAGGCGCTATTGCGACATAGAGAGGTCAAGCGGTCTTCCATACTACTCCCACGTCGCTTCCAACACGAATTGCCCCCATTGGATAAAGGCAAAATCCAGTTGGGTCACCTTTTGCAGATGGGTGTACGTGACGTCTTCGCCGTCCACGTTGATCGTGATCTTGTTGCCTTGATTAAGACGGACGCGCCAGCCCGCGAAGGTCTTGCCCTCGTATGCGGCGGGAAGGAGAGACATCCGCTTGCCGTCCACGATCGTCCAGCGGTCGGGATTGGGATTGTCGATATCGTCCATCGCCACCCCGCTAAGTCCCGAGCGGTAGTACACGCGATAGGACACGGGGTCGGGACGGAATATCAACTCCAGATCCCCGTTGGCGCCCGCGGGCACGGCGACGGTATAGTAATGCTCCTCGTCGTAATACCAGTTGCCTGTACTGCGATAGCCGTCCCCCATATCGACGTTGGGCAAAGCGACCGCTTCGCCGTAGCGGTAAGCGTCCGCAAATTCGCCCACGAAAGCAAGGGCGGGATCGTAGTGGTAGGTAAGGCGGTAGCGTAAACCTTTTTGCACCAAGTACAACGTGGTATCCTGCTCGACTTTGGCGGCGGGGTCGTACTCCTTAAGACCCGCTTGATCGTAGCACCACACCAACTCGTAGTACTCGGACAGTAGCCCCGTCGTTTGGGTGCCCTCGGGGATGGAGAGCGCGCCCAACGCTTCGCCCGCTTTGATCGTGCGAGCGGGTAAGGCAAACTCCTCCACGTCGTCGGCAAGGTATTGCTCGTCCACGACGAAAGATACCGTGACCTCGCTATCTTGCGGGGCAACGGTATGCGCGGTCGGCTGACAAGCGACCAAAAACAGAGCGACGCATACGGCTAAGACCAACAGTACCTTTTTCATAGACTTAGTATAGCACACCTCGTTTCAAAAGTAAACTAATAATAAAAATCCGCTTTGTAGCCCCTTTCCGCCCGCTTTGCCCCTATTTCGCGGGTGCAAATTGACGAGCGACACGGTTTTTTGACCGATTTTGACCGAGCAAACGTCGGTATTTTTGTCGAATGATGTCTAACTCGCCGAAAAACGCTCGTATCGTTTGACACAAACGGCGAAAAATTGCTATGATGAGGACGGATCGTGAAACCGAGCTTTGCCGGTCACTCGCGGTTACGAAAAATCGATAGGAGAATAGTATGTTGTCTCGTCCTCAGGATCCGGGTCTGGATCGTTACGTCAAACAAGTGTTGGTAGAATTGGGGGTGACCCCTTCGCTCAAAGGGTATTTGTACCTCGCCCAAGCCGTGCAATTATGCGTGGAAGATCATACCCGACTGTATCGCCTGATCAATGCGGTGTACGAGCCGGTAGCGGTCGCCAACGACACCGTGTATCAACGAGTGGAAAGGGATATCCGCCACGCGATACGGGTGTTTGCCAATCGCAACCGCATCTCCGCACTCAACCGTCTGCTGGGCGCCAAACTGTACCAACAGGGAGATTATCCGCCCAACGGAGAGATGATCGGCTATTTGACCGAGTACGTCAGACTTAACTACGTAAGACAAACCTATCCGCTGGATTTTTACGCATAAAAAAGGCTGCCTTAGGCAGCCTTCGTCTAAAATCGAACGTCGTTCTAAGGTGAGCGAAACAGCCTCGCTAACCTCTTAGCGTGTCCTTTTTGCGACTGAAACACTTGGTGCGGATGGTGCCGTCCTGCACCGAGACGTGTTCGCGAGTGCAAAGGTGATTGGTATTGTAGATACAGTCGGCGTCGCACTGCACGATGAGTTCGGGCTCGTCCATCGAGTAGTCGGGACCCGCCTCGTACTCCTCGAAGAGTTGGGACAAAGCGCCCCCTTCCCTTTTGATCTTGCTTTTGCACACCCCGTGGGTAGAGATATCGATAATGCCCGCTTGGCAGCGCTCGCGGCAGTTGTGTTGACAGTTGTCGGTCGTACATCTTAATCCTTTCATAATTCCTCCCAGTAGTCAGTATGGCTAAGGGGGGTCTTTTTTATACGCGGGGATAAGCAAATACCGCAATTTGGCGGGAGTGGTTGAAAAGGGAAAAGAATTGTGCTATAATGGGGAAGATAAGACTCCAAAGGAGGAAGCGAAATGAAAATATTGTTGGTCAAAGACGTCAAAGGACAAGGCAAAGCGGGCGACATCATCAACGTGTCGGACGGCTATGCCCGCAACTTTTTGTTAGCCCGCAAGTTGGGCGTGCTTGCCGAAGGCAAAGCCCTCAACGAAGCCGTGCAAAAGAAGGAATCCGAGGCGTATCAACTGCAAAAACGCAAGGACAAAGCCAAAGCGGACAAGGAAAAATTGGACACCGCCACCGTACACGTCAAGGTCAAAGCGGGCGAATCGGGCAAGATCTTCGGCTCGGTCACCAGCAAAGAGATCGCGCAATCGTTAGCCGAATTGGGCTACGAAGTGGACAAAAAGGATATCGTCCTCGACGCCCCCATCAAACAGGTGGGTCGCCAAATGGTCGAGGTCAAACTTTTCGGCGGGGTGACCGCTCGCGTCAACGTAGTCGTAGACGCGGAATAATTGCTCCTTAGTTTCATTCAAAAACGGGACTTGTCGCTACAAGTCCCGTTTTTGTACCCCTGCCGAGGGATAAGTCGTGTCGCTTCGCGCCAGGCTATCCCCTCCCCTTAAGGTGGGCTGTACCGCCAAAATTCGTGTCGTATGTATTCGACCAATATTTGTCGTATCTCTTTGTCTTTCATGATCGTAATTCTTCACCCGCCTTTAATCGGCAAACGTCCGATGCAACGAGGGTTTTCTTCTCCACAAGAGCATGGGCTATGACGTCGAGGAAAGCGCGGTTGACGGCGAGAATGCGTTTGGCTCGGGCGTAGGCTTTTTCCAGCTCGATCGCCATACGCACTTCTTTGCGATCCCGCGTCCCGTTGCCTGTCTGTTCCTCCCTTTCGATGCTGTCAAACGACGTGGAGCAGTAGTCGCCGATAATGCGCCCAACGATATCGGAAGCGCGGGAAATATCGTTTCCTGCGCCCACGTCCGTTTTGCCGTACACCAATTCGGTGGCGGCTTTGCCTGCGAGCAGTGCGACAACACGGTTTTGCATATAATCGACGTCCGTCCAATAACGCTCGTCTTGGTAATAGTCCGTTACACCGCCGATATCGCCATGGTGCGCAAGGATAGACACCAAACACACGCTACCGGGCTCCAAACACTCCGCCGCAACGGCATGCCCCGCTTCGTGATAAGCGCTAGCAAGCAATACGTCGGGGGGCGTATCGTCAACGCTTTCGGGCGCGTCGAACTTGACGCGCAAAATACCGCGAATCATATCGTCGAGATCGATCAATTCCTTTCCTGCCATGGCGGTGTAAATGCCTGCCTCGTTGATAACGGCGTCGAGGACAGCGCAACTGTTTCCATTGAGTATTTTGGCAACCGCTTTGGCGTCTACCTCCGCCACACATTTCTTTTGCAAGAGAAAATGTCCGACGATGTCCACTGCGTCTTGCCCGCGAGGCGGCTTGATCGTAAGTTTTCGACCAAGCCGACCTTCCCTGACAAGAGAATCGGGCAGGTAAAAAACGTTGTTGACGGTCGCTATCACAAACACGTCGTCATCCGCCACGTCGTCCATACACGACTGCACCGCCACGTATTCCTCCGCATTACTGCGAAGGCGCTGACAATCGGAGTATTTGTCCATATCGTCCAAAAACACGATGCTGGGTTGCTCTTTTTTTGCTTGGGCAAACGTGTCTTGTATGGCGTGTATAAAGTCCCCGTCCGGCTTGTCCTTGCGTAGGGTAAAAACCTTGCGACCGCTTTCTTCGATAAGACAATTTGCCATCAGGGTCTTGCCTACTCCGGGCTCTCCCGAGAGAAGAACGCCGCGAGGCATGGTTACGCCGAGCTTGGTGTATTTGTCGCTATTTCTCATCATGTCGGCAAGAATAGCGAGTTCGTTTTTGATGCTTTGGTATCCGATGATTTTGTCAAATGCGTTCATATTTGTTCCTCCTTTTTTGTGTATGACAGTAATCCCAATACCAACAGCGGTAGGGGGTTTTACATTGTTTGCCGCAACAGACGTTCGGCTCATCGAGCGTATCGCCGGCGGCGTGGACTCTGTTGATCATAGCGGGCAACCCTTTTTGCGTAGCTATGATCAGATCCGTTACGTCACACGGCACCAATAAGTCCCCTTCTCCGTGTATAACGATATATACCCTGCTTATCTTGATAGACCGCGTGGCGACGTAGTATTGAAACGCCGCGTCCAACACAAACTGCGGCTCCACCGCCTCTGCGTCCTTGACTTCGTACATTTGGTAGCACCCCTCCTCGTCCAAGCGGAGTATATCCACCGCACAATACAGGTCGCCCACCGCAAACGCCGCCTCGCACAATACGGGCGTCTTCTTTTGAAGATGCGCTTGCGTGTTGAAAAGCATCGCCGAACAGTCAATTCTTCCCGACGGCGTGCGTGCGGTCATCTCAACGTATGTACCCCACATACCCATCGCCCTATCCCCAAAGTCGTTGCCGGCCTCCAAGCGGTCCCGCACGTCGGGCGGTATCACCTTGTATTGCGGATTGTGCTTGTCCAGCCAAAGCATCTTTGGACATTGCACTCCTCTCATAAAGTCACATTTCGTCAGTCTCATAGCGTTGCCTCCCTTGTGTAAAAGCATAATAGCACGGTGCTTGTCCCGTTTTTGGGACGTGCCGAGTTGTACCATAACGTCGAAGGTGATAATATGAAAAGGACGATAGCAATTATGATGATCGTGTCGTTCGGCCGCTTAACGGTGTACTTCAACGGCATTGTACGGATTGGGCACGGGCGAATCGGTGGCGCCGGTGCAAATACCCGTGACGGGTGCGCGCATCGAGGACGTCTCGTGGAAAATCGTCAAATGGAATTCAACTAATATTAAGAAAAATTATCGCCAAAACGCGATCGTTTTTGACCCCCGCAAACGATTATAGGGAAAGGAGAAAGCGACATGGAAAGTTTAGAGCCCAAAAAACTATTACTACTGCGTATCTTGCAAGTGTTGGAGGAGCACTCCAGCGCCGACCATCCTTTGCGCCAAAAGGATATTATCCGTCTACTACATAATGAATATGATATGGATTGCGAGCGCAAGGCGGTGGGGCGAAACCTTGCCTTTCTCGAGCAAGCGGGGTATGACGTCGTACATAACGAGCAAGGCGTCTACCTTGGCACCCGCACCTTCGAGGCGGGTGAATTGCGCCTACTTTCCGACGCGGTGCTGTGCAGCCGCCATATTTGTGCCAAACACACCAAGGACTTGGTGGACAAATTGACTGCGTTGGGCGGCAGGGACTATCGTGCCTATCGGCCCAACGTGGTACGACTGGACGATTGGCAAAAGACAAGCAACCAAGACCTATTGTACAACGTGGAGATATTGTGCGAGGCTATCGCGGCGGGTAAGCAGGTGCGCTACGTCTACTATCACTACGGCGTGGACAAAAAACGACACGCAACCGGTCGCGTCAAAACCGTCAACCCCTACCAAGTGTTTTGCAAAAACGGGTTTTACTACTTGGCGTGCAGTTTCGAGCCCTACCGAGACCAAACTTTCTGCCGCGTGGATCGAATCGGTGAGATAGAACTACTGGACACCCGCGTGGAAATGCCCAAAGAGGGCACGCTTCGTTTCAGTGCGGGGCAATCCTTCAACCGCTTGCCCTATCTCTTCGAGGAGGAGCCGACCCTCGTCACCTTCGAAGCAAGCAAATATATGGCCGACCACGTCATCGACTGGTTCGGCTTCGATTTCGCAGTCACACCGCAAAGCGACGACGTCTACCGCTACACCGTGCGGGTTGGCGAAAAAGCCATGCTCTATTGGGCGCTCCAATTCGCCACCGCGGTCAGGGTCGTTGCCCCTCAAACCCTCGTCACCACCATCCGCGACACCCTCTCGCAGATGGGGGCGATGTATGCGGAGGGGGATTGACATATTATATTCCACATGATTTGTTTTTAATAGAAAAACCTTGATGGTTTTCGAATGTTTACTTAGGAGAATAAAAAATGGGTGAAAAACTACCAGATATAGATTTAGGAACGAAAGATTATGATTACGCCTTAATGGATGTACCGTTCTTTCAAATACATCCGGAGTATTTGCCTTTTATCGGAAAGGATTATGCAAGCCAAAACCATAAGGTTCTAATCATTGGTGAAAGTCATTATGTGGCTAAAGATTGGGATTGGGATGAAACCTCATACTCTCCATGGTGGCAAGCGGATTGGTATGAACAACTATTAGAAGAAAAAAATGACTGGAGTAGTTGGTTCAATACCAGAACACATGCTAATCGAGCAACAGTATTATCTCCCAATAAAGAGGCTGCTATCTCACAAGTTATTCAAAATCCCATTAAAGAACTGGTAAGCAACGGTTTATATAAAGCAGAATACTCTGATGCGTTGTTATCCAACATCGCATTTATGAATTTCTTTCAATTCCCTAGTTTAATTAATGGCATTGATATATGGACATCTTTTGTAAAACGCATTAAAGGAAGCAGGCAGAAAATAACGCAACGCTATGAAATATGGGACGATCTTGTAACAAAATCCACAGAAGTAGTAAATAGGGTTATTGATATTATTGAACCCGACTTAGTAATAATTTGTTCACTGCTTGCAGGAAAAGAGTATGCAAAGAAAAACAACTCTTGCACGCAACAATATATAGAATATACCGCTCATTCGACGAATAGACCATGGTATAGCCCACAAAAACATTTTGCTGGAATATCGGGGCAGAGACGCTGCGATCAAATAATAAAACTCTATTTGGCAAACAAAAACAATTAACTATAAAATCAATAACCAGTATAATTCCCTTGTCCCACTTTCGGGGCAAGGGTTTTGGTATACTCCAAGAAACCACAATAAAGGAGAATATCATGAAAAAGATTTGTTTGATCATCGTTGCCATCGTAATATGCTTGACGCTTACCGTTGGGCTCGTAGCGTGCGGATTTTTGGGCGGCTCGTCTTCGGCTTTCGGCAAAGACGAGAAGTACACCTATCGCTATTCGAGCGGCAGTTATTACGGCAATTTGACCGTGAACTTTACGCAGAAACAATTTGAATACAAGGGCTACACGATATACGGTTCGAGCAGCGCTTTTTTGCTTGACCCCGTCATGTCTTGTAGCGGCGGATTCTATAGCGACAACTATTCGCAAAGCGGTATGGATCGCTACCGCGCCGCACAACTTACACCCACCTTTTATATTTGGGTAGCGCAAAATAAGAGTTATGTCCTCATCGGCGGATTGCGGTTTAATAGGAGTTAGCTGTTGCGCTTAATACACAATATAAACCCATCCATCGTAAAAAATAATACGAACCTTCGATTAAAAAAGTTCGTATTATTTCTTTCTGGCGTACCTAGAGGGATTCGAACCCCCAACCGTCCGGTCCGTAGCCGGAAGCTCTATCCAGTTGAGCCATAGGTACATATCGATTGATAACGATATGATTATATTGCAAACCCATCGGATTGTCAACCGATTTTATCAAAAAGTTTGGGCGCGCGCAAAAAAGCTTTTTGCCAGCTTAGAACGGCAAAAAACTCGGCACAAAGGGAAAACGAACGGCGCGTTTACTCTGCTTGTTCGCTTTGCTCGACTTGGGGCGCTTGGTGCGCTTGCATATCTTGGTGCGCGGCAAACGCGGTCGCCATGGCGACGACTTCGAAAGCGATCGCCAACACCGCAAACACCAAAGTCAGCACCGAAAACAGTTTGACCAAGGTCAAAATGGCGTAGGTGGACACGACCACGCAAGTGACGGTAAACAAAATGCCCGACACCAGCGGCTTGCGCTTGACGAAAAAGAGTGCGACGAGATTGACGAGCGCGCTTGCCAATACCGCGAAGCCGCCCAAGAAGTAGACGGTCGTCCAGGTGCCGTCCGCTTTTGCCGCCGCTTCGATGATCGCGATGATGACGTTGATCAAAAAGCCGAACAGCACGCCGTAAACGACGTTGTACAGCATACTGATGACGCCGAATGCCAATGATGTGTTAGTCAGTTCTTTTTTCATATTAATCCTCCAAACCCTGTGCAAACTCGTTGAGCAAGCTGCCTGTGGGTATATGTATCAAAGGTATATCTTTCACCTCGCGCATCACCAATTTGAGATTGGCGAAGGCGGGCAGATCCACTTTTTCCAAATCGTTTTTGAGACAATGTTTGTACACGAACAACTCGTACTCGAAAGACGAGTCCACGTCGTGATCCGCCGTGACGAGATAGGGGCGGATATACTTGTCCTCGGCGGCGCACACCTCCGCCCACTGTTTGGCGGTGTCTTCAAAACTGTGCCCGCGGGTGTAGTTGTCCCGCAAAGTGCGCCTCAAAAGCCTCAAATCGTCGGGAGGAAGCGCCACGCCGGACGGGAAAACGAAGGTGCGGCGGGGACAAATGCCCACTCGGCACACCTTGGACGTATCCAACCCTTTGAGCAAGGTGGGATTGAGGGCGTGGATCCCCTCCACGACCACCACGTCCTCGCTGTGGATGCGCAACAGGCGCAATTCCTTTTCCCGTTTGCCCGTCAAAAAGTTGTAGGTGGGCACTTCCACCCACTCGTTGTTGATCACGCCTTCCAGCGTGCGGCGAAGGAAGGGCAGATCCATCGCCTCGGGCGAATCGTAATCCCTCAGTCCGCTCGGCAAAAAAGGTACTTTGTCGCGGTCGATAAAAAAGTCGTCCAGCCCGATGTAGTGGACTTTGACCCCCAAGTCCTGCAAAGCGGATTGCAGTTTGAGGCTAAAAGTGGTCTTGCCCGAGGAAGAGGGACCCGCTACCATCAGTAGCGAGATATCTTTGACTTCGTATATACGGTGCGCCAACACCTCGACTTGGTGGTCGAAGCGGCGCTCGCTTTCAAACACCAGTCCCTCGGGACTGACGAGCGCTTGTTGGGTAATTTGTTCAAAGTTGACTTCTCTCATATCGTCTCCGCAAACCGTAGCCACTTCACGCCCCGCCACAAGCGCACGTTGCGGAAGTAGTCTTGGTAAGTCTTGGTAATGTAAATCGCTTTTTGGGTCAAGGGTGCGCTCGCCTCGGTCAGATCGCAAGGCGCGACCAGCATACAAAGCAAGGACAAATTGTCGCTGATATCCTCGTTGAAGTCGCTCTTGGAGTACTTGGTGAGGAAGGGACTATTTTGCGCGTCCTGCCCCGTCGCGGGATCGTACACGCCCGCCGCCGTGGTGGTATAACCGTACCCTTGATTGTAGGTAGGCAACCCCGTCCGCATGGGATTGGACGAGGTACTCCCCATGCCAAAGGTCAATAGGTGCAACATCTCGTGCACCATGATGTTGTAGTAGTTGCTCCACATGTAGTCCCGCTTGCGAGGGGCAAAGGTGGCGAACCACACCGAATTGCCCGTGGACGTGACCCCGTACACCGTGTTGGAACTAAGCACCCGCTTGATGGTATCGCACAGATTGAAACTGACGGTCGTATTGTTGGCGTGATCGGCTTTGAGTTCCACGAACATATTGCGACCGAAGATCGCCAAAGCGTAGTCCAAGCCCCTCAACATCAGCAGTTGCTCCGCCCCGTCCGTTTGCTTGGTGATGGTGTACCCGCCCAAAGCGGTGGTCGCCGTACCGTAGCGAACGTTGACCTTGTAGTGCGCCGCCAACGCCTTGGCGTAGCCGTCCACACTCGATACGGGGCGCACTTCGCGCCGGGCGGCGAGACCGCCCATATTGATCACGGGACTGCCCGCTACGCAGCGCACGCTTTCCACCGTTTTGACCGGATCGGGCGCGACCCCGTCCAGTCCGTGTTTGCCGCTCAATTCGGCGGCGGTCAGCCCCAAGCTCGAGCCGTTGCCGCCCTGTCCGCCCATACCGCCCGTAGCGGCTTGCCCGCCGAAGAGGGTCAACGTACCCGCAAAATCGTAGGTCAGGCGGTAACTCAATATCGCTCTGCCGCCATCTCCGCCTAAGCCGCCCTGTCCGCCAAAGCCCGCGATACCGTCCTCGCCTGCGTCCGCGCCGCGTTTGCCGTCGGTGCCCGACGAGCCGTTACCGCCCATCAAGGTCAAATTGCCCTCGCCCGACAAGGTGAGATCGTACGCCGACAAGGCGATACCGCCGTCAATGCCGTTGACCCCGTTCATGCCGTAAGGATGCGCGGTATCCGACCAACTGCCGTCCACGGTAAGCGCGCCGCTATAGGGGGCGTAGGCGTTGCCGCCCGCCACGAAGCAATCCCCGACCGTGGTCAGTAGCACCTTGGCTTGGGAGCCGAAGTCCACCACCGCGTCGGTATAACCCGTGGTGACGTCCAGTCCCACGTCCACAAAGCACACCTCGATCTCGTCCGAGGTGAGGAAATAGAGATAAAAGTTGTGCCAACAAGTAGAACGCGTGCCCTCGTAAGCCCCGACGATCAACAAATATTCCACGTCGTCGCTGACGATGAGCAAGGTCTCCCCCGCCTCTTTGGGCAGCGAACGCATATCCAATCCCACGCAAGGATGGCCGTCAAGATAGGCGGGATCGTTGTCGATCTCGCTCCAAGAGGACACCACCAAGGTCTCCATAGTGCCGACTACGCTCAGTTCGATCACGTTGCTGACTACCCCGTCTTGGGTCTCGGCGACCACTTTGACGACTCCACGCCCCGCGGTCTCCCATACCTCGAACACGTTGCCGACCATCCGTCCCAACTCGCCCCCTTCGATCAAACGATAGGTGACTTGGGGGAAGGACGCGTCCGATGGGCTGACCGCCGCCGCAAACGTGACGGTATCGCCCGCTTTGAGTTCGGATACGGGGTCGGACGTCGTCAAATCGATCCGCTTGACGGGGATCGGCACGATATGGAAGGTGACGGGTACGACCACCCCGCCCGACGTGGCGGTCACGACCACTTCGTCGTTGCCCACGCCGATGGAATCGAAATAAATCACGTCGCCGTCAAGGCGGGCAAACTCCCCTCCTTGGGTCAAACGCAAGGTCACTTCGGGATAGGTGGCGTCCGCGGGGAAAGCCGTGGCGGTGATCGTCCGACTGTCCCCCACTTTGACCGAGAGGGAATCGGATACCGACACCTCGATCTTCTCCACGGGGATCTCGGCGGTCGTCAGCATCACGCGGTCCGTCACACCGTCGGCGGTGGCGGTGATCACGATGGGCACCCCTACCTCTTTGGTCGCGATGCGGCACCCGCCCTCTACCCACTCCACGCTGTCTTGGGGGGTGACGGTCATGGTCACTTCGGGATAGGTGGCGATAAGAGGGTACACGTGGGTGTACAAGCTGATCGTCTCCCCGTAATGCACGACGTTATCCTCGCCCAACTTGGTCAACACCACCCTCTCCACCGGGGTTTTGGCGACCGTAAAGGTCAACGATCGGCGCAACTCGCCCAAGACCCCCTCGACCGCAAAAGACCCCTCGGGCGCGTCCTGGGACACGGTCACGACTTCGCCCGCCAAAACGACGTAGCGAGCGACATAGTCGGAAGGGACGAGTTGATAGACGGGTCTGTCCTCGCAGCCCAAAGGGGACACGACCGCGCTAAGGTGCGCGCTCTCTTCCCGCTTGAGTGTCAGTGCGTCCGCACTCATTTCAAACGATTGGGGTTGCACGGTGGAGATATCCACCCGCTTGGGCGAGCTGAGCACTCCGCCCGCCGAGGCGATCACCCCCACCAAGTCGTTATGGTCGGCACGATGGGACAGGGTCAGTATGTTGCCCTCGATGGAGGCGACTTCTTCCCCCTCGCTAAGCGACCACGAGATGGGGTTGTCGTCCGCATAAGAGGGGGTCAATTTGGCGTGCAAAGTCACGCTGTCGCCCGCCTTTTGCGGGGGCACAGCGACCACTTCCACCTTTTCTACGGGGGTATGCCCCACGGTAAGGGACGCGTCCTTGGTATGCTCTCCCGCCCTAACGCGCACGGTGACGGTCGCAAGGTAGGGCGCGACGTCCCTGATATGCAGCGCCCCGTCCGCGATGTAGGCGTACTCCTGCCCCTCGATCACGGCAAAATCCGCTTGGGTTTCGCCCGTCAAAGTGGCGGAGAGAGGAATGACCGCTCCGCGATAAGCGGTATCGCTGCCCAAGTAGATCATGATGGGCTCCGCCGTTTTGCACGCGCAAAGCACGCCCGCGATCAAACCGAGCGACACGACTACGCCTATTAACAAAACGACTAAGCGATACTTACTCATGATATTATTATACTACTTTTTCGTGCAAATGCAACCCCCAAGCCGTAGGCGCAGACTTTGGGCGCGGCAGCACGTCAAAAACGCCCTCGCTAAGCGGGCGAAGGCGTCTGTCGATTAGCACCCATAGGGTGCCACTCCCTGCCGAAAGGGCGAATGCCGCCCCTACTCGAACAGCGCCACCAAGTCGGCTTTGGACTTGTAGCCCAGCGACTCTTTGGCGACTTTGCCGTCTTTGAACAACAGCACCAACGGAATGGCGCTCACCTTGTAACGGATCGCCAACTCCTCTTCCTCGTCCACGTTGACCTTGCCCACTTTGACTTTGCCTTGATACTCCTCGGCGATCTCCTCGAGGAAGGGGGCGATCATGCGGCAGGGGCCGCACCAAGTGGCGAAAAAGTCCACCAAAACGGGGATATCGCTCTCTAACACTTCTTGTTGAAAATTGTCCTTAGTCAATTTGATTTCCATAATCTACGCTCCTTGTTGTGTTCCCTATTAGTATAGCATATTTTGGATTTAAGACAACCCCTTTTGGCAAAAATCCCGTCCTACCTTGAACGAATTGCGGATTCGTGATATACTGAAAGGGTATTGGGGGTATCTTATGGACGACAAAGAGCAAAACCGCACCCTATCGCAAGTCAAAAGGGAATTGGAAGAGCAAACGAAGGACGGGCAAGACCGCTACAAAGAGGGCAAACGCCAAGCCAAACGCACCCGCAAGGAAGTGGCGAGCGAGGTCAGGACGGAGTATCGGCACGTGCGTTTGCAGCGCAAAGCGGACAAAAAGGCAGCCAAACGCCGATTGATAGAGGCGAAACGGTCGTTGCGCCTAACCAAGCGCTCCGACCCCCAAGCCTACCCCGAACAAAAGGAACGCTACCTCGCCGAGGAAAAAACTTATCGGGAGAACAAACGGCAACAGCACACGGCGTATCGTTTTTTGCACCGCCAATTCAAAAAGGTGCACGCCGCCTATCACGAAGCGTACCAAAACGAACACTTGGAGTTGCAGACCAAAGCCCGCAAAGATCGCTCTCTCCGCAAAGAGATCAAGGAGACAGCCAAAGCGTTTTGGCATTCCTACGGAATGCACCGTTACCCTTTGATGGCGGATATTTTCGACCTCGCCGAGGAAGACCGCGCCGAGCCCAACAGCCGCACCCCTTTTTCGGGGCAGATCAAGGTAGACAAAGACGTGGTGTACAAGACGGTGGACGGGGAGGAACTGCTGATGGACATCTACTATCCGCTCTACCCCTCCGACTCCCCCTACCCTTGCGTGTTGGACGTACCGGGCGGCGGCTGGATGATCCACAATCGTCCACGTCGGGACGGGTACGCTCGCGTGTACGCCGCCATGGGCGCGGTGGTGGCGGTCATCGACCACCGACTTTGTCCCAAGGTGTTTTTCCCTGACAATCTCGTCGACTGCATCGACGCGTACAACTATTTGGTGGCGCATGCTAAGGAGTACCACATCGACCCCGCCAATATCACCCTTACCGGGGACAGTTCGGGCGGACATCTCACCGCTTGCATGGGGTGCGCCGCCTCGAGCGACGAGTACGTCGCCAAACTGGGGCTGCCTCGCCTTGCGACCACGCCCGTGGCGCTTATTGCCATCTCGGGGGCGTTCAGCTTTGACGTGATGTACCGCATCCCCATGACGCACACCTTGATCGTGCGCTACTTTTCGGGACAAAGGAGCCGCAAAGCCTTCCATCAATGGAAGTATTACAAGGAGAGTATCCCCTACAACTACCTCAACGCCGACTTCCCGCCCACCTACAACAACGGGGGCGGCACCGATCTGCTGTGCTTGGGAGAAGCTAAGCGCATGGCGAAAGCCCTCAACCGTGCGGGCGTACCCAACACCTACCGCGTGGGGACGGGGCTATTCAACACCGCCCATTGCTACGTGCTGCGCTTTCCTTTTGCCAACGCCCGCAAAGACGCGTTGCACCTCTACCGTTGGTACTACACCCAACAAAAAGCCAAGGGCGTCGATCTGTCCCGCGGATTTGCTTTGGTCGAGGACTTTTTCGTCAATTACAACGAAAGTTTGGCGGAAACCGACCGCTAACGCGCATAATGCTTCGCAATGATATACGCCCAAGGCGTATGATATACCGCTGGGCGGTATGATATATTGACGAATGCGCCAATATGATATATCCCTCGATGAGCTGCGTCCATCGAGGGATATTTTGGTGTTTGATTGATTTGACAAATCGCCTATCTATATAGTTTTTATCCGCAATACGACTGTGTCGTATATCATATTTGGCTCGCCAATTATATCATGCGGCGTAGCCGTATATCATTGACCGAAGGTCTATCTCATAACCTTAGGCTATCTCATTGCGAAGCAACCGCTCCGCTTACATCATCGCACAAAATGCGTCCACACCCTTTCCTCTTTGGGCGGGATGCCGTTTTGCTCTTTGTAGGCGGCGATGGCTTTGATAAGCCAAGACATATTGCGAGCGAGGGTGCGCATTTGCTGCAACCCTTCCCCGTCCTCGTTGGCTTCGCCGGGGGCTCTGCCGTGCACCCCGTTCCAGTATTGACCCGAGGCGATGGGCATACCCGAGATACCGAAGAACTTGTTGAGTTCGTCGTAAGTGGCAGTCAGACCGCCACGGCGAGCGACCGCGACCGACGCGCCCACTTTGAGGGTCTTGTCAAAGCGAGTGCTGTAAAAAAGGCGGGTCAAAAAGGCGACGAGCGTGGCATTGGCGGAGCCGTAATACACGGGACTACCGACCACCAATCCGTCCGCTTGTTCAAACTTGGGCGCGACCTCGTTGACCAAATCGCCAAACACGCATTTGCCCGTCTTGCCGCAACTGCCGCAGCCGATACAGCCGCGGATGTCCTTGTTGCCCACCTGGACGAGTTCGGTCTCGATCCCTTCCTCGTCAAACACCTTGATCATCTCCCCCAAGGCGATGGCGGTGTTGCCGTTGGCTTTGGGCGAGCCGTTCAAAATCAATACTTTCATACCCTTCTCCTATTTGAGTTGTTTGCCGTCTTTGAAGGCGTTGCCGACCACCTCGCCCAACGCGATATATTTGTTGTGGATGGGGTCGAAGGTGATGGGAGTAAACTTGGACAGATCGGGCAACCCGTCCTCGCCCAAATACTTTTCGTCGCAAGAGACGTTGACCACTTGCCCGATGTGCATGCCGTCGTCCAACACCTTGAGCAATTTGCACTCCAAGGTGAGGGGCAATTCGTTGATGATGGGGGCGTTGACAAACTCGCTCTTGGTGACGGTAAAGCCCGCTTTGCGCATTTTGTCCGGCTCCTTAGCGCCCGATACGAGCCCCACGTAATCGCAAGCCACCACGTGCTCTTTGTCCGCGATACCCACGGTAAACGCGCCCGTCGCCAACATATTGTCGGTGGTTTGATGGTGGGATAGGTCGATAAACACCTTGTCGAAGTCGGCGGTGCCGCCCCAAGCGGCGTTCATCGCGTTGGGTTTGCCGTCTTGGTCATAAGTCGCCAAAATCAATACGGGTTGGGGATAAATAAAGGGCTTAACGCCAAAGTTTTTACGCATAATAATTCTCCTTTTTGATGTTTGATTTCCTGTCTATTGTAGCAATTTTCCCCGCCATTTGTCAATAGCGGGGAACGTCATCTCGAGCGAAGTCGGTCTATTGCCCTTTAGGCGCAACGGCGTAACAACGGTGCGCGCTACTCTTCCCCCATATCGAACAAATCGTTGGGAGTGCAACCCAATATCTCGCACAAAGACGACAGCGTTTTGAACTTGATACCTGCAGTTTCGTTGTTGATGATCTTGTTGAAGTTTTGATAACTCAACCCCAAGCGGATATAGAGCCAATACTTGGTATGACCTTGTTCCTCCAATATTTCCTGCACTCTCAGTTTCATATATCACCTACACATTATTTAATGTATACAGTATACAAACAACCTGCTCTTGACAAATAGATATTGACATTATATAATGTATACATTAGATATACGCGTTTGCGCACACGGAGGTTATGATGAAACACATGCGTTTGCTACTCTCTACCTTAGTCCTTGCGATTGTATTGGTCGCCGCCTTTGCTCTCGCCGCTTGCGGCGAAACGGGCACCACGACTCCCGCAGGCGACTACAAAGACACCTATTACGCCTACCACAACGGCGTTAAAGACTCGTCCGATTGGGTCAAATTGGACAAGAGCAGTTGGTCGGATAGCGACGGCAACAGCGGTCGCATAGAGACCAAATCGGGCGTATTGTATCTTTACGTTTCCCTCTTTGGAGAGGAAGACGTGTTTGCCTACGGCACGGTCAAAGACGGGGTGTTTGCCTACACCTACGGGATCAAATCGTACGACGGCAAACTCGTGTACTACAATATGTACAAAGACGGCTCGGGCGCTTCTGACAAGGATTCGTCCGAATACACGGTGGACGTACCCCAAGGC
>CADBTQ010000015.1 GCA_902797685.1 uncultured Eubacteriales bacterium | reverse complement strand
CTATCTCAGCAGCAACAACGCCCTGACCTTTACCGTGCCCAACAAGGTGCTCACCGTCAACGTGGGTGCGTTTGCCAACGCCACCAACTTGACGACCATCACCTTCAACAAGGACGTGGAGATCGGCGAGGGCGCCTTTGATGGATTGAGTTACAACGTCATCATCTTCGCGCCCATGTACAAGTCGAGCGGCATTTACAGCAACTTGTTCGTCCGCTTTGTGTTGGATAATTGGGCGGAGTATTTGGCGGCGAATCCCTCTTACGTCGTGTTCGATTACGACGTGGAAGGCAACGTCATCGCGTTCCATCAACCCGACGAGGAAGGCGCATATCCCATCTCCGCCTTCCAAGACATCGGTTCGATGAGTTCGGTCTTCGGCTACGAGTACGTGGACAACACGGTCAAGATCGTGTCCTACTCGGGCTCGGGCGACGTCATCATCGTGCCTCAATACATCAACGAGCGTTTGGTCACCGTGATCGGGGCGGAAGCCTTCCGCAACGTGACCGACGCCAACAAACTGATCCTGCCCGACGGTTTGGTCACCATCGAAGCGATGGCGTTTGCGGGTTGCACCTCTTTGGAGAGGGTGGTATTCCCGTCCACCGTGCGTACCGTGGGCGACAACGCCTTTAACGGCTGTACCAGTTTGTACGAGGCGTACTTCGTGGACGACATCTTCCTCTTGGGCAACAACGTGTTTGCCAACACCTACAGTCAAGCGGGGTACGGTATCACCGTGTTCGGTCCCTCGGGCGGCTACTTGGCGGGTCAATTCGATCCGTCCGTGTACAACTCGGGTACCAGCTTCAACTGCTTCGAGTGGGCGTACGTCGACGGTACCAACTCGGAAGTGATCATCACGGGTATCAAGTCGCACGCTTGCTACGGCGACCACAACGTGATCCTCATTCCCGACACCATCTCGGGCGTGCCCGTCACCAGATTGGCGGACGGCTTGTTCGACGGCAACACCGCGATCAGCGAGGTCAAATTGCCCGCTTCGCTCAAAGCCATCAACGACCGCTTGTTCCTCAACTGTTCCAACCTGACGACGGTCACCATCCCGTCCACCGTGCAAACGGTCGGCGATTACGCCTTCTACAACTGCGTGAGCTTGCGTTCGCTCGTGTTGCCCGACGTGCTGTCGGTCGGCAAGTATGCGTTCGGCAACTGCCACGCTTTATCGACCTTCATTTTGCCCGACACCGTGCGCGCCTTGAGCGAAGGTATGTTCATCAACTGCTACAACTTGACCTCTATCCGTTTGCCCAACACTTTGGACGTGTTCCCGGCCTACGTGTTCAAAAACACCCGCGCGCTCAGCAGCATCATGGTGTTCAACGTGCTCACCAGAGAGCAGTTGCCCGCTATGTTGACGACGTTGGGGACCGAGGCGTTCCGCGGTTCGGCGTATCCCCAAACCAACTCGGCTCGTATCGCCACCGTCAAGTGGTCGGTCTTGGGCGACAAGGCGTTTGCGGATACGGGTATCGGCGAGTTCGACATCTCCAGTATCGACACCTTGGGCGTGGGCGTGTTCTCCAACTGTCCCAACCTCGTCCTCACGGGCGAGAGCGATCGTTACACCGTGTTGGACGGCGTGTTGTACGAGTACGTGCGCACTCCGCACATCACTTCGGACGGCGGCGCCGACAACAACTATTCGTTCGGCTTGACCGACGCGGAAGACGGTGTAGTCGCGGGCGACAATGCGAGCGCGCTGTTGCTCGATCTGCCTTACGTGGATCTGCCTTCGGGCGGCGACAAGGGCTATTACCTCGGCGAAGTGACCGTCGATATCAAGGTCGCGGGCGAGAGGGACGACACGGTCATCTCCTCTTCGGATGCGGGCACCGTCATCAACGTCACCTTCCGCAACGGGTTGCAACACAACACCGTGATGGCGTCCGAGGTGACCGTGGCGACTTCGGGCAATCAATCCACCTATCAGATCTACCTGAGCAAAGCGGCGATGGCGACCGTGACCGGCAACTTGGGCGCGGGCACTTATACCGTGGAAGCGGGTTACACCATTCAATACAAGGGTTATCGCTATACCTTGTTCGGCAAGGAGATCTACGAAAGCAATCGCGATTCGAGTAGCGAATTGACTCAAGCTTTGGCGTCCTGCAGCGTGCGCTCGTACAAGACCTTCTTCTTGCGCGGCTATACGACCAAGACGGTCGTGGATCCCGATACCGAAGAAGAGACTTCGGTGACCGAACTCTCTTACGAATTGGAACTCTCCCTCGATCCCGAGGACGAGTTGTACTGGGGCAAGTATTTCGCGCACGACGACGAGACGGGTACCGTCAGATTGACCGAAGGCAACTTGGGCGAACTCGGCATGCAGGCGGGCGCCTACGTGTTGGAGATGCGTTTAAGCGAGGGCGGCGGTCAAGAAAAGAGCGTGTACGGTCGTATCGAGTACAAGGACAACAGCGAAGTCATCAAACTGTTGTACGCCCTGCATACCGTGCCCGCGGGCTTCGGCGATCAAGCGGGCGACGGCTTGACCATGATGGACGAGACCTACACCGGTCTCAGCCGTATCGACGACGACAACTATCTGTACGGCGGAGTCAAATTGACGACCGACAACGGTCGCTTGGTCAACGAAGACTTGTACAACGCGGTCAAAGGTCTCAAAGACAGCGGTATCAGTCAGATCGTGGCGTTGTCCACCATCCGCGGTTTCGCTTTCGAGGGCTGCGAGGGTATCGTCAAATTGGTCATTCCTTCCAACATCGAGGAGATCGAGGAAGGCGCGTTCATCAACGTGAGCGGCTTGACCGAAGTGGGCACCGAAACGGGCAGCAACTTCGTGATCGTCAAGATCAATCCCAACGATCCCGACTACGCCTACGCGGGCGGCGCCGTGTTGCAGATCAATCGTGACGGCGAGGGCAATATCGTCGTGGACGGCGAGGGCAATACCACTTACAGCTTGATCAGCTTCCTGCCCACCACCGACGTCACGCATTACGAGGTACCCAAACACGTTACCCACATCGGCAACTATGCGTTTGCTTACAATACCAAGTTGACGTCCATCGATTTGGGCGAAGTGACCAGTATCGGCGCGTACGCGTTTGCCGAGTGCAAGTTTACCTCTCTCAATATCCCCGAGGGTTGCCTGTCTATCGGCGAACACGCCTTCGACGGTTGTCCCTTGACCAGCGTTTACTTCGCTTCGGGCGTGGCGGACGAGATCGGAGACAGTATCTTCGGCGACAACGTCGCGGTGACGATCTACTGTCCCTTGGAGGCGGGCGAGACCAACTTGTTGAGCCAATACACCGCTTCCTACCTGACTTCGACCAAGACCGTGCCCTTGTCTTACAAGACGATCTCGGTCATCGAGAGTCTGTCTTACGAAGTGACCGCGCAAGATACCGTCCGTATCAAAGGGTACGTCGGCACCTTGCCCGCGCATTTGATCTTGCCCGAGGTGATCGACGGCAAACCCGTGACCGCTATACTGGATCTGGCGTTTGCGGGAGCGACCTCACTCGTCACCGTGACCATGCCCGCGTCCATTACCTCTATCGGTACGCGCGCCTTTGCCGAATGTACTTCGCTCATCGCCGTGTACGTCGAGGGTTTGGTGGACAGTTTGGGACAGGAATTGTTCTACGGCTGCGACAGCGACTCCCTCAAGGTGTACGGCATCGTCGCCACCGAATTGGAGAACTATTGTCAGCAAGCGGGCATCAGCTTCAACGTGGGCAGTTATTGGAACTGCTTCGAGATGACCGTGGACGCGATGAGTCAAGTGACGATCACGGGTATGCGCGATCATCACTGCAACACTTCGCACAAGTACGTCACCATCCCCTCCGCCATCAACGGTATGACGGTCGTGGGTATCGCGGACGGTGCGTTTGCGGATAGCGGCATCGTATCGTTGACCATCAACGCGGGCGTGGACGGCTTCGCCATCGGCGAGGGTGCGTTTGCGGGTAGCAGCTTGAGTTCGCTGTATCTGTTGGATAACGGCTATACCGTCCAAGTGGGCGAGGGCGCCTTTGACGACCTCGGCTCGGGTATCACCGTGTACGTCAACAACGGCGGCGTGCTGACCGACTCGTCCGCGCTATCCGCTCTTGCCAACGCCAACGTGATCGCCATCACCGAAGCCAGCCACTTCGCGACTCGCGCCACCACGGGCGGGGTAGAGATCGTTCGCTACTACGATACCAACGCCACCAAGGTGCGTATTCCCAACCAGATCGGCGGCAAACGCGTGGTGGGCGTGGGCAACTTGGCGTTTATGGGTATGGACAATCTCCAAACCGTCATCTTGGGCGACTACGTGACCTCTATCGGAGACCACGCGTTCGAGGGCTGTTCGGCTTTGACCTACGTCTATTTGCCCGACGGCTTGCGTACCATCGCCAAAAACGCCTTTAGCGATTGCTCGGCTTTGACCAGTTTGATCATTCCGCAATCGGTGACTTCTATCGGCGATCAAGCCTTCTCGGGCTGCGTCGCTCTCAAACAACTGCGTATCAGCGGTACGCCCGATCTGGGCAAGGGCTTGGTGGACGGCATCGCCATCGCCGACTACGTGGAGATCCATCGTAGCGCCGGTTCGCTGTACCGCTACTTCCGCAACAATTACAGCATCAGTCCCAAGTTTGTGGAGGATATGTCCGCCGCCGACAAGTGGTTGGAGTGCTTGACCTACGAAGTGGTGTCCGACGAAGATTACGGCACCTACGTCGTGATCACCGGCGTCAAGAGCCACTCGGGTTGCGCCAACGGCAACCACAAAGATATGGTGATCCCCGCCTTTATCGGCGGATTGCCCGTCAAGAAGATCGCGGATCGCGCCTTCAGCGGCAACAACGTGCTCGAATCGGTCACCGTGCAGCAAGTGGATCGCAGCACGGGCATCGTGGTGGGCGAAGCCGCCTTCGACGGATGCGCCAGATTGGGTAGCGTCAGTTTGGGCAAGGTGCTTGCCGTCGACCTGTACGCTTTCCGCAACTGCCGCGTGCTGTCCTCGGTAACGATGTCCATGCTGGGCAACACCGTGTTGGGTACTCGCGACCTCAACCTGCTCACCGGCAAGTGGGAGTACAACGTCGCGCCCGTGTTTGCGGGTTGCACCAATCTATCCACGGTCGGCATCAATACGGCTACCGCCGTGGGCTACGGTGGCAACACCGGTTACTTCGAGGCGGGCGGCGCCATCTATGCGGTGGACGGCACTTTGCTCTTTGTGTATCGCCTAAACGACGCGACCTTCGCTCCCGACAGCGCTAAGTCGATCGCCGACGGCGCGTTTGCTTCGGGCGGTAATATCGTCAACATGGTGTTGCCCGAGACCATCACCGAGTTGGACGCCGGCGTGCTGTATCAAGACGGCAAAGCCCTGCTCACCAAGCTGGCTCGTATCTACGTCAGCGAGGATATCCATATCGTGAACGCCGCCAACCTGCACAACATCCGTATCTATTATCCCATCGGCGCTACCGTCACTTGGGATATCGACGACGGTATCGCCAACAGCAACAACATCGTCAAGATCGAGTACGTGCCGCAATCCATGTTCGATTTCGATATCCGCGTGGACGATCTGGGCGAAGAGGAGATCTACGAGTCGGACGGCGTGCGCTACACCTTCTCGTCCGACATCTCCGATTGGCAGGACAACAGCGGTCACTTCGATCTGGTGATCGACGACGTGTTCAGCATCCGTTCGTTCGGTTTGTTCCAAAACACCGCCACCTTGGCTTGGTATCAACTGCAAGACGGTACCCTCGCTCCGGTGTCGGGCGTGCTGGAAGACATGGTCGTGCAAAAGACCGAATTGTTTATCCTACACGTGCAAACCAGTCGGTTGACCTTGACCCAAGTCACCTTGGTGGACGGCAACGTCTACGACGATCGCGGCAATTTGCTCAATACCATTTCGGCGTCCGATCTGTACTCGAGGCATCTCGCCTTGGTCAAACAAGGGGAGGACAGCCGTATCCAATACGTCTATTCCAACGGCGGTAAGATGTACTCTTACGACGAGGACGAAGTTGCCTTTGTGGAATTGCCCGCAGCAAGCGAAGTGTATCTGCGCTACGTGGTCCGTTTGGTCACCATCGACACGGCGGACGGGGAGTACACCTACTATATCCGCGATCTGGACGACGCTTTGGTCAACAGTCCCGTGACCTGGACTTACGACAACAGAGAGGACGAGACCCTCTATTACGTCACCGAGTCCCAAGGCGCCGCCACCTTGACCGAGGTCACTTTGATCGACGGCGTGGCGTACAGCGGCGACAAGGCGTTGACCGCTTTGCACGACGGTCTGTTGGAAGACGCCGTGTACAACGATCTGTATCGCGCGGTGCTCGTGCACGTGTTGGACGGCAACGCTTCGGTGTTGCGCGCGCTTGAGAGGGTGAGCGACGGCAAACTGTTCGCTTACGATACGTCTCTCATCGAGATCACTTCCGACTGTGCGGTCTACGACGTGGTGGACGTCTATTTGGGCAACACCGCGGGCGCGATCATCTCGGTCTCCGACGTGGACGACGCCAACTGGAGCCTGCCCGATTACAGGTTGGACGTCATCCTGCCCGATTACGCTTACAGCAACGGCGTGAGTTATCCCGTGGTGGAAGTGGGCGTCAACGGATTTGCCAACTCCAATATCGTCAAGATCACCTTGGAAGGCAACGTCCGCGCGGTCGCCGACAAAGCGTTCTTCGCTTCGTCCGTCCAAGACGTCATCCTCTCCAACAGCGTGTTGAGCGTGGGTAAGAGCGTGTTTGCGTACTGCAACGACCTAAGCCACGTGTACGTGGGCGACAACGTGTCCTTCGTGGACGGCAACCCCTTCACGGGTAGGACCTATCAAATGAATCACGGGGCGATCGTCAACGCCTTGGAGGTGGAAGTGGCGACCAACAACCAAGCCTTCGAGTCGGATATCGACGATTATATGCTCCTCAGCAAAGACGGCAGCGTGCTGTACGCCTACTACGGCATCGGCGGCGAAACGGGTACCCAAGGGGTGGTCGTGCTGCCCGAGGGTATCAGCACCGTCAAAGCGGGCGCCTTCCGTTCGAGCGTGTTCGGCGGACAACAGATCACCAAGGTGATCCTGCCCACCACCCTCAAGGTGATGGAAGCGACCGCCTTCGACGATATGAGCGAACTCACGACCGTCATCTTCCGCAGCGAAATGAGCGAGTTGGGCGTGGACGACGACCTGACCGCGTTCGAGTCCCACGCCGACGTCTTTACGGTGTACGGCATCGAGGACAGCGTGGTGGAAGACTATGCGGCGATCTACGGCTACGCCTTCCGCGCTTTCGTGTCCGACAACACCTTCGCCGTCGAGTACTCGGTACTCCAAGGCGGTTGGGTGATCACCGGCGTCAATAGCGGCTTGGTCAAAAAGACCATGATCATTCCGTCTTCCATCGAGGTGGAGGGCGTGACCCACGACGTGGTGGCGATCGACGCTTCGGTGTTCTACGGCATCGACAGTATCGAGACCATCATCATCCCCGCTACCGTCAAGAGTATCGGCGCGACGGCATTCGCCGAATTGCGCCATTTGAGGACGGTCATCTTCCTCGAGGGCGAGACTGCCGCCAGCACCACGCCTTCTATCGGCAACACCGCGTTCGCTTACGACACGTCGCTCAGCGAAGTGTTCTTCGGCAGTCAGATCACGGGCGGCGCGTTGGGCAACAATGTCTTCAAGGGCGTCAATCCCAACGTGGTGGTGTACACCTCTACGCCCGAACAGTTGGCAAGTCAGACCATCGACGGAGTGCGCACTCTCGCCACCGTCAAGATCGACTACGCCGCCGAGATGACTACCCTCAAACAAAACGACAACGAGACCGTTTTGGTGGGTTACAGGGCAGCCGCCGCTCAATCGGACGGCAACCTCTTGGTGCCCAAGTACGTGGACGGCGCGCGCGTCATCGGTATCGATACTTCCGCGGTGTCCGCCACCTTGCGCGGGTACGTGCAATCCTTGTATCTGCCCGACAGCGTCAAGAGGGTAGAAGCGGGCGCTTTGAACGGTAGCAACCTCTCCGAGATCGTCCTCTTCGATTCCGTCGACTTCGTGGGAGAGAGAGCGTTCGTCACCCAAAAGAACGCGTTGTCCGTCTACCTCAACGGGGACGTGACCCTCTCGGGAGTCGCCTTTGGGGCGAAAAACGGCGGTATCGTCACCGTCTACGCCGCTTCGGATATCACCATCCACCTGATTTGGGACGGCGACGAGCGCGATTTGACGCCCGCCTCTTACGTGGCGTTCCTCAACAACCATCAATCGGCGACCGGCAACGTGACCTATCGACTGGTGACCTATTCGCCCGTGTCCTACTTCGAGTACAGCTTGTCCGGCGGTACGGGCATCCGTATCGACGGTCTGACCGACCTCGGCAAGCAAGCGTCCGAGATCATCGTGCCCAGATATATCGAGGGTAGAGCGGTCACCACCTTGGGCAACGGCGCCTTTGCGCACAACGACAACCTGCGCCACCTCGATCTGCCCGAAGATCTTGCGACCATCGGCAGTTACGTATGGGTCGGCACCTTCGACAAGGTGGATTGGCAAGAGGGCGACGAGGACGAGATCACCTTCCGCGGCGACAACTTTATGATCAAATCGACGCCCACGGCGGACGGTTGGTTGCGTATGGTGACCAACTACCACACCGAGGACACCGACGACATCGCCGTGTATCAAGTGCTGTCCACTACCACCGCCAAGACTTTCGAACTCACTTCGCAAATGAAGGAGATCAAGGAAGGCGCGTTTGCGGGTGCGGATAGCATCCAGACTTTCTCGGGTACCGCTCGCAACGAGGGCTACAGTTTGTACGCTTACACCTACGACGCGGGCAAACCTCGCTACACGGCGTTGATCGCCAACGAGACCAACTCCTTGGTCGCTCTGTTGTCGACGGCAGCCGACGAGGACGACTCGTCCGAAGTGACCATACCCACCTCGGTCAAACGGATCGGCGCTTACGCTCTGTATCGCTACGACAGCGCGACGGTGACCACCCTCAACTTGGGCGGCAACCTGCTGGCGTTGGGCGAGGGCGCGTTTGAAGGAGCCGCCAAGATCGAAAAGATCAACATCAACGCGGACAGCGGTATCGTCGAGATCCCCTCGCGTGCCTTCTTCGGCGCGACGGCGTTGACGACCATGCCTTTGATCAATACCCTCAAAGTCATCGGCAAAGACGCTTTCAATTCGTCGGGTCTGACCAGCTTGACCAACCTGCCCGCTCTGTTGTTTACCATCAGCGACGGCGCGTTTGCCGGCTGTAACCAACTCAAGGAGATCGTGTTGCCCGACGAGGTCACGACCATCGGCGCATACGCCTTCTCGGGTTGCGGCGCGTTGAGCGAGATCGTCATACCCAGCAGCGTGATCACCTTGGGCGAAGGCGCCTTTGCGGACACCGCCGTGGTCAGCGTGACTTTGCCCGAGACCATCACCGCCATTGCGGCGCACCTCTTCGACGGCGCGACCGCTCTCAAAGAGGTCAACGTGGAGGGCACGGTCGATACCATCGGCGAGTACGCGTTCAAAGACGCGCTGTCCCTGTCCACCTTGCCGCAAGCGTTGCTCAACAGCGTGACGACGTTGGGCGAGGGCGCGTTTGCGGGCAGCGGTTTGACTTCGGTCACCATCGGCGCGGCGATCACCGAGATCCCCGCATACGCCTTTGCGGGCTGTAAGTACCTCAGCGACATCAGCTTGCCCACCTCGGTCGTCACCATCGGCGAACACGCCTTCGACGGCTGCAACGGCAAGATCGACCTATCCGAGGGCGCGACCGTCTCTTACGACTACGGTACGTCCAACGCGGGCAACCAAGTCGAATTGAGCGACGGCAACTCGTATCGTCTGACCACCGTGCGCGGCAACAACGTGTTTGTGGTGGTGGATGGCAACGAGATCCGTGTGGTCGGCGGTCGTTTGACCGTGGGCGGCAAGATCGTGGGTAAGACCGTGCAATACGAGGACGGCACCCGCGCGGTCGTCGCCTACGTCGGCAACTTGGCGATCCGTTATCAAAACAACGTCCTTACCGTGGACGGCGGCAGCACCTTGGCGTTGAGCTGGGGTATCACCGACGTGCAATTCGGTATCAACGTCCGCACCATCGGCGACTACGCTTTCGCGGGATGCGCTCTCAAGAGCGTGCTGATCGCGGACGGTATCGTCGAGGTGGGCGACTACGCCTTCTCCGGCAACGAGGATATGGAGACCGCCGAGATCGGTTCCAGCTTGGAGATCTTGGGTCAAGGCGTGTTCTCGGGCAACCGCTTGTTGTCCTTGATCAACGTCTCCAGCCGCAACACCACCTTTACCAACATGGGCGAGGGCGTGTTGTTCAGCCGCGAGAGGGTAGGCGGCGTCTACACCGGCAACGTCATCCTCAAAGTGTATCCCTCGGGTCTCGTTCCCGCCACGTCGGACGGCACCTACGTGTTGCCTTCCAACACCGTGGGTATCGACGCTCGTGCCTTTGAGTACAGCCGCTTGGTCACCGTCAATATCCCCGACGGCGTGACCTACATCGGCGAGCAAGCCTTTGCGGGCGCTACCAACTTGACCAGCGTGTTCTTCGACGGCGACGTGGATTACGACAGGCTCGGCAAGGGTATCTTCGGCTCGGTCTCCAACGCTTACTATCAAGCGGAAGACGGTATCTACCGCAAGGATGGCGACGAGTACGTATGTATCTATCAACCTCAAGACGAGGGCGCATACGCCATCGTGAACGGCAAGTACGTGCCTTACGACGAGTCCATGGGTGACGTGACCCGCTATGAGCGGGCGGAAGTCGCCGAGGACGAGACCTTGTATCAAGCGGTCAACTTGGTGATCGACGTGCCCGCAGACAGCGATCTGTATGCATACTTGGTCAATCAAGGTATCGCGACCCTGCCTTTGGGCGCGGACATCCGCGAGGCGGACGCTATCGGCGTGATCGGCGTGCAACACACCGCCAAAGCTGACTTCAGTTACCTTGAGAGCGACTCCGTCACCTTGATCGGGTTGGTGCCCGACGAGGTGGAGACGGTGGTCGTGCCCGCCTATATCAACGGCAAACCCGTCACCCGCATCGGTGATATGGCGTTTGCTTCGCACGGCATCGTCAACTTCGTGATGGGTCGTTACGTGTCGTCTACCGGCGACGGATTCCTGTATGGCAACGCCGTCGAGTCCGTCTCCATCGGCAATATCCCCAACGCGGCGTACGATCCCGCCGATCCCGAGTCCACTCCCTTTACGGGCAACGACTACTACGAGGTGCGCTCGAGTGCGGACGGCACCGCCGTCACGTTGGTGTCGACAGTCGGCGGCGTCACTACCTTGGAATTGTATCCCGTGTCCAACACCGCTACGACGTACGAGATGGACGAGGATATCGACGAGGTGGGTTACGGCGCGTTTGCGGGCAACCAATACCTCGTGAGCGTGACGTTCAACGACCGTGTGACCGCTATCGGCGCTTACGCGTTCGAAAACGACACCGCGCTATTGGGTAGCGATGCGGACGAGAACGGTGGCAAACGGCAAGGCTTCTATCTGCCCGCCACCGTGACGGAGATCGCGGAGGGCGCCTTTGCGGGTGCTACCTCGTTGCGCTCCCTCTACTTCGCACCTTCCGCTACCTTGGCTTACAAGGCGTTGGGCGGCGCTAAGTTGTTGACCGACGTCGCCGCTTACACCGTCGACGAGGACGGTATCTTCCATTACGACTACGTATGGGGCGAGTACGTCTTCGATCAAGACAACAGCTTGCTGTACGTGTACGAGGACGAGATCTGGAAGTTGCACACCTTCCTCGAGCAATCCGTCCTACTGGACGCTCGCACGCACGTGGCGATCCTGCCCGTCAACGTTCCCGAAGTCGGTCAAGAGGGCATCTATGCCGATACCGCCGTGCAAGGCGTGGGCGACTACGCTTTGTGGGGCAATAGTACCGTGTACGAATTGGTCGTGCCTTACGTGGGCGAAAACGGCATCGTGTTGGGCGAGGGCGCCTTTACGGGCAACCGCATCCGCACCATCCACTTCGAGGGCGCGGTCTACAAGGCGGCTCACGCTGAGGAAGTGTTGCGCTCGTTAAGCGCCGAAATGACGGGTATCAAGACGTACCTGCCCTTCGGCAGCGGGCTCAAGTCCTACCTTGACGAAGCCAAGTTGGCTTATAAGGAAGTCAGCCCGACCACCGATCTGATCTACTCGGTCGAGGACGGCAAGGTGACGGTCGACGGTATGGCGCGCAACGTGTACAGCACCGAGATCGTGGTGCCTTACTACGTGCAGGGCATGCCCGTGGTCGCCATCGGTACCCAATTCGGCGGTAGCGCTCTGACGTCCTTCGAGGCGTTCGACAACATCTCGGCTTTGCCCGAGGGCGCGTTCGCTTCCTGCACGCGTTTGGCGGTCGTCAAGTTGGGCGACTCCGCGCTGACTTCGATTCCCGCCGCTGCGTTCAACGGCGCCGCCAACCTGTCCAAGGTCACTTTGCCCGACAGCGTGACGAGCGTCGGCGCGTACTCGTTTGCGTCCACCGCTTTGAGATCGCTGCCCGCTATGCCCAACGTCACCACGTTGGAAGACGGCGCGTTCGCCTCTCTTACCTCGTTGACTTCGATCGACCTGTGGCAAGGCTTGACGACCATCGGCAAAGACGTGTTTGTGGGTTGCGCCTTGAGCGAGTTGGATATCCCGAGTTCGGTGACCTCGATCGGCGAGGGCGCGTTTGCGGGCAACACCCGTCTCTCTTACGTCCACTTCCAAGCCGACGTCGAGGATCTGCCCAAGGACGGCGAGGGCAACTTCGCGCCCATCTTCGATCACCTCGCGATGCAAGTCAAGGTGCCTTCGGACGCCGAGGGCTTGATCGCTTACTTCGAGGCGTTGGGTTACGAGCAAGGAGTAGACCTCTTCCTGTACACGCCCGCCAAGTACTTCGTCTTCGACCAAGGCAACCCCGCCCGTGTGACGGGTATGACGGCCGAGGCGGCGGGCTTGACTACCGTGTACTTCCCCGACAAGGTGGGCGGCGTGGCGATCACGACCGTGGGCAACGCCTTTGGCGCGACCTTGCCCGACAGCGTGACGGCTATTCAATTCAACACCGCTCTGACCACGATCGAGGACGGCGCGTTCCTCGGCAAGAGCCATCTGACTTCGGTCGTCTTCGGCACGCAAAACGTGAGCAGACTGACCTACGTCGGCGCGCAAGCGTTCGAAAACAGCGGCGTCACCGCGTTGTCGGTCAATTCCGAAGTGCTCGACGTCATCGGCGAGCGTGCGTTTGCCAACGCGCCTTTGACTCAAATCACGTTGACTTCGGTTAAGAGCGTCGGCGCTTACGCCTTTGCCAAGACCTTAGACGGCAAAGTGGTCGCGGACGACAAGTTGACCGCTTTGGATATCACTCTCGCCAAGGGCGGCACGATCGGCGCTTACGCCTTTGCGTACAAGACCGCGTTGACCGCTTTGTCCCTCAAGGGCTCTATCGCCAAGGTCGGCGAGGGCGCCTTTGCCAAGTCGGATCTCAGCGCTACCGTGCCGGGCGGCTTGAGCGACGACATCAAGGAGATCGGCGCCTTCGCGTTTGCCAACACCAAGATGCCTTACGTGCCCAGCCGCGTGGAGATCATCGGCGCATACGCCTACGCCAGAGGTTTGGTAGGCGAGGGCGGAGCGCTCCTCGACTTGCCTTATTCGTCGGGCGTGTACACCACTTCTTACGACGGCGTGGCGACCTTGGATAACGTGGCGGCGACCACCGCTACCTACTTGGGCGACGGCGCGTTTGCGGGTACCAGCTTGCGTTTGTTGAGTTTGGGTGCGGTCGAATACATCGCGCGCTCCCGCTACGAAGACGGCAAGTTGATCTACGGCGCGTTTGAAAATACGCCCAAGCTGCAATACGTCACCATCGACGGCAGCAACGACTACTCGGTCGTCAAGGGCGCCATCTTCTACGTGGACGACGATACGACGGGTCACGCCTACCTCATCAAGTTCCCCGAGGATATCGCTTCTTACAGCCGTGCGGCGAGCATGTTCAACCTGCCCGGCGTGGGCAAAGCCATCGGCTTGTCTACGTCCGACGTGGTGGGCGTCGACTCGGTGACCGTATCCGCTCGCGCCTTTGCGGGCAGCGGTATCGAGTACGTGCTGATGGGTCGCCGCTTCCACGCCATCGAAGAGGAAGCGTTTGAGGGTTGTACCTCTCTGACCTACGTCAGCGCCAAGTACGTCACCACCATCGGTGCGGGCGCGTTCAGGGACTGTACCGCTTTGTCCGACTGCTCGGGTGAAGGGGAGATCGTGGACGGCAAGTACGTGTGCGATCACGACAGCGTGTGGTGCCGCTACCTCAACACCGTGTATCCCGCGGGTCACGCCGCTTACTACGGCGTCGAGACAGGCAACGTCCTGACCGAGATCGGGGACGGCGCTTTCGAGGGTTGTATCAATCTGACCTCGGTGGGCGGCATCCTCGGCAACAGCCTCTCTATCGGCGACCGCGCCTTCTACAACACGGGTATCCGCGTATTGATGTTGCCCGCTTGCGTCGAGCATATCGGAGCCAATGCCTTTGGCAACGAGGGCGGCGAGACGGTCGAAGTGGTCGTGGGCAGCTTGTATCAAGTGCCTACCCACGGAGCCAATCCCTTCGGCACCAGCGCCAAGGTCTACTACGTCGCCAAGACGACGGGTGACGACGATCTCAACGGCAATCCCGAGGCGTTTGCCGCTACCTTGACGGGTTACGCCAAGGTGGGATACGTCAGTTGGTCTCACTTCGTGGTCGTAGACGGCGTGATCACGTCCTTGTCCACCGGTTGCAACAACCACAACAACCAACACAGCGGCGAGACGCTCGTCGTCTGCAAGTACTACATCAACGGTACGGTGATCACCTCGGTGTCGAGCGAGATCACGTCTTGTACCATCGTGATCGGCTAAGAGAGGAGCGATCCTCTCTTGACCGAGAGCGAAATAGGAAGATCTTGTCAAGAGGAGTGCGTATTGACAAGCGACCCACACGTACTTTATAATAAGATGATACAAGGTATCACGAGGAGTATCTATGCAAAAGTATTCGTATGTGGCACTGACCCCCGAAGGTAAAACCATACGGGGGACCATGGTGGCCCAAAGCGACGAAGAGATCAAGCAGTTAGTGACCAAAAACGGCAACTACTGCCTCTCTTACACCCGCTTGAAGGACGAGAGCAAGGGGCAAAAGGCGCTTCCTACCAAGGAAGTCGTCAACTTTTGTTCGCAACTTGGCTCTATCCTCAAAGCGGGCGTTCCTTTGGCGACCGGATTGGATATGCTCTACAGCAAAACGGATAAAGGTCCTCTCAAAAAAGTCATCGGCAACGTCTACGAGATGGTGCAAAAGGGCAGCAGTCTGTCCGAAGCGCTGGTCAAGCAAGGCAAGACCTTCCCGCCCATGATGATCAACATGGTCAAAGCGGGGGAGATGAGCGGCGACTTGGACGGCGCTCTCAACAAGTTGGCGGATCACTTCGAAAAGGACCTCAAATTGCGCAACCAGATCAAGAGCGCGATGCGTTATCCCAAGACTTTGGCGCTCATCACCGTGGCGGTGGTGATCTTGCTGGTGTCGGTGGTGTTGCCGCGTATGACCTCGGGTATGGAGAATATCCCCGCGCTTACCAAGTTTTTGCTGGATATGTCCGAGTGGATCAAGGTCAACTGGCCGTATCTACTCATCGCGATCGTGGTGCTCTATTTCGTGGTGCCCATGATCAAAAACATTCCGCAAGTGCGGTTTGGCATCGACAAACTCAAATGTCGGTTCCCTCGTATAGGCAAATTGATGCGCATGATCTACACCGCGCGCTTTGCCCGCAACCTGGCGACCTTGTACGAGGGCGGCATCCAGCTCGTGGACGCCATTACCATGGCGACCCAGATCGTCGGCAACAAGTACATCGAAAAATGTATGGAAGACGCCTTGGTTAGGGTCAAAAAGGGTGAAAGTATGAGCAAAGCCATCGGCTCGGTGGACGTGTTCGACCCCTTGCTCACTTCCATGTTGTACGTGGGTGAAGAGTCGGGTGTGTTGAGCGAAGTGCTGACCCGTGTGGCGGATTATTTCGACGAGGAATCCAACAACGCTACCAAGGCGTTGACGGGTATGTTGGAGCCCATCATGATGATCATCATGGCGGGCGTCATCGGTACCATATTGATGGCGGTGCTGCTGCCCATGTTCCAGCAGTACGACGAAATCTAAGCCGAGGAGGACAAATATGATTTGTATCTATATCAGCGACGACAAGATCAAACTGTTGGACGGCGCGATGTCGGGAAGCAAGATCAGTATCAGCAGCTTTTACGACATCTCCACCCGTGCCGGCAGTATGGAAGGTGGCAGTATCAAGGACACGGTCGTGTTTACCCAGTCTTTGCAGGACTGCTTGCAATCCACCAATATCAAACCGGGCAAGGTGACCTTCGTGATGGACAGTTCCCGCGTGATCTTCCGCGAGATGATCGTGCCCGACGTCCCCGACGCCAAACTCAAAAAAGTCATCATGTCCGAATTGTTTTCGGACAACAAAGCCAACAACAACACCATCGACTGGGTGGTGTTGGAGAAGTTCAAAGGGGAGAATAAGTCCAACAAGTTGCGTATCATGGTGACCTACGTCGCCAACGAGATCATCGACAACTTGCACATGGCGGCGACCGAACTCAATATGCAGCCCACCATACTGGATATCGCTCCCAATACCATCTCCAAGTTGATCGGTCAATACGGCAAGTCGGGCGCCGACCGCAAGTTGCTCGCCAACACTTTCGTACTGTTGGACTACAAGGACACCTTTATCACCATCACGGTGTTTGACAATCTGTCCGCCAAGTTCAGCAAGAGTTCGGTGCTGTACGTCAACGATCCCGAGCATCCCGACCTCGATTACTTGGCAAGCGAACTCAGTTCGCAACTGACCGGCACCATTCGTTACTTCCTAAGCCGCAACGACTCCAACGTGGAAGCGGTGTATATCACGGGTAACGTGATGGCGTTGGATCCCATCATGCAAGAGTTGGCGGACAGCGTCAACATGATGATTTCGCCCCTGCCGTTGCCCTCGTTCGTCAAGGGTATCTCGCTACTTGACTACAACGGTTTTGCAGACGCCTTGGGCGCATTTATAAGGAGGTAGGGATATGGCTTACAAGCAGGATATCAACCTTTTTAAGGCAGCGGGAGGCGAGCGGGCAAAATCAAAGAAGATGTCCCTCACCAAAAAGCTCGCTTTGGTGGTCGTCGTGGTCCTCATCTTGGTGTTGGGCGCAGTCGGCGGGTTGTTTTATTACAACTACACCTTGCAAGCGCAACTCAAGGTGTTGACGACCAAGGCGGACAACTATCGCTCTACCTCGCTTCGCACCACCTCGGCGGTGGCGGAGTACGCGGGGTTGCAGGCGCAACTGCAAGCGTCCGACGCGCTGGAGTACCTCAACTTGACCAAGCCGAGTTACTTTACCAACCTAAGCCAAACCGAACTTAACGCCATTCGCTCGTACGTGGAGAGCGACGCCACGCCGTTCACTCTGTACAACGACTTTGACGATATCGCCGAGGAAGTGCTCAAAAAGTTGGATCTGGAGCAATACAGCGACGCCATCGGCGTAGGCGACCGCGCCGAGACCGAGTACACCCTCAATTTCCTCTACGGCGCGTTGCGCTATATGATCAGTTTGCGCGACGTGTTCGGGGACTTGCCTTTGCAATACCTCGACGAGGACGACGACTTCGGCATTTGGTACAGCTACTTCCGCGGCAAGACCGTCATGTTTTTCAAGGGCAACGAAGGCGCGGGGCAGGCCGACGCCGAAGCGTTGGTAGCGGCGTTGCGCGACGGCTCGACCTTGGGCTTGGCGCATTCTCCCTTCGCGACCCTCTATCCCTCGGGTATGTCTACCTTGGAACAGAGGGGTAGTCGCTACTACTTGGTCAATCAAGAAAACGTCAACTATCTCGTGGTCGCCATAGACTGCAAGACGGTCGCCGAACGATTTGTGGAAGTGGTGGACGATCGCTTCGACGTGCAAATGTTCAACGTGGAAGATCCGGGCAAATACACCTTGGAGAATATCAACTTCAACCGTGATACCTCGGTTTTCTCGGTCGACTTTACGATGGACCAAACCAAGATGTTTTCGGTCAAAGACGTGTGCGACGCGGTCAACGCCAGCGAGTTCTTCCATGCCGAAGATAGCTTTGCGTATCCCGCCACCAGCGTGATGGGCGAGGTGAAAGCGCCTTTGCAATTCACCGTCGTCAACGAGGCGGTCGCCGCGATGGCGGACGCCGCCGAAACCTACTTTATGATCAGGGAGGCATAGTGATGAATACCAAGCTTACCCAACGGGACAAGATTTTGCTTATTATTTTGGGATTGGTCGTCGTGGTGTTCGCCGCCGTGATGATCCCCAAGTACGGTATCAAAGACCTGTTTGTGTCCATCAAGGACACTCGCTCCGCCATCAAAGCGCAGGAAGCCGAAAACAACGAGACGTTGGCGGTGTTGCGCGCGAAGGGTATCCCTTCCGCCATGGCGGAAAACGCCGCCGCCGCTCGCAACTACTTGGCGCGCAAAACGCTCGAATTGGAGTATCAAGCCGCCAAGGGTAGTCAGCTGACCGTCAACACCGACGCGTACGGTATCGCCGAGGGGTGGCTTTTGCCCGTGATGTACGTGGATTATATCAACGGCAACGACGTGGACGGCGTCAAATTGATCGACTTGATGGACGTGGGCGTCACCAGCGGTTACACAGTGGCGGAGACGGACGTGATGGGCAATCTGTACAACTGCAATCTGTACAGCGCCAATATCACTTGTACGCCCGACAACACCAACACGTATCAGTTGGATCTGCAATACTCGTCCGAGGGCACCAACGTGGATCAGTTGGCGTTTATCGTGGCGCTCTATACCATATTGGAAGAGCGTGGCTCCATCGTGGTCGAAAACTACACGGTGGGCGAGTTGGAGAGCGCGCCCAAGCAGGTGACTTTGGCGGTGAGTTTGAGAGTACCGCAAGGCACGTTGCTTGCGCACTACGCCAAAGAGATCTGCGAGTGCCATCATTGCGGGCACGTCTATTCGGTCGCGCAGTACGAGACTTGGCTTGCCGATTCGTACGAAAACGCGGAAGATCCCGGTGTGGTGCATTGCCCCGAGTGCGAAGAAGTGATCACGGGGGAGACCTTAGGCTAAAAGGATAGGGTATGACGAGAGGTAAATTGCTCAAAAACAAAAAGGGCGCCGCCCTATTGTACGTCATTATGGCGTTGACCGTCATAGTGACCGTTTGCGTTTCGGTGACTTTGATCTCCACCTCTTTGTATACCCGCACGACCCAAACTGCCAGCAAAGAACAGGCGTTTTTGCTCGCCAAGAGCATCGGACAATGCTTTGCATCCGAGTTTACCCAACCCAACAACGACAAATTGCGCTACCAAGTGTTGGATTACCTCACGACCAACCCCTCGGGGCGGGTGACTGCGTCGGCGACCATGTACTTCGATCCCGATTCGATGACCGCGTCCATCGCCAACAAAGGGGAACTCAATCAGATGAGGGTATCCAACGCCTCTTTGGCGTTTTACCTAAGCGAGGACGGCCACTACCTCTACGGGGACGTGACCGTGCCCTACAACGGGGTGACGGGCTCGGCGACCGTGGTGTTTACCTACGTCAACCGCGCCGACCTCACCCAAAACATGATGGATCTATTTTCCGTCTACAACATCTATTCGACCTTCCCCGACAAACTCAGCTTTACCTTTGCCAAGTCGGGCAAGGTCAGCGGTACGCTGCCCAACGTCTACGTTTACAACGGCGCGGACAGCGGAGTGAATACCGCCAAATACACCCTCTCGGACGACGTGGAAGCCAATTTGACCGCCAACGGCAACATCGAGATCAATTCCAAATCCTCGTCCGCCGTCAAGGAGATCAAAGGCAAACTTACCGGCTACGGCGGGGTAAAGTTGGGTAGCGTCAAGCTGTCGGGCGGACTGTACGTCAACGGTGCTTTGACCGTGGGCAGTCGTACCAACTACACGGGTATGGGTTACGAAGTGGGCGCAAGAGTCAACTGCGACGTGTACGCCCTCAACGACGTGACCGTGTACGGCTACCGCAACGGCTCCACCTTCCCGCAAATCGTGTCGGGTACCGTCTACGCCGAGGGCGACGTGGTACTCTACAACGCCAAAGTCGGCGCGATCAAGTCCTCGGGCTCGGTCACGTTGGTCAACAGCTATTGCAGCAGTATCATTTGTTCGGGCGCGGTCACGTTGCGTGGCAATTCCACGGTGGCGGGGCAGGTGCAAGCGGGCTCGCTTACCGTCGTCGATTCGTCGATCACGGGCAACGTCCTCGTCAAATCCGCCACTTCGGGCATGGTCACCACCGGCGATATGGTGGTACGCCAAACGGCGGCGGCAACCGAAAATCACGCGATCGGCACGGGCGCGTCTTCCACCGTAAGGGTGGCGGGCAACGCCTCGTTCGCCAACGACAGTTCGACCAAGTCGCTGACCGTCTACGGTAGAGTGTACGTGGGCGGAGGCGTAACGTCTCCCTTTGCCATCGAGGGGCGCACGACGACCAATTATCCCTATCAAACCAATCTCGTCGGCTCGCTCACGATTATGGGTGGGGTCAAATATCAACGCAAGGTGGGGTCGGACACCACGGCTCGCAACTATCTGGTCAATTACCTCACCTCTCTCAACGTCAAAAAGACGTCTTCGGGGGACGCAAGTAGCGGCAACGTGTTCTGCTACTGGTCCATCCCCGTGTTCAGCAAAGAGGGGCAGGACGTGATGGGCAACGGCAGTACCGCCACCATCGTGCAACCCGTATCAGACTCCACTCGCACCGTGATCGAAGGGTCTTTGTACGTCGCGACCAACGCGGCGGGTACTTTTGGGCAGGCGGGCAATTTTGCCTACTTCCCCGAGCAAACCACCCTGTCGGACGGCTTTTTCGCCGACGAGTGGGGCGGCGACACCGTGGTCGATCCCGCATACACCATGTACGTCAACCTCAACGGCGCGCGCCTCAACAACGTGTACGTGGGCACCGCCGCCCGTCCCGGATCGATGGCGGTGTGGAACGGGTCTATCAGCGGCAACGTGGTCGCGCACGATATCAAGTTGAGTTACGTCAATTTGGGCGATAGCGCCTCGCTTGCCGCCAAGAGCGTGGCGGTGGGTGGGGAGACCCAAAGCGGCAATTTGTCCATTCGCTCGATCAGCAGCAGTATTTACGCCCCCACGTATACCACGACGGTGGGCGGTAGCCTTTCGGCTACCGGCAGATTGGGCGTCTACAACGGCGTCACCCTCAAAGAGGGCAGCACCGTGCGCGTGCAAGACTCCACTTGGTTGGCAGGTACCATCCAGGGCGAGATTGTGATGGATCCCGTTCTGTCGGGAACTGTGTCTACCATGACCATCGAGCGTCCCGCCAATTTGGTGGCGACCGCCGACAATACCGCCATCCACGTCAACGGAAATTTGATCGTAAAAGCGACCAGCGGTACCACAAGGTCCAAACCCGTCTACTTGTCGGGTGCGGGCGCTCTCTACGGACAGATGGGCACTATCTATACCACGCTTGGCGCTCGTATCACCACGGGTGAGAGTTATTGTACCAAGATGTGGGCTAACGACGAGGATCTATTGGATCCCTATGCCTCCGAGGTCGTGATCGAGGCAGACGCCCCGGGGGAGACCGTACACCTTTCTTCGCTGACCAATCTCAACTCTCATTGTGTTATCTATGTCAATAGTGATCTTGTCGTTCACGGTGACGTATACGTCAAAGGGGAGATATTCGTGTATGGCGACGATTGGCTCAATCCGCCGCATATCACGGTGGAAGGCAATTTGTATGCCAATCGAATGTATTGCAAAAATAGTGTAGGTAGTCGTGCGCCCATAGTGAGAGGCGTCACTGTCGCCGGTGATCTTCAACTCGATAACAGTCAAGCCAATATTTATTATAGCAATATCGGTGGTAATCTCAAAAGCTACTGTGCGGTTGGTCTCGACGGCTTTGGAAGTTTTTGTGATATCCTGAATTCGACGATCGGCGGGTCGATCTGGACCCCCGGCTCGGAAATCCAAATTCGTGAGCATTCGACGGTTGGCTCTCCCTCGGGCAACGCCTTCGTCAAGGGCGAGCGCGTTTCGGTGGAAGGCGGCTCTTATGTCGGCGGCTATGTCATCGCAGACACGATCAACGTGGAGCATGGCAGTAGCGTCACCGGCACCTATACGCCCGGTGATCCCGATACCATCCCCGATATTGCCGAACCGGTCGTAGAGGATGGGGACACTTCCATCAAAAAGTTTGATTCGGACGGTTTTACGGTCACGCAATACGTCAATTTGACTATGTACAATCCCACCTTGCCCGCCATCACGGTGTTTACGTCCACCCAACTCAATCGTTTGACTTTGGGCAACGAGACCTACTGGGGGGTGCGCGCCGTACCGTTGAGATGGGTGACTCCCAACCGTACCATCGGCGGGGAAGCGGTCAATTTGCGCGGCAAAGGCACGAGCACCTACAACAATACCCTTACCGTGGCGTACAAAGCCATGGCAAGCAGAGCCAGCCTCAAATCCATCGGCACGATCTTGTCGGACGGTTTCGGCAAACTCAACGCCAACCCCTTCGACGGCTTCGGCGTGTCCGACGCGTTAGATTCCATTCGCAACGATTTCGGCGCATACGGTACCTATTTGAGCGAATCCACCAAAGCGGTCACGTCTTGGGCGGGGTTGGGATTTGCCAACACATCGGACGCCACCTACTACCGCGTGAGTGCCAACGCTTCCAAACTCAACACCCAACGCGGCACGAGCGACGTACTGGTCGTCACCCGCCCCTTGGGCACCAAGACGGCGTACAGCGCGGCGATGGAATGGGTGGCGGACTTCAAGTCCCGTCATTCCATCTTGGGCAAAGCGGTCGAAAAGATCATGGAGACCTTGGAGGGAATGCTGTCGGGTATCGTCACCGAGTACAGTTATCGTCCCGTCGGCGTGTTCTTCTACGAATCGGGCTACGTCCCCGAAGGAGTCTTTTGGTCG
>CADBTQ010000014.1 GCA_902797685.1 uncultured Eubacteriales bacterium | reverse complement strand
CGTTTGACCATGTCCGCGGACGCGTCGGAGAGGGTCATCCTTTCCTCTATCCAAAGAGGAGAGGGGATCTTTGCGTTGGATCTTGCCGAGGTGACTCCGTATCCTTACGGCGAAGAGGCGACCACCCCCGAGATCGAGGGCAAGGTGGAAGAAGTCAACGACAATTTGGAAGAGTTGTTTACCGACGAGGAGTTCGCCAAACAATACCGCTCCCTCAAAAAGATGCAGTTAGGGCAGATCCACGAGTGGATCGACCTCAACGGGGAGTCGTTTTGCCGTGACGACGAAGCGGTCGCCTTGTTTTTGGTGACCGACACTCTGGATCGAGTGACTTTGATGAACAAATTGCTCACCCAATGCATCTATACCCGCAATTACGGGGTGGCGTTCCACGACAAGGTGGAGAAAGAGATGCAAGACGCCCAAAAGGAATATTACCTGAGGGAAGAACTCAAAGTCATCAACGACGAGTTGTACGGGGACGCGGGCAACTACGTGGACTTGCAAGAGATGATCGAGGGGTGCAAGGCGCCCACCGAAGTCATCGACAAACTCAAAAGCGAACTCGCCAAATTGGCGAATATGCAGCCCGCCAGTCCCGAAAGTTTCGTCGCGCGCAACTACATCGAGACGGTGGCTACTCTCCCTTGGGGAGAGTACAGCGTGGTCAACAACTCGGTGGAACACGCCCGCGCCATCCTCGACGAGGATCACTACGGCTTGCAAAAGGTCAAGCAAAGGATGTTGGAGTTTTTGGCGATCCACAAACTGGTCGGCAACAAAAAGGGCACCATCATGTGCTTGTACGGTCCTCCCGGCGTGGGCAAAACCTCCATCGCCAAGTCGATCGCAAGAGCGTTGGGACGGGAGTACGTCCGCATCAGCCTCGGCGGTATGCACGACGAAGCCGAGATCCGCGGGCACCGTCGCACCTATATCGGTTCGATGGCGGGCAAGATCATCACCTCGATCAAAAAGGCGGGTAAACTCAACCCCGTGTTTTTGCTTGACGAAGTGGACAAGCTCAGCAACGATTACAAGGGGGATCCCGCTTCCGCTTTATTGGAGGTGCTGGACCCCGAGCAAAACAAGGCTTTCGTAGACAACTATATCGAAGTGCCTTTCGATTTGTCCAACGTGCTGTTTATTACCACTGCCAACGATATTTCGACCATCGCCCGCCCCTTGCTCGACCGTATGGAACTGATCGAATTGACGGGTTATACCGCCGAAGAAAAGGAGCAGATCGCCCTACGATATCTATTGCCCAAACAAATCGAGCAAAACGGTATGCCCAAGGGTCTCGTTACCTTGACTGACGACGCCGTCAAACTGTTGATCGACGGTTACACGCGCGAAGCGGGCGTAAGAGCGTTGGAGCAAAATATCGGCGCGCTGTGCCGCAAAGTGGCGGTCTCCTTCGGAGACAAGGAGATGACTCCCGTCACCCTTGACGTGGAAGACGTGCGCCGCCACTTGGGTTTGGCGCGTTACGAACACACCAAGAGGGAGCGGGTGGACCAAGTGGGTTTGGTCACCGGTCTTGCTTGGACCGAGATGGGCGGCGAAACGATGGATATCGAGGCGGTGTTGATGCCCACCAAAGGCGGGCTCAAATTGACGGGCAATTTGGGCAAAGTCATGCGCGAGAGCGCGGTGACCGCATATAGTTACGTCAAGTCGCACGCCGAGGAATTGGGCATCGATTTGGCGGTATTCGATCGCGAATTGCACGTCCACGCCATCGAAGGCGCCGTTCCCAAGGACGGACCCAGCGCGGGCTGCGCCTTGACCGTGTTGATCGTATCCGCCCTTACCGGGCGCAAAGTACGTGCCGATCGTGCCCTTACCGGCGAAGTCAGCCTAACGGGTAGGGTCCTGCCCATCGGCGGGGTCAAGGAAAAGAGTTTGGGCGCATTGCGCGACGGCATCACCACCGTTTTGCTGCCCAAAGCCAACAGCAAAGATGTGGACGATCTGCCCGAGGCGATCAAGTCCAAGATGAATTACCTCTATATGACCGACGTCAAAGACGTGATAAAGGAGATGCTCTGTGATCGTTAAGACCGCCGAGTTCGTCACCTCGGTCGCGGACAAAAACAAGATCAAAAACGACCTACCCGAGATCGCCTTCGTCGGGCGCTCCAACGTGGGCAAGTCGAGTTTTATCAACTGTTTGACCTCTCGCAACAAGCTTGCCAAAGCCTCGTCCGAGCCGGGGCGTACCCGCTTGATCAACTACTTTGCCATCAACTCGTCCTTCTATTTCGTAGACCTGCCGGGCTATGGTTTCGCTCGCGTTTCGGACGCCGAAAAGGACAAGTGGAGCGAGATGATCGAGGGATATCTGCTTAACTCAAAACAGCTTCGCAACGTGTTTGTGATCATGGATATCCGCCATCCCGCAAGCGAGTTGGATAAGGTAATGATCAACTTTCTCAACCACTATCGCATCGGGTTTACGGTCATTGCGACCAAGACGGACAAGATCAAAAAAAGCCAATTGCCAAGATACGTCAAGGCGTTGGCGGAGTCGCTGTATTTGACCCCCTCCAGCGTCTATCCCGTGTCGAGCGAAACGGGAGAGGGAAAGCAAAAAGTCCTCGAACGCATGGATTATTTGCTGTCTTTGCCGCCAAGAGAAGAATAAATCGTACAGCAAAAAGAGCCTCCTTGTGGAGGCTCTTTTTGGTATGTAGACTAAGATTGAGGGAAGAGGGGCAGATCGAAAAATCCTTCGCACACTTCCTGTTGAAAATCCTGACACGGGGGGATGTAGCAGTACCCGTAAGTGGGCACCAACAGTTCCACGTCGGTCACGATCTTGATGATGACGGTCACGCAGAAGGTCAGGTTGAACGTGGCGTCCGACACCCAGGTTCCCACGGTGCTTACCGCGTTGACCACCGCTTCGATCCGATAGGGGATGACGGCGGCTTGCGGGATGTTGAGTACAAGATCACGAGTGACGGTCAGAGTGGACGTGCCGGTCGCGGTCACTCTGTTGGCGTCGGTAAACAAGACCGAGATGGGGATATTGATATCCGCTTGGATGCGGGTGGCGCCCCCTTGCTCGCCCAGAGGGGTCAACACGAGGTTGGTGATCTCGCCCGTCGAGGTGGTAGACCTTGCCGACACAAAGGTCAAAGGCACTTGGACGGGAGTGGGGGTGGTCGTGGTCAGGTCGATGATCTGTCCGGTCAAGGTCTCCTGTTTGATACAGGCGTCGAAGACCTTGGGTACTTGTATACAAACCTTTTCGCACAATCCGCTCGCAGGGTTGCCGTTGATGGGTCCCGGCATGCGCTCGGGACGAACGTTGTTGGAAAATGGCATTATAAAAACCTCCTTATATCGCAGCAAAATAGCTATCTGCCGAGATAGCCTATTTACTCCTTGCTGCTGTACTATATGAGGTTAGATAAGGTAATGTGAATACGGATCAGTCGATTTTGACGAGGTGGTGACCTATCATATCGGTGGACGTCAAGTAATACTTGATCCCCTCGATCTCGACGATGTCTTTGTGAAAACTATGCTTGCCGTGGATGTGCCCGTACACGACGGTATCCACCGAGTAACGATCGAACAATCGAGTCATGTCGGTTGGCTCAAACTTGCCGACGAAGGGCGGGTAGTGGATCATCGCGATCAGCTTGTCTCCCTCTTGGCGAAGCTTGGTTGCGTCCTCAAGCGCCAATTCCATGCGGGTCAACTCCCTCAACCACAATTTGCGGTCGTTGGGGTCGCCGTCCTCGGGCGTGGGCGTCCACCCGCGCGAGCCGCACACCACCGCGCCGTCTATACGGATCGCATTGTTTTGGATGGCGTGGATAGAGGAGGGGAGAGAAAGGCAAACTTTGTTGTAAGAGGACCACCAGTAGTCGTGATTGCCTCTGATGATCAACTTTTTACCGGGCAAAGCGTCCACCCACTCGGCGTCCTTGACAGCGCCTTCCAATTTCATCTCCCAAGACAGATCGCCCGCCAACAGCACCACGTCCTCGTCTTTGACGAGGCTACGCCAAGACTGTTCGATGAGGGAGAGGTAACCCACCCAATCGTCACCGAACACTTCCATCGGCTTGGAGCCGTTGAGACTGAGATGCAAATCGCTGATGGCGTATATCATAGCTCGATTATACCATTTTGCGCCCCCCGTTTGCAAGCCATTTGCGTCGATTGTATCGGCTACGCTCGCCTTAGACCGGTCGCACGCATATCAGTTGGGCGCTAACGACTATAAGGTCCCGCTCGCACTCAACTCTATGGGTGTCCGCCCGTACACACGTATATTGTATATCACGCGCACACTTTAGGTACCCGCCCGCACGCAATAATTGAAACGCACGCATATATTGTTGGCGCACGCACGCAATAATTGAAACGCACACGTTTATAGACCGCGCCTACGCTCTTTGGGTACCCGCGCACACGTTTTCTTTGTTTTGCACGCATATCTTTGGGTACCCGCTCGCGCAAAATATAGACTGCGCCCGCGCTCTTTGGGTACCCGCCCGCACACGATATTTAGATATGCGTGCCCTCTTTTTAGACTGCACCCGCGCACGTTATCTTTGAAACGCACCCGCGCTTATTTTGTACCCGTTCGCACACGGTATATAGTACGCTCGCGCTCCCTTGCGCGCCGCCGCATATCCTAATCGCTCGTATGCGAAAGTGTTTGACGTTGTCCGTCGTGGACGGAAAGGGCAAGCGCAATTTTAGTCGGTATCGACCGAAGGGCTAGGCGGGCGATTTGTTGGTAAAAGCGTAAGGGCAGGGTAGAGCGATCGTGGACAAATATCCACTTTTGACCCAGTTATCCACTTTTGTCCACACTTTTCAACATTCGGTGGAAAACTGCCCCAAAATCGGGGGTTTATCCCCCTCTTTCAAGGGTGGGTTTGGGCGCCGTCATCCACTCGCCGTCCCTTTTGACCACTCGACCCCAATATCCTGCGTTTTGGGGGTATATTAGGCAAAATACCACTTTATTTTGTATATGGAAAAACGATAATTTTTGCTCAAACAAAAAACCGTTGTTTATTAACAACTCTTAATAATTAATCGCCGCTTAATTCCAAAAAGGGGTGGACAAAAGTGGATGGATTTCGCTATAATGTGGTTACAAAAGCAGGGAGGAAGTATGGAAGACTACATCTTTACGGGTAGCTATTACTACCAAATCGACCCCAAGGGCAGGATGCGTTTGCCATCGAGTTTTCGCTCGATGTTGGGCACCCATTTGCGCATTGGGTACGGTGACGGCAAGTATTTGGTTATCTACACCGACAGTTCGGTACAAGAACTGAGGGAGCAACGTAAAGCGATAGACCCATACACCCAAAGAGAGCAAGCCAAACTCTTCCGCGACAAGTTCTCCAGCATGAAGGACTTCGAGTGCGACGGTCAAGGGCGGTACACCATCCCCGCCGACTTCCGCAACGAGTTGGACTTGAAAGACGAGATCGTCATAGCGGGCAACGACCAGTTGGTGGAGATTTGGTCCAAGTACAACTTCGAGCACCGCGACGACGACGACATCGCCTACTGGCGCTACGACAAAAAATATCTTTCCGACAAACAATGAGCATCGCCTTTTATCATCAGCCCATCATGCTTGAGCAAGTGATCGAGGGGCTCCACATCAGACCCGACGGCACCTACGTGGATTGCACCACGGGCGGGGCGGGGCACAGCAAGGAGATCGCTCGGCGGTTAGAGACAGGCAAACTCATCTGTATCGACAAGGACTTAGACGCTTTGTCGGTCGCTAAGGAAAGGTTGGAGGGGTTCAACGTCGAGTTCGTCCACGGGGACTTCAAACAAGTCCTGCCCACCCTCAAAGGTGTAGACGGTATCCTGATGGACTTAGGGGTCAGCAGCTACCAGATCGACACCGCCAGTCGCGGATTCAGTTACAGGCTCGACGGCGACTTGGATATGCGCATGGATCAAACCGCGCCCCTAGACGCCAAAACGGTGGTCAACACCTATACCGAGCAGGAACTATCCGACGTCATCTACCGATATGGGGAAGACAAGTTCGCTCGCCGCATCGCTCACCGCATCGTGGAAGCGCGCAAGGAGTCGCCCATCGTTACGACCGCCGAGCTCGCCAAGATCGTCGAGGAGAGCATACCCGGCAAGTTCCGATACGTAGGGGGCAACCCCTGCAAGCGTACCTTCCAAGCCTTGCGCATCGAGGTCAACGGGGAACTCAACGGATTGTACGAGTGCATTTTACAGGGGATCGACAATCTCAACGTCGGCGGCAGGATATGCGTCATCACCTTCCACAGTTTGGAAGACCGCATCGCCAAGACCGCCTTCCGCTATGCGGAATTGGATTGCGTCTGCGACGCCAAACAACCGATATGCACCTGCAACAAGGTGTCTACCGCCAAGATCATCACCAAAAAGCCGCTGGTGGCGTCGGACGAAGAACTCGCCGCCAACAGCCGAGCCGAAAGCGCAAAACTGCGCATAGCCGAAAGGAAGTAATATTTGTCAAGGGGGACGAATACAATGACTGAGGACAAAGCATACGAAACGCAAAGGGTTATGGTAGAGTTCGAGCCCGAAGTGCGCTTGGTAGACGGCAACACCTACGCCGCCGAAGCCCGCACTTTGCCCGAAGGATATCGCGAGCATTTGGAAGACGCCCTCATGGGTCGTTGCCAAGCCATGACCGAGAGCGAGTACGAAGATACCGTGCGTTATAGCGCCGAGCCTCAAGTCGAGGTGCAAGCCCCCGCGATGCCTTCCGCGCCTTTGGCTCAAGCGACGGAGACGACCGAGGTGGTCAGGGTGTTCAATCGCCGCTACCTACCCGCCGTCATCGCCTTTGGTGTGACCGTATTGGCAGTCGTGTTGACCTTGTTGTTTACCGTTCCAGGCACCGCTTGGGAAAAGGAAAGCATCATCATCAAGTCGGGCGCTCCCGTGGTGTACGGCACCCAAGTGGCGGCGGCGCAGACCCAATCGGTCAACACCATTTACGTGGACGGGGAGTCCAAAGAGGTCACCCTCGAACCCTATGCCGAGTCCAAAGCGGAACACAGCAACTGGTTTGACAAGTTGTGTGATTGGCTCAACGGAGTCGTGGGAGGTTAAATTGCTCAAACAAATCCAATTCAGACGAAGGTTATTGACGACTTTGGTTGCAATAACCTTCTTTTTTTGCCTTGTGGCGGGTAAGTTGTTTTACGTGCAGATCGTGGACGGGGTGTCCTTGCAAGCCAAAGCCCTCGACCAGTGGACCAGGGACGTACCCTTGGTCGCCCGCCGCGGGGGATTGTACGACCGCAACGGCTATCTTTTGGCAGGAACGCAGACGAGTTACACCATGTACGTCAGACCCGTCGAGGTCACCGACCCCTCGTCGATCGCGCGACTGACTTCGGAAGTGACGGGAGTGGACTACGGTACGCTATCCGCCAAGACCTCTCGCAAAGGGGTCAGCGAGGTCACCATCGCCAAAAAGTTGACCCACGAGCAGATGGCGACCATCGCGGCAAGCGGCCTTAGGGGTATCTATTTTTCCCGCGATATCTCCCGCTACTATCCTTACGGCGACTTTTTCAGCGGCATGATGGGCTTTACCGATTACGACGTCAAGGGGCAGACGGGGTTGGAACTCTATTACGACGACTACCTCAAAGGGATCGACGGCTACCAGCTCAACAACACGGATATTAGAGGCAAGCGGTTGGATAGCGAGGTGAGTTACATCCCCTCGGTGGACGGGTGCAACGTCGTGCTGACCATCGACAAGTCCATCCAGTACTTTGCCGAGAGCGCGGTGCAAAACGCACTGCTTGAGTACCGCGCCAAGCAAGCGGCGTGTATCGTGATGGACGCCCAAACGGGCGGGATATCCGCCCTGGCGCAAGCCCCGTCTTTCGATCTCAACGCCGTCCCCCGCGACCATTTGGACGCGCTGTTTGCCATGTGCAAGATCGGTGCGGTCAGCGACGTACACGAGATGGGCTCCACTTTCAAAATATTGACTATGGCGATCGCTCTCAACGAGGGCAAGGCGAGTTTGAACGATACCTTCTACTGCCCGGGTAGCCGCGAGGTGGACGGACAGCGCATCAAGTGTTGGAAGACCAAAGGACACGGGTCGCAGACTTTTGCCGAGGCGGTGCAAAACAGTTGCAACTGCGCCTTTATGGATTTGGCTTTGCGGGTGGGGGTAGATACCATGTACCGCTATTTCGACGCCTTTGGATTGACTTCCAAAAGCGGTATCGACGTGGCGGGCGAAACGTCGGGACTACTTCTCAAGCGGGAAAACGTCAAGCCGGTAGATCTCGCTCGTATCGGGTTTGGACAGGCGATCGCGGTTACCCCCATTGGACTCGTGAGGGCGGTCACCGCCTGTATCAACGGGGGACTTTTGCTCGTCCCGCACGTGATGGAGAGGGTAGAGGACTATACGGGCAAGATCGTCAAAACCACCTATACCCGATCTACTCGCGTGATCTCCGAATCCACCTCGGCTACGGTCAGACAACTGTTGTTGGGTGTGGTCGACGGGGGCAGCGGCAGGTTAGCCGGCGTGCCGGGATATCAAATCGGCGGCAAAACGGGCACCGCCCAAAAGTACAAAGACGGGGGCATCGACCGCGGCAAATACCTTTCTTCTTTCATCGGGTTTTGTACGATGGACGATCCCCGTTACGTCGTGTTTTTGTACGTTGACGAGCCGCAAGGGTATTTGTACTACGGCTCGCAAGTCGCCGCCCCGTACGTGGGCAGCGTTTTTGCCAATATATTGCAGTATATCGGTGCAAAGCCTTCCGTGACCTCGCCCAAGTCCACCTTCGTCATGCCCGATTTCGCGGGGCTCAACTATGCGCAAGTGCTCACCCAAACCAAGGCGTTGGGGCTGTATCTCGAAGCCTCGGGCGAGGGGAGCCGAGTGGACTATCAGTTCCCCGTCGCCGGCGCCGAGTGCGAGGAAGGGTGCGTCGTGTTGGTCAACCTGTCATAAAAGCAAAGCTTTTGACTTATTTTGCCGCCATGGGTGCAAACGGATAGACAGGTGGTATAGTGTAGCCAGTGAGGTGACTATGCAACTGACTCAATTATCCACTTATCTCCATGCAACCGTATACGGGCAAGCGACGTTCGATCGCGTGACCGATCGTCTCGATCAAGCCGCCGAGGGCGTGCTGTTCGTTTGTATCAAAGGCAATCGTCGCGATACCCATTTGGACGCGACCCTTCTCAAACAAAAAGGGGTCGCCGCTTTGGTCGTCGAGCGCAAACTCGACGTGGATCTGCCCCAAATGGTGGTAGAAGATACGCGAGGTGCGTTGGGGCTAATCGCCCATCGTTTGGCTTTTGATCCCACCTCTCGGCTCAAATTGGTGGGCGTTACAGGCACCAACGGCAAAACCAGTATCTGCTATATCCTCCGCAAGGTGTTTAGCAAGGCGGGCTACAAGTGCTGCTACATAGGCACTTTGGGCGTGGTCGACGAAAAGGGCATGACCTCCGATACCCCTCTCACCACGCCCGACCCCTTGGACTTGGTGGAGATGCTGTCAAAGATGGCGGACAGAGGGGTGCAATACGTCTTTTTGGAAGTTTCCGCGCACGCTTTGCACTACCGCAAGATAGCGGGCTGTCGATTTGCGGCGACGATCTTTACCAATCTTACTCAAGATCACTTGGACTTTTTTGACAATATGGAACGCTACGCGCAAGCCAAACGCTCGCTGTTTTGTCCCGAGTACACGTCTTTGGGCATCGTCAACAGCGACGACGAATTGGGGCGGAGCATACTCAAAGAGCGCAAAGTGCCCTTGTTGTCCTACGGATTGTACAATCCCGCGGACGTCTTTGCCATACTCATGCGGGAGGACGCCGACGGTATGGACTTTACCCTCAACGCCTACGATATGATCTACCGAATCCGCACGACGTTGCACGGGGAGTGGAGCGTCTACAACGTGCTTGCGGTCGCCACTTGCGCGGGCTACTTCGGTATCGCCCCCGCCACCGTGCAACAGGTGCTGGCGCAGATCGAAGTGCCCGGGCGGTTTAGCGTTCGCCAAAAGAATGGGGTGTATTTCGTGGTGGACTATGCTCACACTCCCGACGGATTGCAAAAAAGTCTCGCCACCTGCCGCGCCATGACCCAAGGGAAGGTGATCGTGGTGTTCGGTTGCGGGGGAGAGCGGGACAAGGACAAACGAAGCAAGATGGGGCGCATCGCCGAAAAAGGGGCGGACTACGTGATCGTCACGTCGGACAACCCCCGAGGGGAAGAGCCTTTGGCGATCATTCGCGACATCGAGGCGGGGATATCGGGCGACGACAAAGTGGAGATCTGTCCCGACCGTGCGGACGCCATCCGTTTGGCTTGCGATATGGCAAAAGGGGGCGACGTGGTGTTGGTCGCGGGCAAAGGCGCCGAGACTTATATCGACGTGGCGGGACTCAAAATACCGTACAGCGATTTTGACGTGATCGAAAAGCTATGAATACTCTGTTGCGAGTGGTATTGGCGTTTGGCGTTTCATTCGCGTTGTCGGCGTTGTGGTCGCCTATGTGTTTGGGGATATTGCGACGGCTCAAGAGCGGTCAACCCATCCTCAAATACGTCGCCGAGCACGAGGGCAAAGCGGGCACGCCCACGGCGGGGGGATGGTCGTTTATTTTGCCGACGTTTGCCGCGACTTTGGCGTTAGAGAGCCGTTTCGGTGTGGGCGCGATACTGGCGTTTGCCATGCTTTCCTATGCGATACTCGGTTTTTTGGACGACTTTCTCAAACTCAAACGCAAGGACAACGGGGGATTAAAACCCTATCAAAAGATCGTCGGGCAGTTGGGGATCGCCGTATTGCTCGCGGTATACACCTATCGCAATCAACAGATCGGGAGCACCCTGATCCTTCCTTTTAGCGATATTACTTTCGATCTCAAATGGGGGATCATTCCCTTGTCCGTGTTCGTATGGATCGCCTTGACCAATTCGGTCAATCTGACCGACGGGCTGGACGGACTATCCACCACCACGACCGCGGTGTTTACCTTGGGGGCGTTGGCGATGGTCGCTTTGGGGTTGGCCTACGGACAAGCCGTACCTCAATCGGTGGACGTACTCGTCTTCGGCGGCGCGCTATTCGGTGCTTTGCTCGTCTTTTTGTTTTTCAATACTTCGCCCGCTCGCATGTTCATGGGGGACACAGGCTCCATGGCGTTGGGCGGTGCGGCGGCGGGAATGCTTTGTTTTACCCGATACACCCTCTATTTACCTTTGCTCGGCATAATCTACGTGGTGACGAGCATAAGTGTAATTGCGCAAGTCGTCTATTTTCGCTTCACCCACGGCAAACGTCTGTTCTTGATGGCGCCTTTGCACCATCACCTGCAACGCAAAGGTTGGAGCGAGCCGAGAGTGGCGGTGACCTACGGTATCGTTACTCTCTTGGCGGCAATATGTTGCGTGATGGGAGTGTTGCTTGGTGTCGGAGTTGTTTAGGAACAAACGAGTATTGGTGCTCGGCAAGGGCGTTAGCGGCATAGCGGCGGCAAAAGCCGTCGAGCAAGGGGGAGGAGACGCGGTGTTGTACGACGACTACGACTTCACCCCCTCTTCTTATACGCAAATCGGCTATTTGGCGTTGAGCGTAGATTGCGAATACGATTTTGCGGTCGTTTCTCCCTCTATCGAGGAAAGCAATCCCGCCGTCAAATTGCTCCGCTCCAAAGGGATCCCCGTCCTTTCCGAGCCCGATTTGGGCTATTTGCTGTGCCCCTCGCCCATCATAGCGGTGACGGGGACCAACGGCAAAACCACCGTCGTTTCGATGACGGCGCATCTTTTGCAAACGGCGGGGATCAAGGGGGTGGCGTGCGGCAATATCGGCGTTCCTTTTTGCGAGGTCGCGCCCACCTTGGGCAAGAACGACGTGGCGGTGGTGGAGATGAGTTCCTACCAGTTGGAGCAATCCACCCGCTTTCAAGCGGACTATTCCGCCGTCACCAACGTCAAAGTCGATCACTTGGCGCGCCACGGCAGTATGCAGGCGTATTTCGATTGCAAGGCGCGATTGACCCAATCCACCAAACGAGGTTACGCCCTCAACTTGGACGAGCGGCTGCCCGTCAGAGGGGATATCGAGTGCTACGGGTATTCGCTAAGGCGCCAAGACTGTTTTTGCTTCGTGAACGACGGAGCGATCTTCATACGCGACAAGGGAAGCGTTCGCAAAGTGATCGACTCGGGTGATCTGCCCGTTGGGGGAGATCACAATTTGCTTGACGCGATGTGCGCTTTGTCTTTGTGCTGTCTATATTCGGGTTACGACACCCGCTTTGCCGAGGGACTTGCGACCTATCGAGCCGAGCCCATGCGGTGTCAAAGGATCACCGATACCAAACCCTACGTGTTCAACGACAGCAAAGCGACCAACCTCGCCGCCACCATTTCGGCGCTTAACACCATAAAGGGGACGGTGGCGCTTATTATGGGCGGGTATGACAAAGGGGAGAGTTTCGTCGACTTTTTTGCGAGTCTACCCGGTTTCGTTAGCGACGTCGTTTTGATCGGCGCGAGTGCGGAAAGGCTGTATAGCGAAGCGGAACAAGCCCAAGCGCAGGATAAGTTCGTGATCGCTTTGGATATGGAAGCGGCGGTGCGTATCGCCTTGTCGTCGGGCGCGGACAACGTCTTGTTCAGTCCCGCGTCGTCCAGCTTTGATCATTATTCGGGCTATTTGGAGAGAGGAAAGGCTTTTGAAAGGATCGTTGCCAAACTCTATTCGTGACCCGCTATCCCCCAAGTGGAACGCTACGGGCGTCAAACTCATGGCGGTCGTTCTCTTTTTGGGAGCGTTCGGTTTGGTCATGCTGTATTCGGCGTCCAACTACACCGCTTCGGTCAGATACGACGACGCTTGGTATTTTGTCAAACGGCAGGGGATTGCTTTGGCCGTCGCTATCGTCGTCATGTCGGTGACTTCGAGGCTTAATCCCAATTGGATACGCAAAGCCAATTTGCCCTTGCTTGCGGTATCGGTCGTCTTGATGTGCTTGGTGTTCGTCCCCTCTCTCGGTGTGGAGAGTTACGGCGCCAAACGATGGTTGGGGATAGGACCTTTGAGTATGCAGCCGAGCGAACTCGCCAAATTCGCGTTCGTATGGAGCGCGGCGTGGTGGATCGATCGTCATCCGCTCGCAAGATGGCGCAACCAACTGCCCGTAGTGGGGGTGGGCGTATTGTTTTGCGTGTTGCTTTTGTTGGAGCCCAACATGAGCGTCACCATGATCATGGTGGGGCTGATGCTGTGTATGCTCTTGATCGGCGGCGCCAAAGGCAAACACTTCGCCCTCTACTTAGTCCCCGTCGTTGCGGCAGTGCCCGTTTTGATCGCCATGGAGCCGTATCGCCTGCAACGACTGTTGGCGTTCGTCGATCCGTGGGCGAGCCCCAAGGGGGAAGGGTATCAGTTGATCCAGTCCTACTACGCCTTGGGATCGGGCGGATTCTTTGGAGTGGGGTTGTTCAACAGCCGCCAAAAGTATATGTTTTTGCCCTTTGCCGAGTCGGATTTCATCTTTTCGGTGGTAGGGGAGGAGTTGGGCTTCGTCGGCGCGGCTCTTTTGATGGCGGCGATGGTCTACGTGGTCTATTTGGGCTATCGTATCGCCTCATCCTGTTCGGATAGACTTCACGCTTTGGGTGCATACGGGGTGACCACGGTCATCGCTTTGCAGTCGTTGCTCAACGTGGCGGTCGTCACGGGTTGCGTGCCGCCCACGGGAGTGCCGTTGCCTTTCGTCAGTTATGGCGGCTCGTCCTTGGTGTGTTTTTCGTTAGCCGTCGGCTATTTGCTGTCCGTCGACCGTATCAATCGGAGAACGCTTGGCGTATAGTAAATATGAGCACTTTTGAGATAAAAGGGGGAAACCCCTTATGGGGAGAGGTCGAGGTGCCTGTCGCCAAAAACGCGGTGTTGCCCCATCTCGCGGCGTCGGTCATGATCGAGGACGAAGTGGCTTTGCTCGACTGTCCGCACCTTGCCGACGTGGACGCGATGTTAAGACTTCTTCGCGGTTTGGGCGTCAAAGTGAGCGAACAAGATCGCACGATCACGCTAAGCGCTTGCGGCAATATCGATCCTTGCGTAACCAACGGGACGGACGTCATGCGGTCGTCCCTGTTTTTGTTGGGACCCTTACTTGCCCGCACGG
>CADBTQ010000013.1 GCA_902797685.1 uncultured Eubacteriales bacterium | reverse complement strand
TGTTGAGCGCAGGGGTCAACAACATAAAGAGGAATTGCCCCAAGAAGAAACCGCCGCCCAAGAGGATCATGTACACCAAAGCCATCACCGCGTCTTTGGACGCATAGTAGTAGGTGACGATGGTCATCGCCACGATGGCGATAATGGTCTTAGTCGAGCCCAACACACCCGAGATAAGCAGTTGCATATAGGGTTTGTTGTGCACGATAATAGACAAGTTCTCCTTGAAATTGGTCTTTTTGGGCGGGACTTGCACGTGTTCCTTTACGCCAAAGCCCGCAAACAAGAAGGTGACCGTACCGATAAGCGAGATGATGGCGGCGGTGATCAAAAAGCCGTACTTTTCACCCACCATCGCATTGATATGTAGCGAGTTGGTCAGAACGCCGCCCAAGCCCAAAGCCATGGATTGCATGGAAAGCATGACCGCACCGCCACCGATCGCGGCGATGACACGAGCGGCAGTAAGCAGATTGTTGCGGTCCTTTTCGCTGTCGGTCATCAAGCTGGTGACGCCCCAAAGAGGAATGTCGCCGACGGTGTAGGTCACGCCCCACAAGATGTAGCTGAACGCAGCCCAAAGACTGAGGAAAATATCCATACCCTTGCTGCCGTCTCCGTAAAACCCGAAACTGACGTAGCACAGGATGGAAATGATCATGACGGGGATAGGTACGATACGAAGATAGGGTACGCACTTGCCCCAACGACTGCGAGTGCGGTCGACGATGGTACCCATGATGGGGTCGTTGATCGCGTCGAAGATACGAGCCACCGTAAAGATGACGCTGACCGTCATAGCGGGGATCAACACGGTGAATTGCAAGTAGTACATCAAGCAACTTGCCACCACGTTGTACATGATGTTTTGACCAAACAGACCGATCAAAAAGGCGTTACGTTCCTTTTTGGTATAGGTGTTGGCGCTTTGCAAACTGACGTCCATTACTTTCGATTTAGCCATAACGCCACCTCCTTAGTCTTTGGCAAGTTGCGGGAAGCAACCTGCGTTGATATATTCGGTCCAATAACGATGATTGTTGAGTTTGGTCTCGCGTCTTTCCTTTTCGATAGCGTCGGGGTCGTACAGCGACAACGCTTCGGCGGGAACGTAGATCTTGAGGGTGGGAATGATATAATACTGGTCGTCGTCGCTCGCTTTTTCGTTGACGAGATAGAACGCTTTGTCCCCCAAATCGGGCAATTTGTCGGTGGCTAACACCTTGACCTCGCTAAGCGAAGAACAAGCGCGGAAGCTATAAGCGCCAATGGACTTGCAAGCGGCGGGAAGCAAGATGGAAGTCAACTTTTCGCAGCCGAAGAAGGCAAAATCGCCGACGGACTCCACCGAATCGGGCAGCGTGATCGACTCTAGGGCCGAGCACAAATAAAACGCCATATTGCCGATGGACTTGATATCCCCCTCAAACGTGACCTTTTTGAGGGTGGTGTTGGCGGTATACGTCTCGCGGGTACGCCATTTGCCCTTGCCGTCGTCGATCTTCATAAACGCGCTGTCGCCCAAAGCGACTACGGACAAATCGTCCCCTTTGCCCTCGACGGACACTTTGGCGGGTACGATCACTTCGGCTTCGTCCCCCAAATACTTGTCGAGCGTGACTTCGTTTTGCTCGCTTACGCTCACTTGCCACGATCCGTCCTTGGTCTTGAGTACGGGCGTTTCCTTACATCCAACGAAGAGAGGGATCGCCAAACAGCAAGCCAAGATAACGGCAACAATCAATGCTACTTTTTTCATCGTCTATCCTCCATCAAAAATCTGTAGCTTTACGTTTGAAATCGTCGGGGTTGATCGAGTGCATAAACGCCTCTTCGTACGTGACTACCCCGCCCTTATACAAATCGGCGAGCGCTTTGTCCATCAGTTGCATACCCATCTTGCTGTTGGTGGAGATGGTGTTGTCGATCTGCGTGGTCTTGCCCTCGCGGATAAGCGAACTGATAGCGGGATGCGCCAACATGACTTCCAACGCGGCGACCCGTCCCGATCCGTCCTTGCGGACCAAAAGCTGTTGGGATATGACCGCTTGCAACACGTTGCTGAGTTGGAAACGCACCTGCGCCTGTTGATACGCCGGGAACACGTCCACGATACGGTCGATGGTGTTGGCGGCGTTGTTGGTATGCAAAGTAGACAGCACCAAGTGACCCGTTTCGGACGCGGTCAGCGCGGTGGAAATGGTCTCGAGATCGCGCATTTCGCCCACTTGGATGACGTCGGGGTCTTGACGAAGGGCGGCGCGAAGGGCGTTGCCGAACGACTTGGTATCCTGCCCGATCTCGCGTTGGTTGACGATACACCTCTTGTGGGTGTGGTAATACTCTATAGGATCCTCGATGGTGATGATGTGCGCCGAACGATTTTGGTTGATGCAATCGATCATGGACGCCAAAGTCGTGGATTTACCGCTACCGGTAGGCCCGGTGACCAAGATAAGTCCACGGGGTCGCAAGCACAATTCGCGGAAGAGCGGGGGCAAGCCCAACTCTTGGAAAGAGCGGATATTGTTGTTGATCATACGAAGAGCCGCCGCATAGTATCCCTTTTGGGAATAGGCGTTGACGCGGAAACGGTTGCCCGCAAACGCGATACAAAAGTCCACTTCCCCGTTTTTGTCCAATCTCGCTTTCTGGTCGGGATTCATGATCTCGGAGACCAACTTTTCGGTGTCCTCGGGGGTAAGCGGATCTTTGGGATACTTTTTGAAAGAACCCGAAATACGCAGCATGGGGGGTACGCCCACCGTAACGTGCAGATCGGAAGCATTGTTGGCAATGCTGGTACGCAGTAGATCTTTCATAGAATAATCAATCATATACACACCTCAAAACGTTGTTCATTTTATTGTAACATAAAAAAAGGCGGTTTTCAATACCCAAAAGGTGAAAAACCGCCGACAGTTTGATCGATTAAGTTGTGTAAAATCCCAATGATATGAGCAAGCCCTCGTTGATCTTTGCCATCTCGTCTTCGCTAAGCTCGCCTATCTTGTCTTTGAGCCGCCTTTTGTCGAGGGTACGTATCTGCTCCAACAACACGACCGAGTCTTTCTCCAATCCCGTCTCCCCCGACGGTACGTCGATGTGGGTGGGCAAGCGGGATTTTGTCTGCCGACTGGTGATGGCGGCGGCGATGACGGTGGGGGAATATCGGTTGCCGATATCGTTTTGAACGATCAAAACGGGCCGCACGCCCCCTTGCTCGCTGCCGACGACGGGACTTAGATCCGCGTAATATACCTCTCCTCTTTTGACCATGTGGTTTCTCCTTCGTTTGTTACAGTATATGCAACAAACTCTCTTTCTCACATAGTTTTGACCTATTACGCCTACTTTATAAGACCCAGTATATAAAAAACACACAGGCTCGTTCGATAACAAACCCATGCGTTTGGTGGTACCTCGTAGGGGAATCGACCCCCCGTTTCAGCCTTGAGAGGGCTACATCTTAACCGCTTGATCAACGAGGCATATCGGTGATTACGCTACTATCATATCATCTACCGCCCGTTTTGGCAACTAAATGACGGCAAAAAACTCAAAAAAATCTACTTTTTCCAAAAAATACGGGTCGCCAAGGAGCGACCCTAATTGGATGTATCCACAATGCCGTATCCACAACTGACAAAACCCGCTTTTGGCAGGTGGGTGGGCTATCCCGTCCGTCTGCCTTCCCCTGCTGTCTAATGACAAATTACTGAGGCCTGACATCGGGAACGGCTCGTTTTGCCCTCCCTAAATTGATTTTGGGATTGTGACAAAGTCGTTTCTCGTACATCGCAGGTACAAACGTAGTATATCACACTTTGCTTCTCTTTTCAATAGGGTTTAGACAAAATTAATAATTGAGCGGAAAAGACTTGGGTCTTACCCTATGCCAAACAAAAGAAAAGGGCGAGCCGAACTCGCCCGTGATAAGCAAAATACGATCAGTCGTTGATGGTGATGCGCAAAAGCGAATCCACGTCGAACGCGTTCCAGGGCGCGATCTCCACGTCGGGATAGACGCGGAACACCATGGATTCCTTGGAGATGGGATGCGGAAAACGGAGTTCGTATGCCCAAAGAGCCAAGGGGGTGGGGTTTTTGCTCTTAATCGCGCCGTATTTGGCGTCGCCAACTAAGGGATTGCCGATAAACGACATCTGCGCGCGGATCTGATGGCTACGACCCGTGTACAACTTGATCTGCACCAAGCTTTGACCGTCTTTGACGGCGATAGACTTGTAGTCCAACACCGCCCTCTTGGCGCCCTCGGTGGCGGGGGGCACGACTTTGACGATATTGAGGGTGCTGTACTTGTAGAGATAGTTGTCAAGTCTACCGTTTTTGGCGGGCAACTCCCCTTGGACCACGGCGAGATATTTCTTTTCCATCTCCCCGTTCTGCAAACTTTCGCTCAACCGTTCGGCGCATTTGCTCGTCTTGGCAAACACCATCACGCCGCCCGTGGGACGATCCAAGCGGTGGACCAAGCCCAAATAGACGTTGCCTTTTTTGTCGTACTTGTCCGCTAAGTATTCTTTGAGCAAAGTCAGCATATCCTTGTCGCCCGATTCATCCCCTTGCGAGGGCACGTTTTGGGGCTTGACAACGACAAGCAGATGATTGTCTTCGTAGACGATATTGAGATTGCGATAGTCAAAATCCATAGTTAAAAGGTCATGAGACCACTGCACCCGCAGGGCAGGTCGATCCCTTCTTTGGTAGGTAGCGTGACTTCGTAAGCTGTCGCTTCCCCGCCCAAGTCACCGAAATGCAGAGTAAGCAGATTTTTGATCACGGTGGGTTGCAGCCCCGTGGTGTACGAATTGATGAGATAGAACAGCGGTCTATCGCTCAATACGCCTTTGGTCAAAGCGAGCAGATCGTCCAAAGATTGCTCGATCTTCCACAACTCGCCGTTGGGGCCTCTCCCGAAGCTGGGCGGATCCATAATAATTGCGTCGTATTTTTTGCCGCGACGGATCTCCCTTTGCACGAATTTGGCGCAATCGTCGATGATATAGCGACAGGGACGATCCGCAAGCCCGCTCAACGCGGCGTTTTCCTTCGCCCTTGCCACCATCGCGGTAGCGGCGTCTACGTGAGTGACGGACGCGCCCGCTTTGAGACAGGCAAGGGACGCTCCGCCCGTGTAGGCAAACAAATTGAGGACGTTGACGGGACGATGAGCCTCTTCGATCAGGCGCATCATCTCTTTCCAGTTGGCGGCTTGCTCGGGGAATAGTCCCGTGTGCTTGAAGCCTTTCATCAATTTGAGCCCAAACTTGAGTCCGTTCCACTCGACGTACCAGGTCTCGGGCACGGGTTTGATCATCTCCCACTTTTCGCCGACGCGTTGCTCGGCAACGTAGCGAGCGTTGAGAGAGGGATACCTCTCCAAGGGTTGTTTGGCGTGCCAAATCACTTGGGGGTCGGGACGAAGAAGGTACACTTTGCCCCACCTCTCCAACTTTTGACCGTCACCCGTGGCGATCACTTCGTAATCTTTCCAATCCCCCGCTTGCCTCATAGCACTTTGACGGCGGCGGTGACCGCTTGACCGTTGATGTCCAACTCGCGCACGAAGCCTTCTTTGAGCAACGCTTGCACGGCGTCGTTGTCTTTGGCTTCGTCCTCGGTGCATACGTTGCTGTAATCGGCAAGTACCGAGCCGGCAAAGTCGGCGTCGTCCAAACAATCGGCGATATCCTCGGGCGCGATGATCGCCAACGCGATATGATTGACGACTTCAAAGCCCGCTTCCTTGCGGAGGTTTTGCACCTTGCTGATCACTTCCCGCACGATCCCCTCGGCGATCAAGTCTTGGTCGATATTGGTATCGAGTACCACGGTCAATCGTTCGTCGCTTTCGGCAACGTAACCGGGCAAACTGGACGTATTGACGATCAAGTCCCCCTCGGTCAATTCGAGGTGCAAGCCCTCGTAATCGGTCTCGAAGGTTTTGCCGTCCGCCACCGCGGCGATCAGGCTCTTGCCCGACTCTTGCAAATACTTGCGCACCAAGCCGAGGTTTTTGCCGTAGCGGGGTCCTAGTGTCTTTAGTTGAGGTTTGATCTCGTAGCGCACGAGGTCGCTGCCCTCGTCCACCAATATGACCTCTTTGACGTTGAGTTCCTCTTTGGCGATGTCGAGCATCCCCTCGTAGTGGCATTGATAATCGGTGGATACGAATACGCTGCGCAAGGGCTGACGGTTTTTGATATTGCTCTTGTTGCGGCAAGCGCGCCCCAACATCACCACGTCGGTAACGAACGCCATATCCTCTTCGAGGTCGCGGTCGATAAAGCGAGCGTCCGAAACGGGATAACGGCAAAGATGCACGCTGATGGGCGCGGTCTTATCGAAATTGACGACCAAATTGCGGTAAATGCTCTCCGCCATAAAGGGGGTAAAAGGAGCGAGCAATTTGGCGAGGGTGACCAACACGTGGTACAAGGTGCAATACGCCGCCTCTTTGTCCTCGGTCATATCCTTGCCCCAGAAGCGGTCGCGGCTGCGGCGCACGTACCAGTTGGAGAGTTGATCCACGAAGTCCTGAATGGAGCGGGAACTCTCGGTGATACGATAGTTTTGCAAGTCGTCGTCCACCTTGGCGATCAAGGTATTGAGACCCGACAAGATCCACTTGTCCATTTGGCTGAGTTTGCAGCCGTCCAACTTGTGCTTGGTGGGATCGAACTTGTCGATATCCGCATACAGAACGAAAAAGGCGTACGTGTTCCACAAAGTGCCCATAAACTTGCGTTGGGACTCGCTGACGTTGTCGGCGTGGAAACGAGAGGGCAACCAAGGACTGCTGGCGGTATAGAAATACCATCTGACCGCGTCCGCGCCTTGCTTGTCAAGCACAGACCAAGGATCCACAACGTTGCCTTTGTGTTTGCTCATCTTGATCCCGTCTTTGTCGCAGACGTGTCCCAACACGATACAGTTGCGGAAGGGCGCTTTGTCAAACAAAACGGTTGAAATGGCTTCCAAAACGTAGAACCAACCGCGGGTCTGATCGACCGCCTCGCTGATAAAATCGGTGGGGAACGTCTTGGCGAACTGATCGGCGTTTTCAAACGGATAATGGAGTTGGGCGAAAGGCATGGAGCCCGAATCGAACCAACAATCCATCACCTCTTTGACGCGGCGCATCGTGCCGCCGCATTCGCACGCCCATTTGACCTCGTCCACGTAGGGGCGATGCAACTCGATATCGTGATCCAATCCGCCCAAAGTGCGCAACTCTTCCCGACTGCCCACGACGTGCTTTTTGCCGCACTGATCGCAGACCCATACGGGCAGGGGCGTACCCCAATAGCGCTCGCGGCTGACAGCCCAGTCGATGTTGTTGGCGAGGAAGTTGCCCATACGCCCCGTACCGATGGTAGCGGGCATCCAGTTGATGGTGTTGTTGTTGCGGACCAATTCTTCCCTCTTGGCGGACATCTTGACAAACCAACCGCCACGAGCGAAGTAAATGAGCGGGGTGTCGCAACGCCAACAGAAGGGATAGCTGTGGGTGTGCAATTTTTCTTTGAGCAGTTGACCGCGGGCTTTGAGATCGCGAATGATCGCTTTGTCCGCGTCTTTGACGAACATCCCTTGATACTCGGTATCGGCGGTCATCAAACCGCGATCGTCCACGTATTGGACGAAAGGCAAATGATACGCCTGCCCCACCTTGCTGTCATCCTCGCCGAAAGCGGGAGCGATATGCACGATACCCGTGCCGTCGTCTAAGGTCACGTAGTCGGCGTTGGTGACGAAGAAAGCGTCTTGCTCCCCGTGATAATAGGGGAACAAGGGCTCGTAATGAGTGCCGACGTAATCTTTGCCCTTGCGGGTGTCGATCACTTCGTAACTACCCTCGGCAAACAGGGTATTGACCAAACCCGCCGCCAAGATATAGCAACTGTCTTCGACCTTGATCTTGACGTAATCGAAGTCGGGATTCATACACAAAGCCACGTTGCTGGGTAGAGTCCAAGGGGTGGTCGTCCAGGCGACGAAATAGGTGTCGGGCTCCCCAATGACGGCAAACTTGACGTACACGGTGCGATCTTCCACGTCCTTGTAGCCTTGCGCCACTTCGTGCGAGGAGATAGCCGTACCGCAACGGGGGCAATAAGGCACGATCTTGTGCCCTTTGTACAGCATACCCTTGTCGTCGATCTGCTTGACCGCCCACCATACCGACTCGATATAGTTGTCGTCGTAGGTGACGTAGGGGTGTTCCATATCCGCCCAGTAACCCACGCGCTCGCTCATCTTTTCCCATTCGGACTTATACTTCCAAACGCTCTCTTTGCATTGTTTGATAAACGCCTCGATACCGTACTTTTCGATATCCTGTTTGCCGTCTAAGCCCAACGCTTTTTCCACTTCCAACTCCACGGGCAAACCGTGGGTGTCCCAGCCCGCTTTGCGCAGGACGTGGTACCCTTTCATGGTGCGGTAGCGAGGGATGATATCCTTCATGACGCGGGTCAAAATATGCCCGATGTGGGGTCTGCCGTTGGCGGTGGGAGGACCGTCGAAAAATCCGTACTCGGGATTGCCTTCGTTTTGCTTAACGCTCTTGGCAAAAACGTCGTTTTGTTTCCAAAACTCGATGACTTCTTGTTCTCTCTTGCAAAAATCCAATGTTGAATCTACTTTGTCGTACATATCATTCTCCGTTATAGGTACTGTATCTATGATAATCTATTATAAAAAAAGTGTCAAGCGGTATCGGTCCGCTTGACGCAATTTTGAGCGAAATGCCTCTCTTTGACTACACCCCTTTCATCTCGAGGTACAGTCGGTACAAGCC
>CADBTQ010000012.1 GCA_902797685.1 uncultured Eubacteriales bacterium | reverse complement strand
CGGCGATCGAGATCATCGTCGAAGACGACGGCCCCGGCTTTAAGCCCACGGAAGACAACGAACCGCATACTGCTTTGAATAACATCCGCGAGCGTCTTGAAATGATGTGCCACGGCACTCTCACCATTTCTTCTCGGGAAGGCGGCGGCACCCGCGTCACCGTGACGATACCTATTGAAAAAGAGGAAGAATAGAGCGCGTTTCAGTTTGTTGAATTTGTACCATGCGGGCAGTAAAGGTTTATAATCTGCCTTCCTTTTCTATTGGCGTATTGATAGGCAATGGCGGTTCCGCTATTTGGACTTGTCCAAATACCCCCAACGCTTTTATGAGAAATCTGCCGTTGTTTGGGCGTGTAGGTTTCGTCGTAGTAGACGATACATATATCGCTGTCGTCTATCATGACTTGGTTGCGCTCGATATAACTCGCTTTCCCGCTGACATAGACGACGTCGGGTTTGCGGACTTCCTCGTATCCAGCGAGATGGATGTCTCTGTTGAACAGTTTGGTGAACCCTTTTTCGGCTTCTTCGCGGTCTTCTTCCAAGATGGAACTTTCGCTTTTGGTATCATATGCAACTCGTATTATCGCGGGGTATGTTTGTTTCAATTCAGTTACTACGTTATGGCATAAAGCGTCGAATTCGCTGCGCGAACCGAATAGAAAGCGGGTTACTCCGTTTTGTATCAATGATTCGATTTCGGCGCGAAGTCTTGTGACCAATTCGTCCATTATTTCTATCTCTCGGTGTCCGAAAAAGCAACAACTTCTATCGCTCATACCCAAACAAAAAGCCGCCTCCATCCGTGTGGTTGCGGCATTCAAAGATGTTATATTAATAAGATGCCGCCTTCTTGCGAAAGCGGCAAATGCAGTACCCCTATCGCATAAGTCGCCAAACTCGTTTACGTCAACCAAGCGTCACGGATAAACCGCAAAGAAGGGAGGGTAAACACGATAGGGGTTCCTACCATATTTTGCCCTTCTCTACAGTGAATATATGACGCTTGATTAGCGTATTTGTTGACGCATTGCGGCGAAACCGCAAATACGAGTTTGGCACCTTTATTATAGACAATTCCTTCCCCTTTTGTCAATATTTCTCGACGATACCATGAAAATAGTCGAGAGTGGTATACTCCCGGCTACCATATTTTGTTGTCTTACGCCGCGTCGGTATCCTCCTCTTTGTAGTTGAGTATCAGCCGCACGGCTTTATCGGCTCTTGCGGCTGCGGACACCACCATCTTGTTGTCGTTGCGGAGTGCCTTCAGCCATGACTGAATATAGGCGGTGGAGTTTTGGAAGGTGCGCTCGGTCTCTATCCCCAACACGTAGAGGATAGAACTGGCGCCGATTTCCGCGACCAACTCCTCTTTGCTATACACCCCATCGCCGAACATACCGAATTCGCGGTGTAGTCTTTTATCGGCGCCGGTGGAGTGTACCATTTCGTGAAAAGCGGTGGAATAAAACTCTGCGCCGTTACGTCCGAACTTGAACTTTTCGGGCAGGTAGATCTCGTCGGTGGAAGGGCGGTAGAATGCGCGGTTGCCCTCGTAGGTCAAGGGGATATGCTCACGGGTGAGATAGTCCTCCATCACGCCTTCCGCATCGACGTCATCGTCAAAGCGTTGGACGTCACCTTTGAACTCATCATTGGCAAGCGGTTCCACCCCCTCTACGTCTTCGATATGGAACACGACGTAGTATTTGAGAATGGGTATCTCTTTCAACTTCCATTTCTTTTCGTCATCGTCTTCGTCTTTCTTATCGGTGGGCACTTTGTACGTCTGCCATTTGTAGAAAACCACGATTTCGCCTTTCGCCCCTTTGCGGATATGCCCGCCCAACTCCGTCCATTGCTTGAAGGATGCATATTAGCCAACCCGCCGCAAGGTCAGTTGGTTCAGCAGGCTGTACGCCCGTTTGGTCACGCGGTTAAAGGCAACCTGTTTCGATGTGCCCGCGTCCACTCTTGCGCCGCTACACACCCATGGTTTGTTCCACGGTATCTCACCCTGTTGCAACTTGGCGATGATGCGGTCTGTGATGTCTTGATAAATGTCGAATTTGCTTTTCATAATTACCTCCTTTTGTATAGTAAAAGCCGAGAGCGTTTTGCCCTCGGCTCCGTTCGTATTTGTTGCTTATATCGTTGCGTATCTATTTGGAATATAAACCTTGTCTTCCACCATGATGGCGCGATACGTTACACCCCTCACGGTTGCGGTCGTTTCCACCGGTCTGCCGTGCATAAAGGCGCGCAGTATCATTTTTTCGGTATTCACGTCCGTTTTCTTGATGTTGACGTCCATAAACTTGTCTGCGTCCCCTACCTCCACGATTTCGAAGCCTCGTTCGTACAAGTAGTAGGTGAATTGAAACTGTTTCTCGAACATTCCGTTACTGTCTATAATGCAGCAGGCGTCCAAGTCTTTGTGATACGCTGTGATTCTGAAATAATTGCTCATAATTCCTCCTATGCCGCGATTTGTTTGAGTTGTCTATTGGCATACTGCAGCCATTTCTTTTGGATATAGGTTTGCAATGCTTGTTCGGGCTTGCTATTGTGGTCTCCGTACAGCTGCACCACCTTATGTGTAAGCAAACTGTATTCCATCGTGACGAACGGCTCGTCTTGCTTGTCCGCACGTCGCACGAAGAAGATCAGGCTTTTGCCGTCCACTACCTTTTGGTCGTAACCCATTCTGCCTACGCAGTGATGAAGTGCGTCCCCTTCCTTGATAAGGTCTGCGGGGGAGTGCGCAATCAACACGACGTAGCCCTCGGTATTCAGGCGTTCAAGAGAGAGATACTTTGCAATGGCAGTAGCGTATTGCTCGTATAATGCCTTGCGCTTGGCGGCGTCTATCTCGGCTTCCTTGGATTTGCGTTCCGCTATACGGGTGTCGTGCCAAAAATCAAAGTCGTGCGGGTACCTGTTCTTGGTATCGCCCATACCCAATCCCAAGTCCACGCAAGCGCGGTAGTAGTCCATATAGGTAGCAACGCTCCTGAAAGACTTGCGCAAATAGCGTAGTAACTTTAACTGTTCTGCTTCCCCTCGGAATGCCTGGCATACCCCTTTGTGGTCTCTTGAGCGTATCTCCTGCAATGAGTTCTCTATCACTCGTTGCTCTTTTAGAGAGCGTCCTCGGCGATAGGCGTTGATAATGACCGTGGCGTTGTAGTAATTCAGCGTCAACGCTTCCCGGTGGGAGACTATCCATTTACGGAACGCTTTATCTTTTGCAAGCATTGTGCATATCCTCTTGCTCGTCCACAGTTCGGTAAGCCCCAGTTTCATTAGGTATTCGATTTGAGGGTATTCCTCGTATCGCATCAGGAATTGCAGCATGAATCGGTGGTCTGCTTTATCGTAGCCGCTGTACCGATACTGTGGATATCGCGCAAGATAGCCGATATTCACGATGGGCGCCCACGGATTCCAAAGCCTGTTCGGCTCGTCTGTCCAAGAGTGGTCCATATAGTAGTTATTTACGCCCAACTCTTCGTGCCAGTCCGCAAAGAACCCGCCTGCATATGAACAACAAATATCTTTAGCAAGGCATCGTTCTTCGTGCAGACCGTGTACAGCAACTTGCTTGCAGTGCCACTGCTTCTTATACGTCTTAACCGCCACCGATACCTTGACTAGTACCCCTTTCTGCTCGGTGAGATAGGCATAGAAACGGGTATGCGCGTTTTGCTCGTGCATTTTTATATCCAAGGCGCGTATCTTCTTCTCGATGTATTGGGGAATAGGCTTGATATCTTTCGCGTACAACATAACTATCTCACCTCCACTTTGTCCAAAATCCGTATCATCTTGATAAAGGTCTCGTCATCAAATAGAGGTTTGGGCGCCACCTCTCCCGTTTCCGTGTCAATGGGCGTATTGTCTTGCCCAAATGCTCGTATCTCGCCGTCTCCTTCCACGACCACCAAAACCCGTATCTCGGCTACCTTTTTGAAGTAGATATCTGCGGCGTGATACGGAAACCCCACCAACGGTATACGGTTTTCCAGCCCAACGTCCCTGCTTGTTAGGGTGAGTTCCAGCCTGTTGGCGACCGTCACGGCATCATCCCCGAATATCTCGTAGAAGTCCCCTATGCGCATCGCCACGATGGTATCGGGGTAGCAATCCTTGTAGTCGAGATACTGTGTAAACAGCCCGCTGACGGAGTTCTTCCGGGACGAGGTAGACTCTACCACGGGAGCAGGTTCCTCTATTGCTTCTTCCTCGATAGGGGCGCCTTCAACCACGGGTTCTTCCTTGGGTTGCTCGTCCGCAACTGCGGGCGTTTCCTCGTTCTCCTGCTTGCCCGACATATCGAACAGGTCAAACATGGACTGCTGCGGTGATGCGGGTTTAGGTGGCGGCGTATACGTCGGTATAGCAGTCGGAATGGTCGGTTTCGGGATTGTCTTCGGTGTGGGTTTGTATTGGGTACCGTCCAAGTTATACAGCACACCCACGATGTCGTCTTCCTCAAAGTAGTGCATCAGCCATTCGATAATGACGGCTCCATCCACGCATAGGGCTACCGCTCCCGTCTGTTGCTTCTTCTTTGCCATTTCCTCAGCTTGCTTGGTGATATACGCCATGCAGTCCGGCAGATCTTTTCTATTGATAAGTTGCACCCCGTCTTGCTCGTATGGTGTGCCGTTCTCTATCTTCTCTGCCAATTCGTCGCTGGCGTTCTCTTCCAGATAGGCTTTCAGTCTCTCCATCTCGGGACCTACCGCCGTTAGTTTCAATCGTTTCATTTCGTCTCGTTACCTCCTTTGTAATGTATTTGAAAAAAGGCGTCCTCAAAAGGGCGTCTTCTTCCATATCTCTCTGTCTTTCTTGCGCATTGGCAAGATGTAATACCTGGGGCGTTTCCCCCATCGCTGTTCATTGGCGGTACGCATATCCTTGTACAACTTGGCTTGTTTGTACCGATAGGAATTGAAGCAGGTGACGTAGACCTCGTACCGCTCGTCGAAGTACACCACCTTATACCCTCTGGGGTCGTGTTCGTTGGGTTTCATCTTTAGCTCCATTCGGCCGTTTCATCTTCCCATATGCCAAACAGCCTTCGTACCTCAGCGGCAAGGTCTTCCAAGTCCGTGCGATAATTGCGGCATCCGCGATAGTCCTTAACGTGGTGGGCGTTACGCAGCAGGATGTCGAGATACCAGTCATCGTGCCAGAATCGCACATCGGGGATAGAGATATATACATACTTCTCACCCTCTTTGAAAAAAGCGGAGAAACAGTAGTGACCGCGTCCTACGTTCACCAGTTCCCAACCGTTCTTTTTAGCCAACGTCCGCAGGTAGTTGATATACTTGTTTTGAAATATCTTGTAGTCTTCGCCCGTGTAACTCCCCGTGCTGAATTGAAAGCCCAAATACTTTTGCAGTTCTTGTAAATTAGCCATAAAAGGTCAATGGGCGCAACAAAAAAAGGTAGCAGCATAGCCACTACCTCTATTTCCTTTATTTGTTGTAATCATGAAAAAACACTCATATCACAAAACTAACCTATCTTTACCAATACCACCCATCCCGTCCCATTTACCTTTCCGAGAACTGTGATACAATGACCGACCGAAAGGCAGAGAAACCGAAAGGAGGGAGAAAATGAAAAAAGCGTTGTATTTTACTGCCAAACATTAATAATCAAGTCCTAAAATTGGCATACTTTTGGCATACTTTTTGAACGAAAAACAGAAAATGGCATAAAAGATAGAGCGCAAAACAGTCAAAAATGACGAAAATGCGAGTAAAATAATGCAAAAAACGCACTTTTTGCACGAAATTGCACCGAAAAAACGATATTTTGAGGGTTTACGATGGCTCCTAAGCGGAACGCCGGCGGTTCGAATCCGCCCACGAACGCCAAAAAGACCACAATATGTTGTGGTCTTTTTGTTTTGCGGAACAAGATATGCGATTTGTTCTACTGGCGAACATAGTTTGGCATACTTTGCCAAAAATATTAAAATGATTTGATGACAAAACCGCTGCGTTTTTGCGATCGATATACTACATATAGATATATCGTGATTACACAATAACAACATATTGAGCTTTGCCATGGTGAACCTTGCGTGGTCGGGAGCAACGCGAACGGAATATATAATCGGTTATTTTTGTAACTTGGAGAGATAGCGGAGCAGTCGATTAGCCCACGACCGTTTGACAGTGGCAAAGAAAAAGCGATACAATATCGATATAAGAACTTAAGGAGGATACTATGAAACGGTCGAAGTATTTGGTCGCTTTGATCGCGATCGTCGCCATCCTTGCGTGTTCGTTCGCGCTTGTCGGATGCCATTTCGAGTTTGACGGCAGCGGCAATTTTGAAGAGACCGCCGACGGCAAAGAGGACGCCATGGCGCTGTTTAACGGCTTTGTGGAGGACACCCTCGCCAATACCAATCAGATAGTCACCACCGTGTATACGTACGGAGAGGACGACACCACCATCGTCGAAACCATCGACGGGGACAAAAGCTGGATCCAAACGGACGGTATCAGTCTTTATTATTATGTCCAAGACGGTAAATACATGTCGGCTGTGGTCGGCAAAGACGGCGGTCGTTACTCCGAGGATAAGGACGCCTACGACCAAAACCGCTATGCTTATGCCGAATGTTTTGACGTAGTCATCGACGAAGACGACGTCCAATATCACTGCGAGATCAAGACGACGGTCAATGGCAAGGTCGGCACCAAAGGCGCCACCGGCGAGGCGAACGCCACGTTGACCTTTACGGCGAGCATGGGAGTTGAAAAGTTGGAAGTGACCGCTACGGCGAAAGACGGTCTGGTGACCGGCTACGTCTCGACGTCCACCTACGTTCCCGCCGACTCGACCGAGCCTGTCACCGAAAAAGAGACCCTGACCTTTGTCTACGGCACCGCTCATATCGAGTTGCCCGATATGTCCGATTGGCACAACAAGGACGCGGAAACCGTCAAGGGAGAAGAAGCGTCGTTCAAAGCGTACGAAAAGTTTTTTGCCGAGTCGCTCAAAAGCACCAATTTGGTGGCGACCGCAAGGACACGTTTTGACGAGGACGACGAAAGAAGTTTTGTTCAAACCGTCGACGGGGACAAGTGCGTCATCGATCGTGAGGTGCTCAAATTGTTTGCCTTTGTCAAAGATGGCAAGTATATGACGGGGTTAGAGTCCGACGAGGGCAACGCCTATCAAGAGGACGGGAGCGGATATCGCAACTATTTTACCGTGTTTATGCCCGAGATGGACGAAGTCGATATGTTGCCTCAGGACGCTTCGTATCAATGTACGATCCAAAAGATCCAAGACGATACCGACGACGAAGTAAAATCGCTGGTCTTTGAGGCGGGAAAGGGCGAGGAGTCGATCAAACTGATCGCCATCTCTCGCAACGGACTCGTCACCAGTATCGATTATACGGCCGAGATCGTCTACCAAGACGGTGGCAAGCATACCCTAACGTACACAGCGACGATCGTCTACGGCAACGCTCATATCGACTTGCCCGATATGTCCGATTGGGAAGATCAAACCGACAACAAGTAAGACGAGATCTCATGTCAAAACAAAAAGGCAAATCGCTACATTTTGCGGTTTGCCTCATTTTTATCGCCAGATATGGTGGGATCAAGACGGCTCGCCTTTATGGGTTTTGCACCGTCGTCGTTTCGTCGGGGCGTTCGGGCGGAAGGTCCGCCGGCTCGATAAGCACGCTACGGCTAAACAGCCTGTAAAGGTAGTAGATCGCGGGGACAAGCGTGACGCATCCGCCCACGATCAAAGCGATAGGGTAGGGGACAACGCGCCCCAACGCGATCTCGGGCTCGGCAAACAAATAGGTCACGACCACCACCGTCATAAATACAGCGGGGACAGCCGTAAATAAGGACGAGTACTTGTTAAGATGGGTTTTGAGCAAATAACCCGTGCAAACCCACAGGCAGATCGCCGCCAAAAATTGATTTGCCCAAGCGAACCAATGCCAAAGCAAGTTGAAATTGTGGGGATCCATAAAGTTCCAGATACTGATGCCGATCACGACGGCGAACAAGGGGACGGTGAGGATGAGGCGATTGACGATCTTCTTTTGATCGAGTTTGAACACCTCGCCCACGATCAAACGCGCGCTTCTCAATGCGGTGTCGCCGCTGGTGACGGGGCAGATGACGACCCCCACGATGGCAAGGACGGTACCCACTTTGCCCAGCACCCCGCGCGCGATTTGATCGACCGAGGTGGAGTTGCCGCCGATCGCGGCTAAGGCGCTCCAACCGTCCGCCGTATCCACGCGGAAGTAAGCCATTGCCGCCGCCGCCCAGATGAGGGCGATCACCCCTTCGGCGACCATCGCGCCGTAAAAGACCTGACGGCCGTCTTTTTCGCTCTTGATGCACTTGGCGATCATGGGGGATTGGGTGGCGTGGAAGCCGCTGACCGCACCGCATGCCACCGTGGTCATCATAAACGGCCACCAAGGCAGGTCGCCGTTAGCCGCCGAAAAGTCGCGGAAGTTGCCGATCAACTCCAACATGGGGTAACGATCCGATTTGACCATGATACCGACGATGACCGCCACCGCCATGGTAATGAGGACGACCCCGAAGACGGGGTAGAGTTTGCCGATCACTTTGTCGATGGGCACGAGGGTACTGACGAGGTAGTACACGAGGATAACGATCATCCATATCCAGGCAAAGACCTTGCCGCCTGTCAGCGATTCGAGCAGCGTAGAGGGGGAGACCACGAATACCGCGGTCACCAAAATGAGCAAAATGACCGAAAAGATACGCATGACCACTTCCGCCGCCTTGCCGAGATAACGCCCAGACAACTTGACGATGGACTGCCCGCCGTTGCGGGAGGAGATCATACCCGAAAAATAGTCGTGTACCGCGCCGCCCAAGATACAGCCCAGCACGATCCACAAAAAGACGACGGGTCCAAAGAGCGCGCCGCTGATCGCGCCGAAAATAGGACCTGTGCCCGCGATGTTAAGAAGTTCGATCAAAAACGCTTTCCATTTGGGCAAAGGGGTGATGTCCACGCCGTCGGGATGAGCGACGGCGGGCGTGGGACGAGAGTCGATCGCAAAGATCTTTTCACTCACGCGGCTATAGACGAAATAGCCCACTACCAGCAATACCAACGCAACAAAGAAAGTAATCATGTCCGATCCTATCTCCAAAGACAAAAGAGTATCCGCGGTTCTATTGTAGCGACAAAGGACTCATAAAGTCAAACCGCTTTGCCATAATTTCGGAAAACGCCTGAGTCGGGAACAAAAAAAGATAATTTGGTGGTTTTTTGTTCAAAACACTATGCAAACCTATGCGGGTATGTGTTACAATATAATATATTATATTTACGGAGGGTATCGGATATGCCTTTATTTGAAAACGTAGAGCAGTTCGAAAACGTGTCTCCCGCGCTGCAATGGGCGATCTTTATCGTCGCTTGTTTGATCGCGGCAGTCGCCGCCGTGTCGATCGTCATCTCCATTTGGTTGTCGATCAAGTACATGGTGTACAATCGTCGCCAAAACTCCCGCGGCTTGACGGGCGAGCAAGCGGCAAGACGCATCCTCGACCAAAACGGCCTGCAAAAGATCAAAGTGTCGGTCGTGGGCTCCATGCTTTTCGGCAACAGCTACTCCCACTACTTCAAAAAAGTCCGTTTGAGAAGATTGACGACCCGCAAGCCGTCCATTACCTCGCTGGCGATAGGCGCCGAAAAATCGGCTTTGGCGATCTTGGATAAGGAAGGGGACAAGGATATGCGCACCCGCGTCGTTCTCACCCCTTTGATGTACTTGGGACCCTTCGCCTTTATCCCTTTGATCGGCGTGGGCGTCATCATCGACTTGATCTTCTTCAACTTCTCGGGCGTCGTGACCGTCATTTCGGCGGCGTTGGGTCTGGCGTTCTACGTCGTGTCCTTCGTGCTGTCTATCATGACCCTCAAGACCGAGGTCAAGGCGCAAGCGCGCGCTTGCAAGATCCTCAAAGAGGAGAATATGGCGACCGACGAAGAGATCGACATGATGAAACAACTGTTCAAGTTGTACAACATCCAATATATCAACGATCTGATCCTCGAGTTTTTGCAACTCATCCTCAAGATCTTGCAGATCGTCGCCAAAGTGCAAGGCAATTCCTCGTCTTCTTCGTCGAGCAGTCGTTAAATCCTTGACAACAAAAGGAGATAGACTATGCAATTTGAAAAAGCTTACAAAGGCATTACCAACATTTTTGCCGCGGAGATGATCTCCGTTTGCACGGCCATCTTGGTCGCCGTCACCGCGGTGATGACCTTCTTCGGCGTGTCCAACGACGCCGTACTGTCTGCCGCCGGCGTTTTGGCGATCGTTATGGGCGTTTTGGCATTCGTCGCGTTTATCCTGCAACTGGTGGGCACTTCCCAAGCGGGCAAGGACGAACCTCGTTTTACCAAGGCGCTCGCCTGCATTTTGTTGGGCATCTTGGCGTCTTTGGTCGGCACCATTCTGCAATCGGTCAAATTGGGCGCGTATACTCCCATCTGCAACGCCGTCGGCGAACTGTGCAAGATCTTTGTGACCTTCTTCGTCATTACCGGTATCATTTCTCTTGCCGAGACGGTGGGGGACGACAAGGTGCGCGATCACGGCGTGCGCAATCTCAAACTGATCCTCGGCTTGTACATCGCCGCATTCGTGTTGCATTTACTGGGCGCGGTGTTGGGTCTGGTCAACAACGAAAGTGCCGCCCAAGTCCTCGGGCTCATCGGTATGGTCGCTTCCATCGCCACCTCTTTGGTGTCGATCGTCGCTTATCTCTACTACCTCGACCTGCTCAACAAAGGTCGCAAAATGCTCAAATAACGAATATTCGACGCTCCGCTTGATCAGCGGGCGTCCTTATGTCGAGGTGTTTTATGAATGATCGCAAAATCAACGCAAGCAAATTGACTTCCCTCGTGATCGCCGTTTTGGTACTGGCGGTCGTCTTGGCGTCTTGCGCCTTCGTGGGGTGCAAACAAGAGGAGAGCGAGTATCGCTTTCATTATTGGAACGATTGTTCCTCTCTCTCCGCACTCAAACAATACGTCGCATCGGTGACAGACAACAATGCGGACACCTTTATCCCCGTGGAAGATCGTATCGCCGTGTTCGATATGGACGGCACCCTGTACGGGGAATTGTTCCCCACCTATTTGGAGTATTTGCTCCTCGAGTACCGCGGGTTGGACGATCCTAACTACGAGGCTCCCGAAGAGGTGAAGAGAGTGGCGCAACTCATTCGCGACAGCAAGCACGATTGGAGCTATCCCTCGGATATGGCGATGCAACACGCCTTGGCGCAAGCCAAAGCTTTTGAGGGGATGAGCGTCAAGGACTTCGAGGCTTACGTTGCCGACTTCCTCAAAAAGACTCCCGAGGGGTTTGCGGGCATGACCTACGGCTCGGCGTTTTATCAGCCCATGCTCGAGGTCATCGACTACTTGCAACAAAACGGGTTTAAGACCTACATCGTTTCGGGTTCGGATCGCTTTATCTGCCGCGCCTTGGCAAGCGAGCCCTGCCACATTCCCAACGAGCAGATCATCGGTATGGACGTCAAACTCCGCGCGACCGATCAAGGGGATGCGGACAGTCTCGATTATCAATTCGCCCGTGGCGACGAGGTGTTGCGCACCGATACCTTGCTTGTCAAAAACCTCAAAACCAACAAAGTGTTGCAGATCGTGCAAGAGATCGACAAGCAACCCGTGTTGTCTTTCGGCAACAGTTCGGGCGACGTCAGCATGCACCGCTACACCGTGACCCGCAACCGCTACAAAGCCGCGGTGTTTATGTTGATCGCCAACGACGAAGCGCGCGATTACGGCAATACCGTCAAAGCCGAAAAGCTCGGCGAGCAATGGAAAGCCGAGGGCTTCCACGTCATCTCCATGCGCGACGACTGGACGACCATTTACGGCGCAAACGTCCGCAAAACCAATTCCTGACGACATACGAGCCGCCTTTGCCTTTGGGTGCGGCGGCCATAAGGATAGCTTATGAAACGTAAATCGGAACGGGTCGATCCCGCTCAAACAAGCGACACCCCAAAAGCACCCTTGGCTCCCGCCGAGGATGTTTTTGTGGATAAGGAAGAAGATGTGACCCCTCAAAATGCAGTCTCGGTCGCCTCGATCGACTCCCGACAGGATCACGAAGCGTCGGGGAATGAAGAGACGGCGGTTGCGCAAGACGGCGAGGGAGCTGCCTTCATTGAGCAAACCCCAAAGGAGTTGCCCGCCGAGTCCGATGCGGCGTCCGAGACGGACGGGGCAGCCGATACTTCGGACGACGCAAACGGCGTGCAAGAGGAGGAGCTCGTCGAGTCGGTCGTAACGCAAGAGGGAGAAGTCCCCGCCGACACGACCGCGGACGGCGAAACCCGGCGCAAAGGGAAAAAACGCAAAGGGAAACGCCGTCGTCGGATCGACGAGGTCACGTTGGCAAACGATATCCGCTACCGCGGACCGTTGTCTTATCGTTATCTTCGCGTTTTCGCCTGGCTTGCCATTATCGGCACCCAGGTCGCTTTGATCTTGTCTTTGGGCATGCGCTTCGACGCCAAACTCATGAAGTTTAGCGGCTTGGTCGTCTTTTTGCAGATATTCGGCACCTTGTCCGTCCCTTTGTTTTTGATGGCGAATTTCGCGGTCATCATCAACGCCAAAAACGGTTATCAGCGATTGTTGGCGACTTACGCGTTTATGGCGCTTCTCGTGTTCGGCGCGTTTATGCTGTTGTACCAGCGATACCTTTTGGGCATTATCAAAATGATGGCCGACGGCTCGGAGGGAACGGACGCGGCGGCGACGGCAAGCACTCTGTTCAAGTCTTTCTCCGGGAAGGGATACATGGCGTTCAACATTTTCGTCGATTTGTTCGTCTGCACGCTGTTTACCTTTTTTGTCAATTACACTCCCAAAAAAGTGTTCGTGGGCAAAAAACTGGTACTATTCCGCCTGCTTGCCATTTTGCCCGTATTGTACGAGGTGGGTTCGTTCGTCGCCAAATACCTGTGCGTATTGCACCCCGAACTCAACGTGCCCGTTTACGTGTTCCCCTTCCTGACCACCAAGGCGCCTTTGACCTTTTTGACTTTTATCGGGTTGTCGTTCTTTATCAAAAACCGCGAGAGGGTGTTTTTGCACCGAGGCAAAAGCAGAGAGGAATATCAAGCCTTTCTTAAGACCAACCTCAATTCGTTGCATTTCTCTATTTCGGCGTCCGTCTTTTTGTTGGTCGTCGCCATATTGGATATCATACTGTATTTTGTCGTTGCCGCCGTCATCGAAAAAACGAGTCCGCTCGTCATCGAGGGGGTGGTGTCGGGAGCGGATCTCGCCCAACGGCTCGGGTTCGGACAGTCTTTCGTGCTGCTTTTGGTGATACCGTTCATCATGCTGTTTTCGTACACACGCACCTACAAGCCTTCGTCTATCGATATGATCATCCCCACCGTGGGTATGGTCGGCTTTGTCATCTGCTACCTCGAGGGCTTTTATCAACTTGTGCTCCGTCTGCCCGAGATCATCAGCAAATTGGGAGGCTAAGTTATGGCAAAATCAAAGGCAAAGCGCATACATAATTCGCTCGTTTTCAATATCGTGGTGTCGACGACGATCCTGTTGGTGATTTTCGGCGTGATCACGGCGGCGATCGGGTACAGCAAGTTCAACGATACCTTGACCACCCGCTACAACGAGTCCGCTTTTGCCACCGCGACCACAGTGACCCAATTCGTCACCGGAGAGGACGCGGACGCGTATCTTGCGGGCGACAAATTGGACGAGCATGCCCAAAAGACCGCGCTGCTTAAGCAGTTTTGCGAAAATCAAGGGGTGTACATCGTCTATATCATCCGCCCCTTGGAAGAGTACGACTATCACAAATACACCTCTATCATCAACTGTCCGAGCGATAGGTCGGGCTACACCCCGTGGGAACTGGGCTCGGTCTGGGAGCAAAAGTCGTCCGACTACTGGGGCGTGTACCAAGACCTGATGGAGGGAAAGTTGGAGCGCGCGACCGTCACGAGAGAACGCACCGCTTCGGCGCCCGCGCATATCAACAGCCTTATCCCGCTAAAGCGGCAGGACGGCACGGTGGCGGGGATCATCTGCGTACAGCAGTCGATGGACTTGTTGCACAAGTGGGGCAATAGTTACGCGATCATCATCAGCGTGACGACGGCGCTGTTGGCGTTGGTCGTCATCACCGCTTACGTGTTCATCGCCAAAGATCAATTCGTCAAGCCCATCCGCACCATCATGGACGAAGCGCAGCGCTTTGCCACCCACAACAGCGCTCCCGACGTGCCTTTGGATGGCAATATCAGCCGTATCTCCGAGATCTCCGCTTTGGCGCAAGCCATGGCGACGATGGAGACCGCCACTCTGGAGTACATCGACCACTTGTCCGACGCCATCGCCGAAAAACAAAAGATCGGGGCGGAGTTGGATATCGCCAAGCAAATACAGGAAGGGTCGTTGCCCTCCCGGTTCCCCGCGTTTCCCGATCGCAAGGAGTTCGACTTGTACGGGATCATGAATCCCGCCAAGCAAGTGGGAGGCGACTTCTACGACTTTTTCTTGGTCGATCCCGATCACCTTGCCGTGATGATCGGCGACGTGTCGGGTAAGGGCGTGCCCGCGGCTCTGTTTATGATGGTCACCAAGATCCTTCTCAACGAGGGGGTGACGAGCGGATTAAGTCCCGCGGACGCAATGGCGTTCGTCAACGACCGCATCTGCTCGCACAACCAAGCCGAGATGTTCGTGACGATATGGTTGGGAATAGTGGAGATATCCACCGGCAAAGTGATCGCTTCCAACGCGGGACACGACCAACCCATCCTGACCCATCCCGACGGGAGCGCCGAGTTCGTCAAAGCCAAGCGCGGGGTGATCGTGGGCGCGATGGAGGGGGTCAAATACACCAACTTCGAGTTTACCATGAAGCGGGGAGACAAGTTGTTCCTCTACACCGACGGGGTGCCCGAAGCCACCGACGGCGAGCAAAAGATGTTTGGATTGGACGCCACCCTCGAGGCGTTGAAGACGTTGGCGGGCAATACTCCCCAAGCCACTGTCGAGGACGTTGTAGCGCGAGTGGGCGCGTTTGTGGGCGAAGCGCCCCAATTTGACGATATGACTATGCTTTGTATGAGTTATCAAGGAGGCGGCGGTGAGACGAGAACGTTTGCCGCCGATCCCAAAGAGTTGGACGACGTGAACGCTTTTGTGGAGGGGTTTGCCTCTCAAAAAGCGGATAGCCCCAAGTGGCTGATGCAGTTGGGGGTCGCGGTGGAGGAGATCTTCGTCAACGTCGCGAGTTACGCCTATCTGGGGCGGCAAGCGGGCGACGTCGTTGTCAAGCTGCAGTGGATAGAGGACAAGCTGTCTATCACCTTCCAAGACCACGGCAAACCCTACAACCCTCTCGCCGCCAAAGAGCCCGACGTGACCTTGAGCGCCGAGGAGCGCAAAGAGGGCGGATTGGGGGTATATATGACCAAACGCTTGGTCGACGACGTGCGCTACGACTACGTCGACGGGCAAAATATATTGATATTGGAGAAAAAACTATGACGAGACTACAATTAGCGATCGACTATGCCGCTCGAATGCACGAGGGGCAGATACGCAAGTTGTCGCACGTGCCGTATATCCTGCATCCCATGGAAGCGGCGGCGGTGGCGGCTTCGCTGACAGACGACGAGGACGTCATCATCGCGGCGCTTCTGCACGACGTACTCGAAGACACCGACGCCACGGAGGAGGAAGTGGAAGAGTTGTTTGGCAAGAGGGTGCTCGCCCTAGTTAAGAGCGAGACCGAAAACAAGCGCAAAGACCAGCCCGCTTCCGTCACTTGGAAGATACGCAAGCAGGAATCCTTGGACGAGTTGGCAAAAGCCAACAGAGAAGAAAAGATCGTGTGGCTGTCCGACAAATTGAGCAACATGCGTGCGCTTTCCAAAGATTACGTGCTCATCGGCAACCGCGTGTTCGAGGCGTTTAACGAGAGGCGCAAAGCCCAACACGAATGGTACTATCGCTCGATATTGGGCTTACTGGAGAGCGAATTGGGCGACACGTTCGCATATTTGGAATACAAACAATTAGTTTACTTGGTATTTAAGGGGGAACCACAATGAGAAATGAGTTTATCGGAAGTAAATTGGTCATCTATTTGGACGGTCGTATCGACTCCAACAACGCCGAAGCGGTGGCGCAGGAGATCAACCGGGTGCTGAGCGGTCAGTCGTTTGACCAACTGGTGCTGGATCTTGCCGATCTGGAGTACATCTCGTCGGCGGGACTACGAGTTGTCTTGCGTCTGCGCAAGTCGTATAGCAGCCTCAAACTCGTCAACGTCACCACCGACGTGTACGAGATCTTCGACATGACCGGCTTTACCGAGTTGATGCCCGTGGAAAAGGCGTACAAAAAGATATCGGTGGACGGTTGCGAGGTCATCGGCGAGGGCGCCAACGGCAAGGTGTATCGCATCGATCCCGAGACCATCGTCAAGGTCTACGCCAACCCCGACAGCTTCGAGGACATCCAAAGGGAGCGCTCGCTCGCCAAAAAGGCGTTCGTGCTGGGCGTCAACACCGCCATCTCCTACGACATCGTGCAAGTGGGCAAGTTGTACGGCACCGTGTTCGAGTTGCTCAACGCCAAATCCTTGGCGGCGTGCATCACCCAAGAACCCGACAAATTGGATCATTACGTGGATATCTACGTGGATCTGCTCAAAAAGATCCACTCCATCGAGGTGGAAGACGAAGACATCCCCAATATCAAGGAATTGGCGCTTAGGTGGGTCAACATCGCCAAGACCTACTTGGACGAGGACGTGGGCGCCAAATTGGAGCAACTGGTCAAAGCCGTACCCGAGTCCCATCACCTCATCCACGGGGACTATCACCTCAAAAACGTGATGGTCCAAAACGGCGAAGCCATCTTGATCGATATGGATACTTTGTGCGTGGGCAACCCCGTGTTCGAGTTCGGCTCGGTGTTCAACGCCTATATCGGATTCCACTCGCTTGACATGGATCACGCGGGCGACTTCTTGGGTATCACCGCGGACGAGTCCATTCAAGTGTGGCACAAGACTTTGCAAAAATACTTCGACACCACCGACGAGGAGACCCTCAAAGGGTATGCCGAAAAGGCGCAAGTCATCGGGTACACCCGCCTGTTGCAACGCGCCGTCCGCCGCACTTTGCACCGCGGGGAAGACCACGCGGAGGAGATCGCATTCTACAAAAAGGAATTGGCTAAGTTGATCGCTTCGGTCGATTCGCTGGCTTTTTAATCTGACAAGAGAGGGTATCGCCCCCTCAAGCCGGTGGCTTACCGCCGTTAATCAAGGAGAACCCGGGCATGAAGAACTACTATCCGTTATCCAAGACCGAAGAAGGGATTTTTGCGTCCTGTCTTACCCCCACGGACGCTTACAATTTGACCAATTACGTCGATTTGGGCACAGACCTCGACGTCGACCGCTTCGTCAAAGGGGTCAAGTCGGTGTTTGAGGCGCACCCCTATCTCAATACCGTGTTGACGCAGGGAGAAGACGGCGCTATCCTCAAACACGTGGAGCCTCGGGAGATCGAGATCCCCTTGATCGAAGAGAATGATCTCCATCTCGAGTCCCCTCCTTTCGAGATGATAGGTAGTCACTTCTACCGCCTGTCGTTGCACAAGGTGGCGGGGGAGTATTACTTCGTGTTTGACTTCCACCATATCCTGATGGACGGCACCTCGCTCAAACTCTTTATCGACGAGGTGACCGCCGCTTACGAGGGCAGACCCCTTTCTCCCGAAACGGTGGACGCCAACGTGTGGGCGAGGCAGGAAGCCGAACTGTTGTCGTCTCCCCGCTTGGCAGAGGACAAGGCGTATTGGGAAAAGACGGTCGCCGACCCCGAGACCGATTCGGGCTTGATCTTCGACCGCAACGACGGCGCGCCCGCCTACGGCTTTTTCAAGACTAAACTGTTCGTTTCCAACCAAGCGGTCAAGGGTAAGACCACCCTTTGGCAAGCCAAGACCTCGTCCTATTTCGCGGCGGCGTTCGGGTATCTTCTTTCCAAGATCAACATGGACGACAAAGCCCTCTTTTTGACCGTGTCCAACGGGCGCAACCCCGATACACAGTCGAGTATGGGTATGTTCGTCAAGACGTTTCCTTTGTATCTTCAAACGGTCGAGACGGTTGAAGATTACGTCAAAGGCGCGAGTAAGCAGTTGTCCGACAGCGTACGACACTTGCTGTACCCCTTCTCGGCGTTGAGCCAAGATCTCGGCGTCAATTGCGGGGTGATGTTCGCTTATCAAGGGGATTCTTTTTATCATACGACCTTGGGCGGTAAGACCTTACCCGTCGAGCAACTGGTAAGACGTGACGGCAAGGGCAATTTGGCGATCGAGTTGCACCGCACGGGCGATAGTTTCGAGATGTGGGTGGAGTACCGCTCCGACCTCTACGAGGAGAGCACCCTGCGCCACTTTGCGGCGATGTACGACCAAGTGCTCGAGGAGTTTTTGCACCGCGATCTGTTGCAACAAGTGGACTTGGTCACCGAAGAGGATAAGCGACTCTTAGACGGTTTCAACCAAGCGGATCTTTCCGCGATCGACCCCGCCCTCACCGTGCTCGACCACTTTGCCGAGATGGTCAAGCGCTTTCCCTCTCGACCCGCCGTGGTCTTTAAGGACAAGAGTTACACCTACTCTCAGGTGGACGAAAAGAGCGACCGTATCGCTTGCTATCTGCAATCCAAAGGGATCGGCAGAGAAGACGTGGTGTCCGTTCTCATTCGCAAGTCCGAGTACATCGTCATCGCCAGTTTGGGCGTGATCAAGTCGGGCGCCGCTTACCAACCGTTGGACCCCTCGTACCCCGAGGAGCGGTTGGAGTTTATGGTCAAGGACGCCGCAAGCAAAGCCATCATTCGAGACCCCTCTTTGGGCGAGTTGTTGCCCGCCTTTGAGGGAGAGGTGCTGTACACCGACGAGATCGGGTCGTTGCCCCAAGGCAAACCCACGGGCAAACCCCGTCCCCAAGACCTGTTTATTATGCTGTACACGTCGGGCTCTACCGGCGTGCCCAAGGGCGTGATGCTCGAACACGGCAATATCAACGCCTTTTGCTCCTTCCACGCCCAAGCGCACCAAGTGGACGAGACCGCTCGGGTGGCGGCGTACGCGTCCTACGGCTTCGACGCGGATATGATGGACTTGTACCCCGCCCTAACTCACGGCGGCTGCGTGTACGTCATTCCCGACGAAATGCGGCTGGATCTGATCAAGTTGGGGGACTATTTCAACGACAACGGTATCACCCACGCCATCTTGACCACCCAAGTGGGCAGACAATTCGTGGAGATGATCGAATCCAAGACCTTGCGCTATCTCACGGTGGGTGGGGAAAAACTCGTTCCCATCGACCCGCCTAAAGGATATGCGCTCTACAACGCGTACGGCCCCACCGAGGGGACGGTGTACTGCTCGTCGCAACTTGTCGACCGCAAGTACTACCGCGTGCCCATCGGCAAGGTCAACTGCTGTTACAAATCCTATATCTTAGACAAAAACGGTCGCCGTCTGCCCCCCTTGGCGCAGGGCGAGCTGTATATATCGGGTCCGCAAGTCGCCCGCGGCTATCTCAATCGCGAGGAAGAAAACGCCAAGGCGTTTTTGACTAACGGCTTTGATCCAGACCCCGCTTTCCGCCGTTTGTACAAGACGGGCGACGTGGTGCGCTACTTGCTGGACGGCACGTTGGACTTTATCGGACGTAAGGACGGACAAGTCAAGATCCGCGGCTTCCGCGTGGAGTTGTCCGAGGTGGAAGAAGTGATCCGCCAATTCGAGGGGATCGCCGACGCCACGGTCAAGGACTTTACCGATCCTTCGGGCATCAAGTTTATTTGCGCTTACGTGGTGAGCGACCACCCCGTGGATATCGACGCGCTCAACGCGTTTATCGCCTCGCGCAAGCCCCCCTATATGGTGCCCGCTTACACCATGCAGATCGACAAGATCCCTCTCAACCAAAACCAAAAGGTCAACAAACGCGCTCTGCCCGTGCCTCAGGTACGTGCGGCGGAGAAGGTGTTGCCCGAGGGTGAGGACGAGACGGCGATCTACGATATTCTCAAAGGGATCATCGGCACCGATTCGTTCGGCGTGACGACCGACGTCTACGAGGCGGGACTGACCAGCGTGACGTCCATTCGTTTTGCCATCATGCTGTCCAAGCGCTTCGGCAAAGACGTGGATAACGGTATGCTCAAACAGTACCCCACCGTGCGCGCGCTTGCCAAGGCGTTGGCGGGTGCGGAAGAACAGAAGACCTACGAGATCTTGTCCGAGTATCCCATCTCCAAGACCCAAGAGGGCATCTTCGTGGAGTGCGCCGCCCATCCCAACACCACTAACTACAACATTCCCATCCTGTTCCGTCTCCCCAAGGGGATGGATATCGCTCGGCTCAAGAAGGCGCTTAGCGAGGTCATCGACGCCCACTCCTACGTCAAGACCACCCTTCGTATGAACGAGGACGGGGACATTTTGGCTTGCCGCAGCGACCTTGCTCCCGTGATACGCGAGTACGACGTGCCCGAAGCGGTGCCCGCCGACTTGGTGCGCCCCTTCGGCTTGATCGCCTCTCCCCTGTATCGGGCGGAGATCTACCACGCCCACGACGGGGACTATCTGTTCCTCGATTTCCATCACATTCTCTGCGACGGCACCAGCGAGGCGATCTTGCTCGCCGATTTGGGCAAAGCCTACCAAGGGCAAAAGGTGGAAGCGGAAACCTTTACGGGCTACGAAGTCGCCCTCAAGGAAAAGGAAGATCGCACCGAGGACAAATTGGCTGCTGCCAAAGCCTTTTATGCGGATTACCTCAAAGATATGGACGGGGAGTACGTCGTCAAAAAGGATATGAAGGTCAAGGAGCAATCTCGTCTTTGCTCGCACGACTACTTCTTGACCCTTGACGTCGAGGGGCTCAAAAAGTTTGTGAGCGAACACAAGCTGACCCTCAACGCCTATTTCAACTACGCTTTTGGGTTTACGCTGTCCAAGTACTTGTACAAGTCGGACAGCCTGTATACCACCATCTACGACGGTAGGACTTCTTCCCGTACCGCCAACACCGTGTCCATGCTCGTCAAGACCCTGCCCGTGTATATGGCGTACAAGGAAGAGGGCAAGGTGTTGGACGGCTTGACCAAGATGAAAGAAGACCTCGTCAAACTGCAAAACAGCGTCTATTCGTTTGCCGAAGTGGTCGCCGACTTTGACGTGCCCGCGGACGTGATGTTCGCCTACCAAGGGGATTCGTTTACCTTCGATCACATCGGCGACGCCAAAGTGGAATCGGTCTTGATCGAGTCGGACACCCCCAAGAGCGCCTTTTCGGTGGACGTGTTTTTGGAGAAGGGGGTGTACCGCGCTCACTTCGAGTGGGACGAGTCCTGCTACAACCAAGACAGTATGGACTCTTTCGCCCGCTTGTTTGAGTTGGTGCTTGGGGAATTGTCCCGCAAAGAGTCGATCAAGGATATCGATACCTTGCCCGCCAAAGACAGAGAGATGTACGCCGAGTTCAACTCGACCTTCGAGCCCATTCCCGACGTGTCTTTCAATCAGTTAGTGGAAAAACAAGCCCGCCTCAACCCCGATCACCTTGCCGTGGTGGGCAGAGGGGGTCGATACACCTATAAGGATCTCAACGAGCGCGCCAACAAGGTGGCGCACGCCTTGATCGACGCAGGCGTCAAGATCGGGGACAAGGTCATGATGATGATGCCTCGCGTCGCGGACGCTTACGTGGTAAGGCAGGGTATCGTCAAGTCGGGCGGTGCTTTCGTGCCCGTGGATCCCAAGTACCCCGACGAGCGTATCGAGTATATCGCCGAGGATTCGGCGGCAAAATACCTCGTGACGATCGGGGAGATCGCCGAGCAAAAGCAAGAGCTGATCGCCAAGAGCGGTCTTGAGGTCGTGTTGTTGGAAGAGGCGCAAAAGAGCGACAAGGTCGCCAATCCCGACCTCGCTATCCCGCAGGATTCGCTGTGCTATATCATCTACACGTCGGGCTCTACCGGCAAACCCAAAGGGGTGATGATCTCCCATCGCAACCTCGTCAACTACGTATTGGACGGCACCAATCGCGGTACCGCCTTGTACCGCGGTATCAAGGGCGGCGCGGTGTCTTGCTCGTTTGCGTCGTTTGCGTTTGACGCGTCCTTGCAGGAGGAGTGCGTGCCCCTATCCCACGGCTATACCGCCGTGATCGCCACCGAAGAGGAGATCGAAAACCCCTTGTTGCTCGCCAAAACGCTCAAGGCGGAAGGGGTCAACCTGATGTTTATGACTCCCTCGTTCGTGTCCAATGTGATCGACTCCAAGGAGTTTGTGGACGCGCTCAAACAGTTCGAGGCGTTGGATATGGGGGCGGAAGCGGTGCCGCAGGAATTGTGCGCCAAATTGCGTTCGCTTGGGGTACACGCCGCCATCTACAACGGTTACGGTCCCACCGAGACCACCATCACCTGCACTTATCACAAGGTGGAAGATAAGTACGTCACCATCGGCAAACCCCTTGCCAACACCGCTTTGTATATCTTGGATCAAGCGGGGCATATCCTGCCTATCGGCGCCATCGGCGACTTGACCATCGCAGGCGAGTGCGTGGGTATCGGCTACCTCGGTATGGAAGACAAGACCCGCGAAAAGTTTATCACGGTGGACGGCAAGCGCGCCTACCGCAGCGGCGATTTGGCTCGCTACAACGCCGAGGGCAACGTGGAGTTTTTCGGCAGGCTCGACAACCAAGTCAAGTTGAGAGGCTTGCGGGTGGAGTTGGACGAGATCGAAAAGGTGCTCAACTCCTATCCCTCCGTATCCCGCTCTATCATCGTGGTCAAGACCAACGCCACCGACGGGGACTATCTCGCGGCGTACTATACCGCCACTTCCACGGTGGACAAAAACGATTTGATCGCGCATATGTCCAAGTCGTTGACCCCCTACATGATCCCCAAGGTGTTGATGCAGTTGGACAAAATGCCCCTTACCGCCAGCGGCAAGATCGACAAGAAAGCCCTGCCCGAAGGGGAGTTTACCCAACAAAACAAAGGACCCGTCAAGGGGGCGACCACCAGGCTTCAGGAGCAACTGGTGGGCATCTTCGCCAAGGCGTTGGGGGTCAAACAAGTGGGCGTAGACGAGGACTTTTTCGACCTCGGCGGCACGTCGCTGTCGGCCTCTAAGATCGCCATGTTGGCGCTGCAACAAAACCTGCCTATCGCCTACCAAGACGTGTTTGAGTATTCCACCGTATTGGATCTGGAACGCCATATCCTCTCCAAGTCGGGGGAGACCGCCAAAGAGGAGGACAAACCCCAAGTGGTGGTCGGCTCCATGGGTTACAATCGTCCCGAATACGTGGACGACGTGGACTTCAGCCGTCCCTTGGGCAAGGTGCTCGTCACGGGCGTGACGGGATTTTTGGGCATCCATATCCTCAAAGAATTATTGGACCAAGGTGTGCATACGGTCGCCTTGGCACGCTCTTCCCGCCTCAACGCCAAAGATAGACTGACGGGTATGCTTGCCTATTACTTCGATTCGCCCTTGGAAGACAAGCTCGAACAATACGTCACCATCGTGGATTCGGACGTGACCGATCCCGATCTTGGCGCCAAACTCAAAGAGGTGGAGTTCGATACCATCATCAACTGCGCCGCCTTGGTCAAGCACTTTGCCGTGGACGACAGCATCGAGCGGGTCAACGTGGGCGGGGTGCAAAACCTGATCGGCATCGCCAAAGAGAGGGGCGTCAGATTGGTGCAGATCTCCACTCTGTCGGTCGCGGGCGAGAACGTGGACGGCAAGTTTGACGAGTCTTTCCGCATGAGGGAAGATATGCTCGACTTTGGACAGGACATCTCCAACAAGTACGTGCACTCCAAGTTCAACGCCGAAAAGGCGATACTGGAAGGAGTGGACGAAGGCTTGGACGGCAAGGTCATCCGCGTGGGCAACCTCATGAGCCGGCAAAGCGACGGCGAGTTCCAAGCCAACTCCATCACCAACGGCTTTATGCGCGACCTCAAAGGGTACGCTACGCTGCACAAGTTCCCGGTGGGGTCGATGGACGTTGCCGTCGACTTTACCCCTATCGACGAGGTGGCGAAAGTGGTGCTGTTGTTGTCTCAGACCGACTCCAAGTTTACCGTGTTCCACGCCGCTAACTCCCACATGGTGCAGATGGGCGACATCGTCGCGGTCATGAACGAGTTGGGCTTCGATATCGAGGTCGTCTCGGACGCTCGCTTTGACGAGGCGATGCGCGAGATGATGGCGGACGACAGCAAAAATATGTTGGTGTCCTCTCTGCTCAACTACGCCTCTTCCGACGCGCACACCCACTCGTTTATCCTGTCCGACAACCAGTTTACGGTCAAAGCGCTGTATCACTTGGGCTACAAGTGGCCCATTACCGACGAGCAGTATTTGCGCAACGCGATCAACTCGCTCGATTCACTCAACTTCTTTACAAGGAGCGACATCTAATGCAACGCAACGCCAAGCTGATCAACAAAAAGTTTTATCAATATCTGCTCCCGTCGGTGCTGATGATCTTTGCCATGCAGTTTGGGTCGCTATTAGACGGCATCCTCATCGGCAACATGATCGGATCGGACTCGCTTACCGCCGACTCTTTGGTCATGCCCGTCTTGTACGTCATACAGATCCCCGGCTTTGCCTTGGCGGCGGGCGGCTCCATCGCCATCGCCAACTTGTTGGGCAAGCGCAATCTCGTCGCCGCCAACAAGGTGTTTTCGGCGTGTCTGATATGGGGGACGGCGGTATCGGCGGTGTTCGCCATCCTCTCTCCCTTCGTGGCGCGCCCCTTGGCGGGGCTGTTTGCCGAGAGTTTGGTGGAGGAGTCCTACCAATATATCTTGGTGTACATGGCGACCGACCCGGTGCTCATGCTTGCCATGATGCTGGCGACCTTTATCGCCACCGACAACAATCCCCGCCTGTCTTCTATCTTTTATATCCTCGCCAACGCCGTCAAGGTGGGCGCGGAGATCTTGTTTATCAAGGTGTTTTCGATGGGGGCGTACGGCGCCGCTTTGTCTACGCCCTTCGGCTATGCGGTAGGGCTTGTCACCGTCATCTTTTATGCCCGCTCCAAAAAGAGGATGCTCAAGTTTACCTTCAACCTCAAAGGGGCTGCCAAGGAGTTTGGCGCGGCTGTCAAGGCGTCACTGCCCACCGCGTTGACTTTTTTGCTCCTTGCGGTGCAGACTTTCGTCATCAACGTGGTGTTCAGCCGCATGATCACCGCCGAGGTGGATCTGATCATCTTTGGTTTGGTGAGCAACTTGATCTTTGTGTTCGACCTCTTTTCGGGCGGTATATTGGGACTTATCCCCAACGTGTGCGGGGTGCTGCATGGGGAGAGGGATTTTTACTCCCTCAAATCGGTGGTCAGTCGTATCTATTGGATCAATATCGCGGTGACCGCCGCCCTGACCGCCCTCATTATGATATGGCCCCGTGCCTACGCCTCTTTGTTCGGCTTTAAGGGGACGGGCCTCTCTCTCGGACAAGTGGAGTACATCTTGCGCATCTACCTGATTGCGGCGATCCCCTTGGAGATCAACAAGTTTTCGACCAACTATTATCCCGCCATCGGCAAAAACCTGCCCGCTATCGTGGCGGTCATCTTGCGGGAAGCGGTGTTTATCATTCCGTTGACTTTGGTGTTACTCAAAACCAACGGTATGTTCGGCTTTGCTCTGGCACGGGTGGTCACCGAGGTGGCGGTCATTATCGTGACGTACGCGTTCGTGCTGATCTACAATGCCAAGCACAAGCAATATCACGGACTGTTCATGTTGGAAAAAGACGACGTCAATACCTTTGACATCTCGGTCGAAAACAGGGAAGAGAACGCGGCGGTCGTCTCCAAAGACGTGGTCGATTTCGCGTTGTCCCACGGGGTGGACAACCGCAACGCACAGGTGGTCGGCTTGGCTTGCGAGGAGATGGTCGCCAATATCGTGCACTACGGTTACAAGCGGCAAGCCGCCCACTTCGTAGACGTCAATCTCAAAATAGGGGCGGAGGAAATGCTCCTTCGTATCCGTGACGACGGCATGCCTTTCGACCCCACTAAGTACGAGTACGAGCAGGACGAACAGTACCTCACGGGCGGCATCGCCTTGATCGAGGGGTTGGCAGACGAAATGAATTATATGAGGGTACTCAACCTCAATAATACGGTATTCAAAATCAAGTTAGGAGAACAAAAAAATGGAAGTCAGATTTGAACACGGTCAAGAGTTTAACGTCAAAATCATCGGCAGATTGGACACCGTCACCTCGGCGCAGTTTGATCAAGCCATCAAGAGCGAGACCATCACCGAAAACAAGGTCGTCTTGGACTTTTCCGAGGTGGAATACATCTCCTCGGCGGGACTTCGGGTGCTGTTGGCGCTCAAGCGCGAGTTGGACGACGCCGGCAAAGAGATGGAGATCCACCACATCAACGCCGTGGTGCGCGAGATCTTCGGGGTGACCGGCTTTATCAACGTGCTCACCGTCAAATAAGGAGAAGGCTATGCGATTTGGCATACGAGCCAAGATCATCCTCATCGGGGCGGGATTGTCCGTCGCGTTGATGGTCGCGGCTTTTCTGTTTAGCTTTTTTATCTACCGCGAGAGGACGCGCTCCAATTTCAATCAGTCGCTCGAGCATTGTACGGCGGAGTTTGAAAGCTATTTCGAGGACGTGGGACGTCTCGAAGACATCTCGGCGGTCGGCACGTACGTGCGCGCTCAATACGCGGAAGACCCGACCGACGAGGGCATGGACGCGTACTTGGCGGCGCGGTATCAATCCCAACCCGAAGAACTCGCCCGACTGTCTTTGACCCAAAAGAAATACGTGTATTACAGCGGCAAAAAATACGGTCAGCTGTACCCCGGCGGCGGTATCGGTATCGGTCTGTCCATGTATAGTCTGCAATGGCGCAATACCTATTACCAAACCTCGGCGCAGTTGGCGACCGCATTTGCCACCCAAGGGGTGCATTACGCCTTCGTCGCTTGGCGCGACGAGGATCGGGATCGGTATGTCTATCTGATCGACTCCAACTACCGTTTGGAAGACAATCCCGCCGAGGGCGCGCGCCTTGCGGGCGACTACTATCAAATGACCGACTCGGACGGAGCCAACCCCGACAAGGGGGACAAAGAGTTCGTCTTTGGCGGACACACTATGCGTTATTTCGATCTGTATCACGACGTGGAGATCGAAGAAGGTGTGTTTGAAAACGAGTACGTCGCCACCGTGTTTATCGAGTACGACGAAAAGTCTTTGGTGCAGTCCGTCAATACCTTCCTCTATTTGGAATTGATCGCTCTGTCGGTGGTGACCGTGCTTTTGGTCGCGGCGTATGCGCTCTTGGTGCACTTCGCACTGATCAAAAACATCACCAAACTGACCGACAGTACCAAGTCCTTTACCGACAAGGTGCTCCAAGGTGACAAATTGGAAGTCATCGATCCCCAAATCAAAGCCTTGGACGAATTGGGGCTGTTGTCCTCGTCTTTCGTCACCTTAGAGGACGAGATCATCCGCTACACCCTCAAAATAGAGAGCGACGCCAAGGAAAGAGAGCGTGTCAACGCGGAATTGGCGATCGCCACCGAGATACAGATGGAAGCCTTGCCTTCTCCTTGTTTTGAGGACGACAAGGCGCGAGTGGAAGCGTCCGTCACCCCCGCCAAGGAAGTGGGCGGCGACTTCTACGACTACTTCTATTTGGACGGCAACCGCTTGGCGGTAGTCATTGCGGACGTTACCGGCAAAGGGGTGCCCGCCGCTTTGTTTATGATGAAAGCCAAAGGCTTGATCAAAAACGCGTTGCAGTCCACCGACGACTTGGGCGCGGCGTTGACCTCGGTCAACGACGAGTTGATGGTCAACAACAAAGCGGGTCTGTTCGTCACCGCTTTCGTGGGGGTGATCGATCTCGATAGTGGGGAGATGACCTATTGTAGCGCGGGGCACGAAAGACCCTATCTCCTCTCCCGCGAGGGGGTGGAGCGCATGGAAGTGGCCCCCAACTTCGTGTTGGGCGGGATCAAAGGTTTCCCCTATCGTGCGTCCAAGTGCAAGATCGGGGGCAAGCGCCTCTTTATGTACACCGACGGACTCAACGAGGGGATCAATTCGCTCAACGAGGAGTTCGGTTACGACCGTATCAACGAGGTACTCCGCGAGTGCAACGCCAAGGGACTTGACGTGTTACCCGCCATGCGGGAAGCGCTATCCGCCTTCGTGGGCGGGGAAGAGCCGTTCGACGACGTGACCATGTTGCTGTTTATGCCCAAAGGGGAGCCAAAAGGCAAATCGTATCACGTCCGCATCGAAGATCCCGACTTCGGCGCGATCGAACAGGTGACCGATGCGTTTAACTCGGCGTTTGCCCATTTGGACGCAAGCGTATTGGGGGAGTTTGACGTCATCTTCGACGAACTGCTCAACAATTTGGTGTCCTACGAAAAGACGGGCAAAGGCTTTGCGGTGGAAGTCGACGCCAAAGAGCAAGACGACAACGTGGTCTTGACCGTCTCGTCCAACGGTGCGCCTTTCGATCCTCTTGCCGTCAAACCCAACGTTGCAGACCAATCGTTGGTGGCGGGCAGCGGTTTGGGCGGCTTCGGTATCACCATCGTCAAAAGCCTTTGCGCTTCGGCGTCTTACGAGCGGATAGAGCCCAACAACGTGTTGACTTTGGTCAAATCCACCCGTCCCAAAGGCTAAAACAAAAAAAGCGGTCGATTACCGACCGCCCAATGGGTGTCACCGTCGGTGACACCTTTTATTTTGTCCCCGTTAGGATCGCCGAGCCGTTAAGACAAAGTCGTTTTGCCTCTTTTTCGCTCATCAGCAGCCCTTGGGTCGTGTCGATCAACTCCACTTTCCGATATCCCAAGTCGCGAAGACATTGCACGAAATCTTGCATATCCCCGTATTTTTGTGCGGTAAACAGGTCGTGGATGGCAAACGTCCCGCCCTTTTTGAGGGTGCGCAGCGTCTCCATCAAGATGGCTTGTCTGTCGGAAGAGCGGATGTTGTGATAGACGTAATTGCTACACACCGCGTCAAAGGTCTCGTCCGCAAAGGGAAGAGACGTGGCGTCACCCTTTTCAAAACGCACGTTGTTTACCCCTTCCGCTTGGGCGTTGGCTTGGCAAAGCCCTTTCGAAAAAGAGGCGTAGTCCTTGCCCCAACGATCCACGCCCACGACAAGGCTTTGGGGATTGCGTTTGGCGACGGCTATCGTCAACGCCGCCGAGCCGCACCCGACGTCCAAACAAGTTTGACCTTGGGTCAACTCAACGTAGTTTGCCACGCCTTCCACTATGCGCTTGGACAGTTTGCGTTTGCCCGTGTAGGAGAAGGCGTTGTGCCAGGTTTGCATATAAAGACTGATGGGAAGTAGCACGACGGCGCCCAAAGCAAATACTCCAAACAACACGATCTGCCATATCGTTTTGCTCGTCAATCCCCATCCGCCAAAGAGGGCGGCAAAGAGCAAGCAAACGCCAAATCCCGTCCAAAACCCCACCACCATACCGGTGGGCACCCAGTTTTTGTAATTCGGTTTTCGATCCATCATTTCTCTTTTTGCGCCAATCGCTCCGCTTCGGTTGGTTTTTTCGACGGCTTATTTACCAAACAGACCGTGCTTTTGGTACGCTTCCGCCTGATACGAAAGCACGCGGTAGCCCATATCGGCGACAGCCGTTTTGACCGCTTGCTCGTCCACGTCTTTGTCCGTAAGGAAGGTCGCCTCTTTTTTGTGCCTTGACGCTTTTACCTTTTTGGCGCTTGGTACGGCTTTGCGAATGGTATCGCAAATATGCGCTTCACACATACCGCACATCATGCCGTCGATCCCTATCGTGATTTTAGTCATAATTCTTTCCTCCTTTATCGCGGTTTTCCCCGCGGCAGGGATGCTCGCGTTGTAATAGGGCAAAAAAAGCGCCCACATACCTTGGGGCATACCGCGATACTTCATGGGTTACTTTTGAGCAAGGATGGCGATCCAAGGTTTTTGGTCGTGGTGGTGTACCTCTACGATGCCAAACCCCGCTTCTTTGAGACTTGCGACCAGTTGCTCTTCGGTGTAAACTTTCATGTTGTCGATGATGTCTTCAAACTTGCGCCCCGTATCGTCCGTGCCATCCGACTCGTTGACGATCAAAAACTTCCCGCCGCTTTTGAGTAGGTCGTGCACTTTGCCAAAGCAAAAGCGGATATCCCCCCAAAAGTACACCGTCTCGAAGGCGGTGGCGAGATCGTATCGCCCGAGGGGCAGATCCATATCGGCGATCGTGCTCTCTCTTAGATCGATGCGGTCGGCGTTTTGTTTGTTGTATTCTTTGGCGGTCTCCACCGACAAGCGGGAGTGATCCACCCCGTCCAAAGTGGCGTGAGGATACTTTTTGAGCAATTCCCCGATATTGCGCCCTCCGCCAAATCCCAGTTCGGCGATGCGGTTGACGCCCGACGCGGACAAAAAGGACATGCCGAAATCGGCAAGGGTAGCGTGCGAGCCGCCGTTCATTCCTTTGAGCATCATTTTGCCCATCGTCCCTTGGGGCTTGCCTGTGTTGTTAAATACTATTTTGAGTAGTCCCATCGTCGTTCTCCTTGTGCGTTCGTTTATTTCGCGTTCGGACTCTTTTCAAAGCCGAGTTGTCCAGCTCGTCGCTTGCTCTCCCAATCGATCTTGACGATCCGCATCTTCATTACGCCGTCGCCCAAGCGGGCGAGCAAGCGGAAAGAGGCGGGCACGGACGGGTCTTTGAGGTCGTTGTAGCCGAGCATATAGCCTTTGCTCGTCACATTGGCGCTCTCAAACCAAGGGGACAACTCCTTGACGGCGTCGGATAGGGCGAAATAGTCCTTGATCGAGGTCACGCCCGCTTGCTTGACCCAAGTTTTGAGCATGATCTTGACCGCGCGCTTGCCGGCTGAGTCAAAGCATAACCTGCCGCCCGCAAACCGTTTTTCCATGGCACAAAACAGTTTGCGGACGGATTGGGTTTTGAAATAGTAAAACACCCCCGCCGCCACGAAGACCACCCCGTGGGTATCGTCGATCGAGTCAAACCACGACGTATCGTTGAGATCGGCGGCGATATTGGTAACGAGCCCCGAGGGCGGAATGAGCACGTTGCGCGCCTTTATCACGTCGGGGAAGTCGATATTGTACACGCGGTTTTGTTCACCTTGGCAGTTTTCCGCGGTTTGATCCAGTCCGCAACCCAAGTTGACGATGGCGGCTTGGGGGTGAGCGGCGAGATAGTCCTTGATCTCGTAGGAGAGGTCGTTTTGACGCATCGCCACCTCCAGCGCTCCAAATTGATACCCCGTGCTTTGCGCCCTCTTTTTCAGATCGCCGAAGTCGTAGTCGAGCCGATCGATCAACTCCACCGCCTTGTCGTCTTTGAATAGGGCAGGGAAGCGCTCGCTACACAATTTGCGCCCGTAGAGGGGGATCACCAAGGTTTCCTGTACGCTGTTGGTTTGGATATGATACTTTCCCATATATACTCCTACTACCTCAATATGAAAAATCATTCATCTTTGGTTCTATTATACTCCTGCCCAATATCCGTGTCAATCGAAAGGAGTATATTGTGAAAATAATTTCACATTACGGTCGATTATAACCGAGCGGTCGCGTCGATCATGATAAGGAAAGAAAATCAAAAACTCGCAAACAAAATTATATAAAACCATTGACGAGTTATATAAACCGTGCTACAATTTTAATAGGAGGAAGGCTATGAAAAAGAACATCTATTCCTTGATATTGTCCGAACGAGTGGTGGACGCCATCGACCGCTTGGCGTACCAAAATCACACCAACCGTTCCAATCTCGTCAATCAGATCTTGGCGGAATACGTGTCATACGAGACCCCCGAAAAACGCAACTCGGAAGTGTTTGACCGTATCGAGTCTTTGCTTGGCTCGGTGTTTCAGGTCGCTGAGGCGGCAACGCCCACGACGTTGACTTTGCGTAGCTCGCTGTCGTACAAGTACAATCCCACCGTGAGGTATCAAGTGGAAATGTACCGCACCCACGACGTGGCGGTGGGGGAACTCAAGGTGTCTATGCGCACCCAAAACGCCACCCTGTCGCTACTGGTGGGGCAGTTTTTCAAACTGTGGGCTCGTATCGAGAGGGCGTATCACCCCGAAACCCGTCTGAGTTTGACTGACGGCAAGTTTGTCAAACTGTTTGTGACCGACTTATCCTCGAGCGCCGCCATAGGGGAGGGGATCTCCGCCTATATCGACGCCTTCGATCACGCGCTCAAATCCTTCTTTTACTTGTTGGACGAGCCCGAGCGCGCGGCGGAAGAAGTGGAAAGGACGTTTTTGGCGGCCGACCTACCGTTATAATCTCTTTAAGGAGGTGAAACTATGAACATGCAAAAATTGACTCAAAAGAGTATGGAAGCATTGCAAGACGCACAGCGGCTTGCAACGGAGATGCACCATCAATCCATAGGACAGGAGCATTTGCTGTCCGCGCTACTGACCGCACAGGAAGGACTTATCGGTGAGTTGTGGCGCAAGATGGGGTTAGACCCCGACCAAACGTTGCGCCTTGTGGAGGCGCAACTCAACAAGATACCGCAAGTGTCGGGCGGAGGCTACGACCCCGAGCGGATCTATATCTCCACCGCCCTTGACCAAGCCCTGACGGCAAGCGAAAAGCGCGCGGAAGGGATGAAAGACGACTACGTGTCGGTGGAACATTTGTTGTTGGGTCTGCTCGATCGGGCGCAACCCAACGTCAAAGCGCTGTTTGGCGAGATCGGACTGGACGTCAACCGCTTTTTGGTGGCGCTCAAAGAAGTGCGGGGCAACGCCCGCGTGACGGGGGACAATCCCGAGGAGACCTACGACGTGCTCAACAAGTACGGGCAGGACTTGGTGGAATTGGCTCGTCAACAAAAACTCGACCCCGTCATCGGTCGTGACGACGAGATCCGCAACGTGATACGTATTCTGTCCCGTAAGACCAAAAACAATCCGTGCCTGATCGGCGAGCCGGGCGTGGGCAAGACCGCCATCGCCGAGGGCTTGGCGCTTCGTATCGTCAAAGGGGACGTGCCCGACAACCTCAAAGGGCGCAAGCTGTTTTCGTTGGATATGGGCGCGCTCGTCGCGGGCGCCAAGTTCCGCGGGGAGTTTGAAGAGAGGCTCAAAGCGGTGCTTAACGAGGTCAAGCAATCGGGCGGCAACATCATTTTGTTTATCGACGAATTGCACACCATCGTCGGCGCGGGCAAGTCGGACGGCGCGATGGACGCGGGCAACTTGCTCAAACCCATGTTGGCAAGAGGAGAGTTGCACTGTATCGGCGCGACCACCCTCAACGAGTATCGCAAATACGTGGAAAAGGACCCCGCCTTGGAGCGGCGTTTTCAACCCGTGTTGGTGGGCGAGCCCACCGTGGAGGACACCGTCTCTATTTTGAGAGGACTTAAAGAACGTTACGAGGTGTACCACGGGGTCAAGATACAGGACCAAGCCTTGATCGCGGCGGCGACACTGTCCCACCGCTATATCTCGGATCGTTTTTTGCCCGACAAAGCCATCGACTTGGTGGACGAGGCGTGCGCTCTCATCAAGACCGAGATCGACAGTATGCCCGCCGAGATGGACGGGTTGTCCCGCAAGATCATGCAGCTGGAGATAGAGGAAGCGGCGCTGACCAAAGAGGAAGACAAATTGTCCCAAGAGCACCTCAAACAGATCCGCGAGGAGTTGGCGGGCGACCGCGAACGCTTTGCCGCCATGAAAGCCAAATGGGACAACGAAAAAAAGTCCATCGGCAAGGTGCAAGCGCTACGAGAGGAGATCGAAAAGGTGCGCGCCGCCATCGACAAAGCGCAGGACGACTACGACCTCGCCCGCGCCGCCGAACTCAAATACAGCCGCCTGCCCGCTCTGCAAAAGGAGTTGGCGCAAGAGGAAGCCAAAGCCGAAGATCGGGGCACGACTTTGCTTCGTGACAAGGTCACCGAAGAGGAGATCGCCCGTATCGTCGCCCGCTGGACGGGCATACCCGTCGCCAAATTGATGGAAGGGGAGAGGGACAAACTGCTGCATCTGGACGACGCTCTCCATAAGAGGGTCATCGGTCAGGACGAGGCGGTGAACAAGGTGGCGGACGCCATCCTGCGCTCCAGAGCGGGCATCCAAGACCCCCGCCGCCCCATCGGTTCCTTCCTGTTTTTGGGACCCACCGGCGTGGGCAAGACCGAACTCGCCAAGGCGCTTGCCGCCACCTTGTTTGACGATGAGCACAATTTGGTGCGTATCGACATGAGCGAGTATATGGAAAAATACTCGGTCTCCCGTTTGATCGGCGCCCCTCCGGGATACGTGGGCTACGACGAGGGCGGTCAACTCACCGAGGCGGTACGCCGCAAACCCTATTCGGTCGTGCTGTTCGACGAGGTGGAAAAGGCGCACCCCGACGTGTTCAACGTGCTGCTGCAAGTCTTGGACGACGGACGTATCACCGACAGTCAAGGTCGCACCGTGGACTTCAAAAACACCATCATCATTCTTACCAGCAACCTCGGCTCCGACCTCATCTTGGACGGTATCGGCGAGGACGGGGAGATCGACGAGAGGGCAAGGGAAAACGTATCGCAACTGCTCAAACGCAGCTTCCGTCCCGAGTTCCTCAACCGTCTCGACGAGATCGTGTTTTACAAGCCCCTTACCCGAGACAATATCGAATCTATCCTCGATCTGCTTCTCGAGGACTTGCGCCACCGCCTTGCCGACAAGCAGTTGGACGTGCTGTTGACCCCCCAAGCCAAAGACTTGGTCATCGCCTCGGGGTACGATCCCGTATACGGCGCTCGTCCCCTCAAACGCTACCTGCAAAGCAAAGTGGAGACCTTACTTGCCCGTACCATCATCGCCGGGGACGTCGCCCCCGATTCCCTCTTGGTGGTAGACGCCCAAGACGGCCGCCTGACCGTCACCGTGCAGAGCAAGTAAACTACCATATATAGCGATCAACAAAAACACACCGCCACAATATGTTGTGACGGTGCGTTTTTTTATCGGTACGCGTCAGTATTTGGTTTTGACTTGGTTGCGGTCGAGGATCTCGAGGATCTTGCCCGTGTCTTGCCCCAATTTGAGGGGGAAAGCCTGTTGGGGATTGACGTAGATATAGGCGTAGTCGTCATCGGTGCGGTAAAACGCCAAATCGCGGTAGTACACCTTGCTGTGGGCGTTTTCCTCGCCGTGGACGAAGGTGCGCACCACGAGGTAGTCGGGGTAAAAGTCGGCTTGCGCGGTGACTTGGGCGGCGACTCCTTTGCGAGTATTGTGAACGATCAATCCGATCATCATGCCGCCAAAGAGGGTCAAAAAGGCGCCCATCGCCGTCAGCACGTAGTAGATCATGCTGTGGCGGGTCAGCATCAAGGCGATCCCCGCCCCCAAAAAGACTAATCCCAGTCCCAAACCGAAGCCCGCCCAAACGGTGTTTTTGCGTTGGAGACCGCGATACATATCGCGGTTGTACGAGGTGCGGGCGGAGGCGAGGGGAGTGGGATTTTCGGCACTCTCTTGCTTGCTCTCGGCGCACGCTTCGAGCAACTTTTTGGTGAGGAGCAGGTAGCGAGCGAATTTGTCTTGGTCGGCAAAATGCTCCTCTCTACTCTGCGGCACTCCTTGGGTGTAATCCAACACTTCGTCCCCAAATTGCTCGCTGGTGAGATCGAATTGCACCTCTCCCACCACGTTGTAGCAGTGGTACGCTCCGTCGGGTAGGCGGATGCCGTACACTTCGCCGCCGAAAATATCCTGCACCAAAAACGCGGTGATGGAGCATTGTCCCTCGGTCATATTGGCGGGCGACCACTTGTCCCTCAGCCTCGGCGCGCAGGTGTCCGCACCCCAACAGCGGGTGAGGTAGTCGTACATTTGTCTCGGATCCTCGAAGGGGTAGGTCTTGCCGAGCGGCTTGACGTCGGCGGTTTGCCAACCCCAAAACTTGTACTCTTTCATGGTGTCTCCTTATAGTTTCATCGCCGTCTCGTAGGCTTGCCAAATGACCGAACGCAGGTTGCCCACGTGGTCGCAGTCCCCCACGAGATACACGTTTTTGCCTGCTTTAGCGATAGGTGCGGGGATATAGCCCGCCGAACTGATCACCGAGTCCGCTTTGACCTCGAAGTCCTTGCCCTCATGAGTGCAGATCACGCCGTGATCCGTGACCTCTTTGAGGGTGGTATCGAGATAGACGGGCACCCCTTTCCAAGCAAACCATTCCCTTAGGTACGAACTGTTGGCAAGGCACACTCCCTTTTGGGCGATGAGGTCGTCTTTCATCTCCACGATGGACACCTTTTTGCCCGATAGCGCCAATTCGTAGGCGATCTCGCAGCCGGTCAAGCCGCCGCCTATCACCGCAACGCTGTCTCCGACTTGAGCACCCAAGAGGTAGTCGCACGCTTCGATCATCTTTTCGTGACCTTTGACCCGCTTGAGCACTCTCGCTTTGGCGCCCGTGGCGACGACGACCGGGTCTTTGCCGAATTGGGAGAGGTCTTTGACCTCGGTATTCAGTCTGACCTCGACGCCCATTTTATCCATCTCGCGACGATACCAATCCAACAATTCCCTTAGTCTTCCTTTGTAACTTTCGGCGCTCGCGGCGATAAACGTACCGCCTAAACGGTCGCTTTTTTCGTAGATGATGGGCGTAAGTCCCCTTAGTTTGGCGACCCTTGCCGTCTCCATGCCGCCGATACCGCCGCCCACGATGTGCACCGTCTTGGGACGCTTGGCGGGGGTGATATGGTGTTTGTCCCACTGCATCATCTCGGCGTTGACCGCACAGCGCGCAAGGTGCAGAGAGTCGGACAAATCCTGCTCGTTGGGCACTCCTTTGTAGTGGCACATATTAAAGCACCCGCTGTGGCACAGGATGCAGGGTCGGACGTCTTGAGGCCTGTCCTCGATGATCTTGGTAAACCACTCGGGGTCCGCCAAAAAGTTGCGGGCAAATCCCGCGCCGTCCAATTTGCCTTGCGCGATGGCTTGTGCCGCCGCGTCCAAGGTCATACGACCCGCGCACACCACGGGAATATCCACAAATTGCTTGATGTGTTCCACGTCTTCGAGGTTGCAGTTTTGGGGCATATAGATAGGCGGATGCGCCCAATACCAAGCGTCGTAGGTGCCGTTGTCGCAGTTGAGCATATCGTAGCCCGCGTCTTGCAAATACTTGGCGGCGATCTCCGATTCTTGCATATCCCTGCCCACTTCGACGTATTCCTCGCCCGGCAACGCCCCTTGGCGCATACCCTTGGTCTTGGATACGACCGAGTACCGCAAGGACACGGGGAAGTCCTTACCGCATTCCTTTTTGATGGCTTGGACGATCTCGGCGGCAAAGCGGTAGCGACCCTCGATATTCCCGCCGTAGCGGTCGGTACGCTTGTTGACGTATTTGAGGGTGAATTGGTCGAGCAAATACCCCTCGTGTACCGCGTGTACTTCCACCCCGTCCACGCCCGCGTCCTTGAGCAGTTTGCTGCACTTGGCAAACGAGTCGATCACCTCTTGTATCTCTTCCACCGTCATCTCCCTCGAGGGGATCACGTCCGACCAACGGTTGGGAGAGGGGGAAGCGGACGCGGTGATGCGGTCCAAGTCCATCACGGGTTTGGCGAGGGCTCTCAACGCCTTGTTGGCGTACAGTTTTTCCATCATGGGGGACACGGTAAAACTGCGCCCGAATCCCGCCGTCAGTTGCACAAAGAGTTTTGCGCCCGTTTGGTGCAACTTGGGCATCCATTTCGCCAAGTCCTTGTACATCTTTTTGTTGCGGTGCAGCCACTGACCGAACATGGGGTTGTACACGGGTTGGCAACCGGGCAACACCAGTCCCGCGTTGTTTTTCGCCACTTCCAGTATAAAGCGAGCGCCCACTTCGTCGAAGTGGTGGTTTTCCATCCAGCCGAGCAGGTTGGTGCCGCCCATCGAGGTCAACACGATGCGGTTTTTGATCTCGACGTTGCCGATTTTCCACGGGGTCAGTAAAGGTTGATATTCGGGTTTCATATTCTCTCCTTATACTTTGCTTACGCCGATGCTGTAGGGGTCGGCGCGCCCCAGTTCTTTGGCGGGAGTGCGGTCGATCATCTCCGCCATTTTGACGAAAGATACCGTCTGTTGGTACATGAGGTCGGGGTCGAACTTGTCCATCTCGTGCCCCTCGCTCTCCACGCACAAGTAGTCGGGACTGGTGACTAAGGCGATGGCGGGCACGCCCACGTTAAAGAGGGGTTGCCCCTCACCGAAGTGCAAAAAGTTGTGTCCCCGCAAGGTGACGGTGCGCACTTTGGTGCGCCCCTCGAGCGAGGCGTAATAGATGTCGTCCACCTTTTTGTTGCCCGTGTACACCACCTCGACGTCGATGGGATCGGTGTTGGTGTACACCCCGTCCACGTCCTTCCACTCGGTGCAGCCCAAGTGTTCCACCGTCAGCGCCGCCACCGCTTTGGCGTGCCCCTTCTTGCCGTCCCACAAGTCCTTGTGCTGGTGTAGCCATAGCGAACTCGCTTGGTCGCTCACCGCCCCCGGCTTTTTGAAGTGGGGCAGACGGAAGTGTCCCGCCACAAAGGCAAATACCATCGTGCGACGGGGCGGGTGCTCCACGAAGTAGCGCATCATCCCCAACATCGCCAACGGTCCGTTTTCTTCCACGCAGTTGACCCCGTCGGTATGGGTGTTGACGAGGATAGTCTCCTTGTCCGTCTCGGTGCCTTTGATCACCGTATAGATGGATTCGCCCACCGCGTCCTTCTCTTTGTCGGCAAGCAAGGTCAAAGTGATCGGCTCCTTTTTGCGGCACGCTTCGAGTATCCTCTTGCCGTCGGTCGAGTTGACCCACACGGCGGGGATGCCTTGGTAGTCTAAGATAAAGTTGAGGTATTGTCCCTCCACCATTTGGTCGCTCATGCCGTCCCATACGCAGATGACCGCTTTGACCCCTTGGGCTTTGGCGACTTCCAAAAAAGGCGAGCGGATAAACGAGGTGGCGACGGGACCTTTGTAGTAGCGCTGCACGTGCAAGTCCTCCGGCAGTGCCCGTTTGCGGTCAAAGGCGATACCCGAGTAGATGTTGCCAAGGTCTTTGACCTTGACGACCGCGATCTTGCCGATAGCGGAGAGGAAATTGAGATACCGCCACTGGTTGAGGACGGGTTGCGCCGTGATCCCCTCCTCGTCCGTCTCGCCCGAGTAGGGGAAGGGAGAGGACACGTGCACCGCTACGTCCCCCTCTTTGGAATGAATGACGATCGAGGCGGATCTGGCTTCCCACCGATCGAAGGTCTTGAAGTCGCTATGTGTTTCCAATCCCATCTCGGCGATCTCGTCTTTGAGATATTGCACGAATCGTTTGTGACCCGCCGACCCCGTGGTGCGGGAGCCGAACGAGTTCATCGTTTTTACGCCTTCCAATAGACTTTTTTCATCAAACGGGTACATCTTTTTCTCCTTCGGTCGATCTATTTTTATTATAAAGCAACCGCTCGATTTTGTAAAGGCGGTATCGTAGCGGTAGATTAAATAATGCATATAAAACTTGTTAAAACGACAAAGGTATGGTATAATGCACTTACTTTTCTTGTTATTGACTTAGTGACGTGACAGCTGTTTGTACAAACGGAGGAAGATATGGTCAGGAAATGCACTCCAAAATTGTTGCCGGCATTATGGGTCGGCTTGCTGATATTACTCGCCTTGACGACGGGTTTTTGTACCCAAGTCGCCCTGGCTTGGGAGGACCCGCTCTTATTGGCGCCCACCCTTACCGCCGCCCCCACCGCCAAAAGCGGCTTGATCTATACGGGTGAAAAGCAAGCGTTGATCAACGCGGGCGTGATCGAGGACGGCAAGTTCGTGTATAGTTTGGACGGCGTGTCTTGGTCGGAAGAGATCCCCCAAGGGACTGACGCGGGCGAGTACCAAGTGTCTTACAAGTGGATCGACGATCAAGACGGGGAAGGGGACGTCAACGTCCTTTCCGTCTCCATCGCCAAAGCGTACGTCTATCCCGACAGCATCGCTCTGACCTACGACGGGCAGGATCAGCGGCAGGCGGTTAAGCCCTCGTTTGTCTTTGGGGGAGAGACGCACCCGATCAACGTACTTTCCGTCTTGGATGCCGCCGGCGAGGAAACCGAGGTGGTCCAAGAGATCGGTCAATACGTGTTGACGGTGGAACTAACCCCCGCCGACCAAGATAATTTTGCTTTGGAATATCCTTTCGTGTCCCTATCGATCAACGGAGTACAGTTGGTCGTTACGCCATCCGTTCCCACTCCCATTTGCTTTTTGGACGACAAACCCACGATCGAATACACCCTCTCGGGTTGGCTTACCGAACAAGATGGAGAGAGGTGGGAAGATTTCGTCAGGGAGTACGTCGCCGTGGTGGACACCAACTATCGTTTGGGCTCGTACCCCGGCGTCTTCGAGGTGTTGGTCAGCGGTCAATCCTACTTGGACGAGGAAGTGTACCCCGCGGGATACAAAGAGTTTTTGGGAGTTTACGATCCCAATCCCGTCCGAGCGGAGGGGGAATACGATTTGATCGTCCATCCCAAACAGATACTTTCCGACGAATTGACGGTCTCGGGCGGATTCGTCTACGACGGCGCCGATCATCTCTTAGACGTCACCGCGCACTATTTGACCGAATATTCGGATTCGGGCGAAACCAAGTCGTTTGACTTCGATATGACCCTGACTCCTGTGGGCTTTGCCGAGATGATCGGCGCGGGGACATACCGTTTTGCGCTTGCCGTCCCCGACGAGGAAGACCCCGTGGAATACGTCAATTACAAAACGCTGTTTGCCGTCAATCCATCGGATAGCGTATCCGTCACGATCGCCAAAGCGGACCCCATACTGATCGCGGCGCCCACCGCCAAGACCGATTTGGTCTACAACGGAGAGGGACAAACGCTGCTTAACGCGGGTACCGTGTCGGCGGGGGCGTTGGCGTATAGTTTGGACGGGGTAGAGTGGTCTACCGCTTTGCCCTCGGCGTGCGACGCGGGGGATTATACGGTGTATTACCGCATCCAAGGGGACGACAACTACAATGACGCGATCGACGAGGACTGGCACGCGGCGGTCAATATCGCCAAAGCCTCGCCCACGTTGACCGCCCACCCCCAAGGCGCGGCGGGGTTGATCTTCGACGGCACGCTCCAAACGCTTTGCGTCGCGGGCAGCGCGTCGGGTGGCAATTATCAATATCGTTTGGATGGGGGAGATTGGACGGACGATCTGCCCGCCGCTACCCATGCGGGCGACTATACCGTTCGCTATCGCGTGGTGGGGGACGCCAACCATTTGGATCGTAGCGAGGAGGATTGGCGCTTTGTCGTCACCGTATCTCCCAAGGTGATCGCCATCGTTTGGGCGGAGGACGATTACGTTTATAACGCGACCGAACAGGCGGTCACGGCGACCTATCTTGACGTAGCGGGCGAGTCCGTCGTTTTGACCGTCGCTTACAGTCAAGGCGGCGAAGCGGTCTCTTTCCGTAACGCCGGAGATTATACCGCCGCAGTCGCCTTTGCTTTTGGCGAAACCGATTACGCGTTGCCCTCGATCGTCACCCACTCGTATACCATCCGCCAAGCGGCGTGCGTACTCGTATCCGCGCCCAAAGCGGTAGAGGGCTTGGTCTACGACGGGGAGCTTTTGACGCTGCTAAGTGCGGGGCAAGCCCTTCGCGGCGAGGTGGAATACAGCCTTGACGGCGGAGAGTGGACTAACGAATTGCCCCAAGCCATGGGGGCTAACGACTATACCATCCGCTACCGCGTCGTATCCACCGACCCCAATTACGCGGGCGTGGACGACGAGGGGTGGGTCTTGACCGCCTCGATCGCCCCCGCGACTCTCGGTGACGTAGAGGTCGCACAAGAGGGGGCGCTGACTTATACCGGTGCTTTGCTGACCCCCTCGGTCAAAGCGACCGCCACCTCTTTGGGCGGTCAAACCGTGACTTTTGCCTATTCGAGCGACTTAGACGGCGTATACGGGGCGTTGCCCTCGTTTAGCACGCCCGGTACTTATACCGTGTATTACGTGGCGACCGCGCCCAATCACCTCGATAGCAAAGGCTCGTTTGAAGTGACCGTCGCCAAAAGACCGATCGACGCTCTTACCCAATCGGGTCGCTTCGTCTACAACGGACAGGATCAAACCGCCTTGATCGACGCCTATTTTGAGTTTGACGGTCAAGCCCATCAAGTGGCGGTATCGTCGGTGACCCAAGACGGCGAACAAGCCTCTTTCGTCCTGCCGGGCGAATACGACGTTCGCTTCGTTTTGAACGCGCAAGACGAGGCGTGTTTTGAGTTGTCTGTCGATACTCTTGCCGTATCTATCGCCAAATTGCAACTGATCGTCACCCCCGTCGTGCCCGCGGATATTCGCTATCTCGACGAGCAGCCCTCTTTGGATTGCACGATCACGGGTTGGCTCGGCGACGAGGATAGGTCGGCGTGGGAAGAGTGGGCAAAATCCCATCTCTTATCCTTACAAACCGATTACACCGCGGGCGCTCTGCCCGGGGCGTACCCCGTCACCGTGCGCTTCGGCGAGAGGGACGTAGACCCCTCGGCGTACAACGATTGCGAAAAGGTGTACGACTTTGCGATAGCCCAAGGGGAGTTTGCTTTCAACGTGTTGCGCCGCCTTGTCGGCGTGTCCGATCTTGTCGTCGTCGATCGTTTCGTCTACAACGGCTGCGATCGTTTGCAAGAGGTTTCCGCCCAATACGTTTGGCGGGACGAGGTTTTCGACTTTGCGCTCCTGCCTCAATCGTTTGAGGTGATGAAGGACGCGGGGGAATACCTGTTTGACTGCTCGGCGGCGGGGATCGCCGATCGCTTTGAGCTAAACGGGGAGGACGTACTTGCCGTAACGGTAGCCAAAGCGCCCCTCTCCGTCACCGCTCGCGATCATACCATCGCCTATGGCGATTTGCCCGCTTCGGGCGGACTTCTTTGCGAAGGCTTCGTGGAGGGCGAGGACGAAAGCGTGTTTGGCGACGGCGTAGAGTACGGCTATACCTACCGCCAATTCGACGACGTGGGACAATACGTCATCACCCCCCAAGGATTGGTCGCCCCCAACTACGAATTGACCGTTACGAGCGGCAAATTGACCGTACTACCCAAATCCATCGTCGTTACGGTGGATAAGGTCAGTTCGGTTTACGGCTCTTCTCCCGCCGTTTTGTCCGCCACCGTTACCTCGGGCGCTATCGTCAGCGACGATTTCGAGGTGTACCAACTCTCTGCCGCCGTCACGAGCGACAGCGCGGTGGGATCGTACGACGTGACGGGGGTTAGTCTCAACGACAATTACGACGTGACCTTCGAGGGGACGGTCGGCGCTTACCTAGTCTTGCCCGCCGCCCTTAGCGAGGTGAGCGTTTTGCAGGTGGGCTCGCTTACCTTCGACGGTAGCGCCAAGACCCCGCAGGTTGTGACCGCCGCCACCGCTATAGGCGGTCAAAAGGTGACCTTTGGGTACAAAACTCGTATAGACGAGGAGTACGGCGATCTACCTGCCTTTGTGGAAGCGGGGACGTATACCGTGTACTACCGCGCTACCGCCCCCAATCACTTGGATACCGAAGGCAGTTTTGCGGTGGTGATCTCTCCCGCCGCCCTTAGCGAGGTTTCGGTGAGCCAAGAGCAAAGCCTTGTGTACAACGATCTGCCCCAAGTGCCCGAGTTGAGCGCCCAAGCGGTCGCCGCGGGCGGCAAAGAGGTGACGTTTGGCTATTCTCTTGTCCAAGGCGGGGAATACGGCGACCTACCCGCCTTTGTCGATGCGGGGACGTACACCGTGTATTACCGCGCCCAAGCGCAAAGCCATGCGGACAGCTTGGGGCAATTTGAGGTGACGATCGCCAAGCGCCCCCTTACCGTGACCGTGAGCGACTCTCTCTCTATCGACGCGGGCGATCCCTTGCCCGTAGTGCGCCCCGACGTGTTGGGTCTGGACGGGTTTGCGGAGTCTACCGCCAAGGCGATCAAAGATCGGATCCTTGCCGCCGTCTTAGTCGATTTGGGCGGGGTGGACAACGAAACGGCGGGTCGATACGACTACTATATCTATACCGACGAACCGTTTGCGTTCGACAATTTCGTCGTTACCGTCGAGGAAACGCAGGTGTTGGTCGTTCGTCCCGTGTTAAAGGCTTCGGGCGTGGGCGTCGAAGTGCGCGGGCTCGATCCCGAAAGCGAGTACAAACTGCAAGCCGCAGTCCAAGAGGACGTCAAATACTCGTCCGAGTTCGCCCCCTTCAAGGAGCATTTGGCGGAAGGAGAGGAGTTTGCGTACGTTTATTCGGTAAGCCTGTTGGACGCGGACGGCAACGAGGTGCAACCCGATTCCGTTATCACCATCCGCTTGCCCCTTCCCGCCTCGATCAAAGGTAAGTCGTTCCGTTTGTTGCATATCCATTCTTCCGAGGACGTTTCCTTCGTGGATTACGTCCTCCAAGACGGTATGGTCGTCGTCACCACGGACAGGTTGTCCCAATTCGCGTTCGTAACGCCCCAAAAGGTGTTCATTCACGCCTTTTGGGAGGACGATTGCTTGGGTTGGCTGGCGATCTTGCCCTCGGTCGCGACCATCTTGGCGTTGGTGATCTGCGCCCTCAACGACAAAAAAGGCAAAGGGCTTTTGGTCGTATGGACGATTTTGTCTGTGTTGTTTGCCCTTGCCGTGCTGCTGTTGCATTTGTGCATCGTATCGTGTATTGCTTTGGGTCTTGCTCTACTGCTACTCGTCGTCACGCCGATCGCTTTGCGTAACCGCGAGGCTAAGCCTCGTCGCACGAGTAAGCGGCCCGAGAAAGACGTCAGTGAAGAGCTGCAAGCGGACGTGGAAGACGCCCCTCAAGAGGAGCAAGAGATCCCGTCCGACAAGGTCACCGAAGAGGCGGAGCAGATGTTGGAGGAGTCGGCGCCCCCCATCCAAGACGATCCCGACGATTTCGTCGCGCCCGTATCGCAGGAGACGGACGCCCTCGAGGGGACGGTGGACGACGGCGGGCAGTCGATCGAATAGGAGAGGAGTATGGAAAGAACCAAACAGCCCGTAGGTAGAGCGCAAAAGATCGTGGCATACCTGTTGCTCGCCGTTTGCTGCGCCCTCTTTGCGTACTGTTTGGGGGTGATGATCTACCGACTTTGCACGGCGGAAAGCGCCAAAAAACTGAGCGCCGTGACCCGGTTATTGGCGGAAGCGGGGGTGATCGCTTTCCTTTCGCTCCCCGCGTTCGATCTTCGCTTTCACCTCTTTTCGTGGCGCAACAAGGCGGCAAAAGTCGCGGGTTTTGCGTTGCGCGTAGTGATCGTACTCGTTTGCGCTTTCGTTGTCGCTTTGGGCGTCACTATCGTCGTCACGGGCGCTATGCGTCGCGACAGTTCGGTCGATACCGTATGCGTGTTGGGTCTTGCCGTGGACGGGGAAGAGTTGCCCAAGGACCTCGTTTTGCGCTTGGATAGGGCGGCAGCGTATCACGCCGATCACCCCGACGCAGTCTTTGTGTTGACGGGAGGCAACAGCGACGATCCCTTCAAAACCGAGGCGGCGTATATGCAACGCTATCTCGCTTCTCACGGTTTCGAGGGCGCTTCGGACAAACTCATCGTCGAGCCGCAAGCCAAGACGACGGTGGAAAACTTCGTTTACACTGCGCAACTCGTGGACAAAACATCCCCCCTTGGGGTGATCACCAACGACTATCACCTGTTCAGAGCGAGCAAGATCGCCAAGAAACAGGGCTACACCCAAATCCGACCCCTGCCTGCGCCGTCCTCTCCCGCCCTTTATCTCGAAAACGTCTTGTGGGAGACCGTCTGCACCGTCTTTACCGCCTTGCAGGGAAACTTAGCCTTTTGATCTCCCTACTCCGCCCGCCGTTCGGCGGACGTTTTTTACGCACGGACTTTACTTGATCGGGTCATTTGTTAACTCACTAACTTTCACTTTGCAAAAAAACGAGCCCAACGCTCGATATCAAAATAGAAGGGGGTTGGTCATAACACGAGCGAAGAGAGGGGTCCAGCTTGTTGGCACCCAGTGCGACAAGAAGGTGCGACCGACAGACCTTCACTTCCACCAAAAAAGCGAGCCCAATGCTCGCTTTTTTGGTGGAAGTGAAGGGGGTTGAACCCTTGTCCGCGATAGAGACCACATCGCTTTCTACATGCTTAGTCGTGTGTTTTGGTGTCGGCTACGTCGCCCATAGACAGGCTACTTTGCCCAAGCCGCTTCATTCCGTTTTGCACCACGCGGCGGGATGCAACTCGGTTCCCAACACCTTGTTGATGCCGCAACCATCACAGTTGGCTCAATGGCGCGACAGTTTGCATTAAGCAGCAAACGCGAAAGAACGATTGTTGTCGATTCTTTTAAAAAGTTCTCGTTGGTACGAAGACGAGCCTTCGGCATGCTTACTTTGCCATCTCTTACCGTGTCGAATGCCGGAACACTCCCACGTTTACCCATATAGTATATCCCAAAAACATTCTTTTGACAAGTATTTTATAGTAGCATCACCGCGCCCCCCAGCCACGCTTCAAAAAAGGTGGCGTATTCCGGACCCAGCCGTTCGATCAACGCTTGGACGAACGCCTTGTCGTCCATCGTCTTGCCCAAAGGTAACGCTTTGAGCGCCAAATTGAGCCGTTCTCCCGCCACTTGATAGAGGGAATACCACATCAAAAACCCTTTGCATTCCAAAATCGCGCTGCGTGCTTCTTCGTCGTAGGCGGCAAGGGGGAGATCCAAACGCGGTTTGTTCCCCGACAAATAGTCGTAAGCGGTGGCGCCGCGATAAGCGCTAAGGTATAGATTGTACGCCGCGCGCTCGTCCGTAGAGCGGTAGTAATACCACACCGCGTACTCGGTCAACGACCTCGCCACCCATGGGTGCGCGTCGTCGTCAATGGGCAGGGTCTTCCAGTACAAAGAGGCGGCGGAGTACACACCCGCCGAACTCGTGGCGGACTCTCTTGGCGGCACCACGGCGATCCCCTCGTAGGCGGTGGGGGCACTCAGCGCGACGACCGCGTCCAATCGCCTCTGTCCCCAAGTCGTCCCAAACAAGTCCGCCGCTTGCTCGATTTGGCGTGCGCTCAATTCGGCTAAGGGGTCTCCCGTCGAGTAATAGGCGACGCCCTCTATCGGGGCTTTGACGAGCGCCGTCCCCGCCACCAACAACAGACTGCTTGCGCGCTCTATCGCATAGGTGCGGGTTTGCACTCCGTCCGCATAGTGGCGATAGGTCAAGTCTCCCGCGTGTACCAAGACGTACTCGCTCGGCAAGGTCACCGTGACCGTGTAGTCGGTGGGCGTGGCGACCAAACAGGGCAGATAGTCGGGCACGTAGTAGAGGTGTTTGGCGTAATACGCCGCCCCCTCTTTGGGAAGGGATAGGGTAAAACTCAAGTCGAGACGATACTCTCCTTTGTCTTCCAACAAAAGGCGCAATTCGCCGTCTTGCTCGTCCATAGTCACCACTTGCGGGGAGCAGGTGATCGCGTCCATCGCAAAAGGCGCGGAAGGCAAAGCAAGGGTCACCGTCCCGTCCGAGTGTCCTTCCAACTGCATTTGGCAAGCGATCGTCCCCTCGTCGAGCGCAAGCGTGGCGACCGCACGAGGACGGGAGATCGTTTCGGGCTCGTTCTTACCGCCGCAACCGACCAGTGCAAGGCATACGATCAACAACGTTGTTACCAATAGTCGTTTCATACAGTAGGGTACGCGAGGGGTGCTTCGGATATGTTGACCAACTCTCAAATTCGTGGTAAGATAGTGCCATGGAACGCCATTTGATCACCATAGGCGGGGGAGAACTCCGCCAAAAAGAGACTTTGGGGATAGACGCTTACGTCGCGACGTTAGCCTATCGCCACGCCAAGGGCAACCGCCCCGTGGCGATATTCGTGCCCACCGCTTCTCACGACAGCAAGCCCTATTTCAACACCTTCCGCAAGACGTACACCACCCTCTTCGATATCAAAGCGGACTTGGTGCTGACCGTGCGCGGCGGGGAAATGGACGAGCAAAAGCTCAAAGACAAGCTGTTTAACTGCGACCTCATCTACATCGGCGGGGGCGACACCTGCTTTATGCTCGAGGAGTGGCGCCGCACGGGATTGGACAAATTGATCCGTCAAGCCTACCACCAAGGGATCCCCGTGGCGGGACTGTCCGCGGGCGCGATCTGTTGGTTCGATCTGATGTACACCGACTCCGCGCTTGACGGAGAGATGGGGGAGTACCACGTCCGCAAGGGGTTGCACCTACTTCGCGGCATGATGTCCCCGCACTATAATCGCCGACCCGAGTTCGACGAGGTGGTGTTGCAAGACGGCGCTCCCGCCATCGCGTTGGAGGACAACTGCGCCATCCACTACCGTGACGAAAAACCCGTTGCGGTGGTCTCCACGGGCGGCAAAGCCTACCGTCTGACCCTCCGAGAGGACGGCACTCTCCTCAAAGAGGAGATCACCATGGGCGGAGACGCTGTATAGCCAAAGGACACCACACAAACGATCCATACGAAGTAAAAAACCGTTCCCGCCAAAGAGGGGAACGGTTTTTGATTGTTCGGAAAATCGGCTATTCGGTAGGCGCCTTTGGGAGATAGACCTTGTGCATACCGCGGTTGCCCAGCCACAACAGCCAACTGAACAGGTAGGTCATGCCCAACATCAGCGGCAGCACGATCGCCATCTGCCACACGCCCCCTTGCACGAAGTAGTACCAGTCGTACACGGGCGACACTTTGCCGTCCACCGCGTGGGACAAGGCGTTGGCGGCGTAGTAGATCGAATAGAGCCCCATGGGGACGATCCCCAACCAACTGTAACGCCAAGCGATCGAGTCGGTCGTCTCGCAAAACACAAACGCCGCGATGGCGAACACGGGTGCCAACAAGTGCAAAAACAGATTGCTGTTGTAAAAGAGCGCCCAATAGCCCAAGGGATGACCTCCCGCCGCCACCAACGGCGCCAAAAACAAGACCACCGTCATCAAGGTCAGGGTCACGCCCGCCGTGCCGACCAATTTGAGGATATGTAGCCAGGTGGGTATCTTTTGGAGTTTGCCGCCAAGAAGCAGCGCCTCGAATGCGATATAGATCAAAGCGACCACCGCCATCAGCACGTTGCTGTCCACCGTGAAAAACTTAAAGGCGTTGATATCGGTGGCGGTCAGCGAGTTCGACTCGCCCATAAACTTGTAGCCCGTCATCATAAAGGCGACCGACAAAGCGACCATGATCACCACGCCGAGATTGAGTATAATCGATACGATCCGTCTGACTTTCATTCGTTTTCTCCCGCACCATTGTATCACCGACAGTCTATTATATGCAAACGCAATACGCAAAAAAGTGACTATGGATTCACATTTTATTACATAGTCGGAAGAAACGATGTTAGGATTCCAAGGCGAACACTCTGCAACACAGCACCGTCTTGTCGTCTTCGCGGTTGACGAAAAGGGCGTCCTCCACGATCAGTCCCGCCAAGGTCGAAGGGTTGACGGTGGGATTTTGATCGCTCATTCGCACGATCCCGTCCGTGCCGATCGTCTCGGAGATGCCGTCGGTCGCCAAGACGATCATGTCGCCCGCCTCGATCTTGGCGCGGGTCACCTTGGGGGTCACTTCGTCCAATATCCCCAACGGAAGCGCTCCGCCGGGGATCACTTGCATACTGCTGTGGTGGCGTATCACCGACTCGGGCGCGCCTAATTTGATAAAATCGGCGTAGCCGCGTCTAAGGTCTACCACGCACATATCCAGCGCCTGAAAACTCTCTCCGTTGCGCAATACCAACATGCGGTTGAGAAGCCCGAGCACCGCGTCCTCGTCCAATCCGATTTGATAAAACCCTTCCACCAAACTCATGGCGGCTTCCGACCCTTGGTGGGCGTCTTTGCCGCTTCCCATGCCGTCGCACAGCGCCAACATCACTTTGTCCGTGCCGATGGGGGTCACGCTGTACGTGTCGCCCGAGGCGGGGGAGCCCGCTTTGGGCACCGCCTTTTGCCCCGTCAGATACCCCAACGGCGGCGCGGAAACGTAGGTCAAAGTGACCCAGCCCCCCGCTTGGACCTTGCCGTCCTTTTTGATCGTCGCGCCGAGCAATTTGTCGAGCGTGGCTCCCACCGCTTTTTTGGCGGCGTCCTGCTCTCTTACGGTCAGTACGACGGTATATACCCCCTTGTTGCGATAGAGTATCACCTCTTTGGCGACCACGCCGTGATTGCTCAACGCGTCTTTGATCTTGCGCTCTCCCGCCACTTCGTACGTGACCGTTTGTTTGAGCGAGTCGCCAAAGGTGTGCATCATGCCCGCTATCCCTTGCAGCTGCTCCGCCATCATTCGTTTGCTCTCGTCCGAGGTGTCGCACACCACCTTGCGGCGGTCGTAGCCCGCCACCAGTTGATTGCAGTTTTCCACCGCATACGCCGTCCTCGTGCAGTATTCGGCAAAAAACGGGGGCGCGTCCAAGCGGGAAATACGCCCCAAGTCCAGCCGCTTGGTAATGAGATCGTACATGGCGAGCGCGGTCGACGAGGAGAGCGCTTGTTCGCACGTGGGGCGGGAAGGACAATCGCGGCATACGGTCGCCGCCAGATCTTTTGCCAATTGGTTTTTGTTTTCTTTGATGGGCGGCAGACAGCTCATGCCTTGCGCCAACACCGCCCGCATATCGTCCAACACGTTTGCCAACCCGTCCACCGAGCGGTACAAGTCCCGCCTCGTGTGGTTGACGAGGTAGCGACTGCCGGGACCCGCGGTGGGGGATAGGCGGTCGGTCAGTTTTTTGAGGGTGACTTTGGGTAGGAGCGCGGGAGCGAGCGCCCCCACGCCCAACAGGATAGCGGTGGGAAAGTAATAGGCGCCGTACACCCCCAACGCAAAGGCAAAGACGAGGTGCACGCCCTCTGCCGCCAACCCCGTCCACACCGGGTGATACCCTTTCAAAGGATAAGCGACTCCGCCCATCAGGGCGATACTGACTCCCCAGTACACGTCTCCCGTTGCCAAGGCAACGCCCGCCGCCATCGCCAACACGTACCATACGCCTTCTTCCCTTAGTCTGACGGTGTGGACGAGCACTCCCACGCCCACCGCGCCCAACAGCACGTTCCACGGGCTGTATCGTCCAAGCCCCAAGCCTATTGCCACAAAGGCGAGCGCCAAGGCAAGTTGATCGAGAGGAGACGTGTTGCTCCACCCCTTGACGAAAAGCCTGCAGATCGCCATAGAAGCCCAAGTCCACACGAGGTGGGCGGCAAGGTACGCCACCCCCATGATGGCGCGCTCGACCGTCACGCCGTACACAAACAGCACGGGAAGTTGACTCAAGGTGGACGCGATCAGCAATACGGACGGACTGACGGGCTTGTCCTGCTTAAAGTAGACGAGATAGGTCAAACCGCACGCCGCTACCGCCGAGGCGGTCAACACCGCCGATTGCCAACTCATTTCGGCGACCACTCCCGCGGCGATGAGGATGGGGGAGAGGATCCACCAGTTGCGTTTGACGATGAGGAGTCCCACGTACATACCTATCCCCAGAGGGCGTACCCCCTTGTACTCGGCGATGGCAAACAATCCAAACAACAAAAAGTAGGCGATATAACTAAGAGCGGTAAGCGGCTTTTTCATGGCTACATCATACCGCAAGTGGCACCGTATCGCGTGCCGACCCTTGTCGAAAGAAAGACGCTAACGTCGAAGGCGCAAGCGTAAAATCCGCTTGCGAGTGACGTGTGTCGCGGACACAATGTATTTTGCTCTGCAAAATGACGCGCTGCCAAACAAAAAGCCCCGACAAAGCGGGGCTTTCGATCGTGTGCGGCGTAAACGCCGTCTGTAAGGAGCGGCCGGCGCCTTCCGATATCACCGCATAGCGGTGGATATCATCACGATTGATAATCGTGCGTATCGTCACGGTTTGCCGTGTACATCACTCCCTCGTGTGCGATAGCACGCATCATGCCGTCTTAGACGGCGCATCATTGGCGCTCGGCGCAAACGTCATGTTGACTTTGGCAACGCATCATTCCAACAGTCCGCTTCCTCCCGTATCGCTTTGCCCGTTGGACGCGTTTTCTTCCTCGTTGTCCTCAAAGTCCAAGTCTCCGTCATAGGTCTCGGCGTAGTGCAAAAACTGGGTGTGGCGTTCCACTTCGTTGTATTGGTTGCCCGAGATAGAGCCTCTCGTGGGCAGATCGCGGTCGGTGTTTTGTTGGCGCAGGTCCACTCCGATCCCCACCGATATTCCGCTCAGACGGTTTTGGCGAATGGTGATCTCCTGATCGGTGGGGCAGACGTATATCCCGTAGCGATAGTTGGAGAGGGTGTTGTTTTCCATCTTGAGCCCTCCGCTCATCTTGTCCGCCAGTACCGCATACCCGCCTTGAGGCTCGCCCTCTTTGACGATGTTGAAAAAGCAGTCGGTGATCTCAGCCGAGGCGCCGCTCTTGATATGCACGCTCGCCGTGCCCTCGGCGGGGTAGTCGGTAGCTGAGAACGCCAAATTGACCAAAGTCGCCTTGCCGCTTGTCACGGTGATCCCCGCGATGGAGGGGTTGTTGATCCCAACGAGCGACAGGTTTTTGTTGAGGGTGATCCTCTCGTCGTATTTGCCTTCGTCAATCAAAACGGTCTGCCCGGCCTCGGCGTGTTCGACGCCTTGGGGTAGACTGCCGTACACTTTGTTGCCGCTGCCGACGATGGTGGTCTTATCTTGGGTTTGTCGGGCGTCGTCGCCGTCTTCGGTGGCGTTGTCCGTCGCTTGCGCCGTCTTCTCGCTTTGCTTGGACACGATCAGATCGCCCACCACCACGCGACATTCGGCGTACTTGTCGTCCGCTTTGACTTTCAAGGTCGCGACCCCCGTTCCTTTGGCGGTCACCACCCCGTCCGACGAGATCTCGGCGACCCCTTCGTCGCTCGTCTCAAAACTGACGTCCCCCTTTCTCTCTTGGGGGTCGACGGTATAGGTCAGGGTGGTCTGCGCGTCTTTGGTCATCAACAAGCGGGTGGAAGTCAAGGTGATCCCTTGCGCTTTGACGGGCTCGTCGATCTGGGTCGGTTTGGTATCCTTGTTGCAGGCGGCAAGGGACGCGACGACGGCGACCATCACCGCTACGATCAGCAGTTTTCGTGCGATTTTGTTCATAATATCCTCCTTGTTCAACCGCATTATCGTCCGTTTTGGGCGCGGTTATACCATTTTGCTCCCCCAAAACACAACTTTTTGTCCAAAACCGTATTGCCCCTATACAAATTGCAAAAAATATGATATAATAATCGATAGCGTTAGCGCAAAGGAGGAGTATATGACGTTGCCAAAGTGGGTCGCACCTTATATCGACGATATATATCGTCCCACTTTCCGCGTATATTATCCCGACAAGCGTGTGCGCACTCTCTTTCCCGAGCCCACCGCCGATTACGTGGAGATGGCGGGTCGCGGGGGAGACTATGCGGTGTGTTACCGTAGCGAGCCCTTGCAAGTGGTCAAGATCTGCCGATACCCCAAGTGGGGAGAGGCGACCTATACCGAGGATTGCCGCCTGTATCTTAACGGCGACCTAGTCCAGGAGCAACTCGCTTTCGTGGACGTGAGGGGCGCGGTGACCGTGCGCACCGACACCTCGTGGGGATGGGTGGAACGCACCTATTACCCTTCGGCGCTCTTGCCCGCTTTGATCCAAAAAGTGACCGCCGTCAATCGGACGGAAGCCTCTTTGTCCTTACGCTTGGCGTGGGATAAGCAAGAGACGACGTCCGTTTGCCGTCACACGGTGGGGCTGGCGGATACCGAGGGCAAAATGCTCAACGACTTGGACGGCGATCCCGAGAGGGTGCTGTCCCCCGAAGGGAACGCCACTTGGTATTTGGTCTATTATCCCGCTTATGGCGATCTACTCGTCGACTGTGTGTTGGAAGGCAAAAAACGCTTTGCTCTGGTGGACGAGTGTATGCAAAAAGGCTTGACCTTAAAGAGCGGGACCGAAGCGGACTGTTTTCTCTCCCACGCCCTTTTGAGGGGGTTGGAGTACGTCAAGTATCAGGAGCAGTTCGTCTATCCCACTAAGGAGCGCCCCACCAAGGAGTTGGCGCTTAGCGCTTGGACGATCGTCTCCTCGGGGGACAAGTCCGCGATTGCGGGACTGATGGGCTCCCTTTTTGCCCTTTACGGCGAAGGACGCAAAGACGAATATCTTGCCCTTGCCGCACTGACTGTGGGGCTGGATACCGACGATACCGCTTTGTATCAAGTGGGGCAGGATTGTCTCAAGGCGGCAAAACCTCGCAAGGTCGAGGGACTGTGCGCTCTTTGGCAAGCTTTGCACCTATCGTCCGTGTGGGCGCAGCGCTTGGGCAAAACGGGAGAGGCGACCGATTATGCCGCCCGCGCCGTCCAAGTGGAGAGGGAACTGGACAAAAAGTGGGTCCCCACTCCATGGGGCGGGCACTACCGCGAGGGGTTGACCCTCTCGGCGGACACCTTTTTCCCTTTGACGACGGGTACCGACAAACCGCTATCGGGCGCTTTCTTCAAACTGTACGACGGGGTGGCTAACGTGCGCACCCGTCATAGTGCCAAGACCACCTCGGAAGAGGCGGCGCTGCTATCAATGGGGCTTTGGGCGGACAAAGAGGTCAAAGAGGCGTTGGGGGGCAATTTGCTGTCGTCCTACTGCCACGACCGCCTGTTGGGCGTTCATTCTCCCTACGCTTGCCAAGGACTGGGAAGCGAGAGAGGGCAGGATCCCTATCTCAACTGCCAAGCGGTGGAACTGTTGCTCAAATCCCTTTGGGGGCTTACCCCCACTCACGACGGCTTGCTCGTCAAGCCCCGATCGCCCACGGGCAGGGCGATGATATTGCGTCATTTACACTACCAAGGCAGGGTATTGACCTTTTCTTGGTATCAACGTCACCTTAGGGTCGTGGACGTGTTCGGCAGCGTTTGCTACGACGGTCCTTGTCCCGAGGGCAGCGCGGTCAAAGTGCCGCTCGATCACAACAAAAGGAGTTAGTCTATGAAAAAACCCGACAACAAACTGTACACCCCTTGGGGACAAAACTTGGACCGCAACAACGTGTTACCCGAGTATCCTCGTCCCCAACTCGTCCGCGATAGCTATATCAACCTCAACGGGGAATGGGATTACGCCATCTATCCCACGTCCGCCTCTTTCGGCGGTTACGAGGGCAAGATCTTGGTACCCTTTTCGCCCGAGACTTTGTTATCGGGTGTGGAGAGGACGGTGACCCCCGCGGATACTTTGTACTATCGCCGCACTTTCGCGTTGCCCCAAGACTTCAACAAAGGTAGAGTCTTGTTGCACTTTGGGGCGGTGGACTATTTGTGCGAAGTGTCTTTGAACGGCAAAGTCGTCGGCACCCACCGCGGCGGCTATCTGCCCTTCGATATGGATATCACCGACTTTTTGGAAGAGGGGGACAACGAACTCACTCTCGCGGTGACCGACCCCAGCGAAAAGGGACATCAAGCCCGCGGCAAGCAGATCATGGGCGGCTCGGGCATTTGGTATTTGCCCACCTCGGGTATATGGCAAACGGTGTGGTTGGAGTCGGTACCCACCACCTATATCCGCGCTTTGCGCATCACCCCCGACATCGACGACAACTGCGTGTTTTTGCGCGCCGACGTGGTGGGCGAGGACGTGGAAGTCGACTGGAAGGTGTTGGACGGGGACAAAGTACTCGCCAAAGGCGCGGGCAAAGGGGAGATCTGTCTCAAACTGATCTCTTACGAGTATTGGAGTCCCGAAAACCCCAAGTTGTACGACCTCGATATCACTTGCGGGGAGGATCACGTCACCAGTTACTTCGGTATGCGCAAATTCGGCTTGATCAAGGACGACAAAGGTTACACCCGCTTGGCGCTCAACAACAAACCCTATTTCCAAAACGGCTTGCTCGACCAAGGCTATTGGTCGGACGGTATGTACACCGCCGCGTCGGACGAGGCGCTTATCTACGATATCCAAACCATGAAGGATATGGGCTTCAATATGCTCCGCAAGCATATCAAAGTCGAGCCTTTGCGTTGGTACTACCATTGCGATAGGCTGGGTATGTTGGTGTGGCAGGACATGGTGTCGGGCGGCGCCGAAGCGTACAATATGTGGGCGATCGGCATCAGCTCGGTAGCGGGCATGATCTTGGATCCCAAGTACAAACGCTTCTTCCGCTTGTCCGACGGCAAAAAGAACTACAAACTGTTCCACCGTGCGGACGCCGAGGGGCGTGCCGAGTACTATCGCGATATGTACGGCACGATGGACGCGTTGATCAACGTGACGTCGCTGTGTCTGTGGGTGCCCTTCAACGAGGGTTGGGGACAATTCGACGCCCTCAAAGCGGCGCAGATGGTCAGGGAATACGATCCCACCCGTTTGATCGACCACGCCAGCGGTTGGCACGACCAAGGGGGCGGGGACATCAACAGTTTCCACATCTATTTCTCCCCCTTGCGCTTTACCAAGATCGACAAAAACGACGATCGCGCGGTGTGCTTGACTGAGTTCGGCGGGCTCATCTACATGGAGCCGGGGCACATTCACAACGAAAGCACGGTGTTTGGGGTCAATATGCCCGGTTACAAGTCCTTCAAAACCAAGGAAGGGTTGCTCGACGGGATCAAAAAGCTGTATTTGGATAGGCTCATCCCCAAGATGCACGAGGGGCTGTCCGCTTTGGTCTACACCCAAGTGTCCGACGTGCAGGACGAGGTCAACGGCATGCTGACCTACGACCGCCAAGTCGTCAAGATCCCGGTCGAGTTCTTTGCCGAGATCAACAAAAACTTCAAATATTGATCGTTCGTCGCCCGTTTTCGCGGGCGATTCGCATATATGAAAAAAGCAGTCGTGTTGTTCGCTATCCTTTGCCTTGTGTTGACGGCGTTGTCGCCGTCAATGTTGGCGTGCGCCGAGGGGGAAGGGGAGCGTTTGCACGAGATCGTCGTCACCCTGTCTTCGGCGCTCGAGACGGGCGGAGACTACCCTCTGCACGCGGATAAGACGTACTACGACCTCGTGGTGGAAGGGCAAAATCTTTTGTCCGCGTCGTCAGTTGCCGAAGAGGACGAAACCGCCTTTTTGCGGCTCAAATTGACCTACGACAAAGAGGAAGCGAGGCTAAGGCTGTACGTGGATTCCACCCACTTGACGTTTGGTATGACCCGCTCTACCGCCAAGGAGTACGACCAAGCCGAATGGGACCAAGTGGCGGGACTGCTGACTTTGTTGGACGAGGCGTTGCCCGACGTGGATACCCAAGAGGGGCTGACGGCTCTTTTCGACAGTTTTGCCCAAGAGATCAATAGCATCCCGACGAGGTCGCAAGTGATCGACGGTTGGGTCGACGCGGTCGATAGGTGGGTGGGGTACGCCGACGAATTGTGGGCGGACGCCGTCAACGCCGCGCTGTTGGCGTTCGATCTTGCCCCCGTGGCGATCGAGGGCTATTCTATCGAGATGGATCCCACCTCATATGAGCGGTCGCTCGAGGGTCTCAAAACCTATTATTCGCCCGAGGATTGGAGCGCGTTGATCGGTGCCCATCAAAGTATGATCGGATACTTTTCCTCGGACGAGGACAAGCACCATCGCTACGAGGACAAGCCGCAAGTGATCGAGTATTGGGAGAGCGTGGTATCTAACGCCACCGTGCTGCTGGACGCGAACGTGGTGGAATGGGCGCGGGTGATGGCCAACGCCAAGGCGGCGCTTCGGCTGTATTTGACCGAAGACTTTTTGAAAGATTACGACGAGGAAGGGCGGGCGCGCGTCGCCCGCATCGTAGAGCAAGCCGAATTGGAGCTTGCCTCTTGTACCACCAAAGAGCAGGTGGCGGCAGTCGTGCAAAACTGCGGCAACACCATCAAGGAGTCTTCCCGCAAAGGGCTGAGCAAAACCTCGATCATCGCCATCGTATTGGCGGCGGTGGCGGTCGTATTGTTGATCGTCTATTTCGTGTTCAAATATCGTTCCCGCCAAAAAGCCACCCGTCAAGACGGGCAAGCGTTGTTGGAAGAATTGACGAGACAGGTGGAACAAGCCAAAGCCCAAAAGGAGCAAGCCCCGATCGAAGACGAAGTCACCGACCCCTCCGCCCGTCATTCTGAGCAAAGCGAAGGATCTCAAAGAAGCAGCGACACCACGCAAGAGGTATCGGTCTCCAGTCGTCATTCCGAGCAAAGCGAAGAATCTCAAGGACACAACGAAACTAAGCAGGAGGCATCTCCCCCTGACAGTCATTCTGAGCAAAGCGAAGAATCTCAAGGGCACAACGACGCTACGGTAGAGGCACCGCTCTCCGTTCGGCACAACGACGCTACGGTAGAGGCACCCTCTACCGATCATGAGGAGAAACAAAGTGAGTAAAACGTGGGACGTGGTAGTCATAGGGGCGGGCGCCTCGGGATACGCCGCCGCCGTTACGGCAAGGCAAAAGGGCGCGGAGACGTTGTTGTTGGACGCTTCCGCCAAGACCGCCCGCAAGGTGTCGGCAAGCGGCAACGGGCGTTGCAATTTGTCCAATTTGCACGTGGGCGTGGACTGCTACCGTACGGACGATCCCGCTACGCTTGGCGCCGTCCTGTCCGCCGATCCGCAGGCGGTACCCTTGTTTTTTGCCGACTTGGGGGTCTTGACCCAACCGGACGACGAGGGGAGAGTCTATCCTTGGTCCAATCGCGCCGCCTCGGTCACCGACGCGCTCTATCTCAAAGCGGACGAGTTGGGAGTAGCGCGCATGACGGACGAAGTCAAAGAGGTTTTGCCCACCAAAGGCGGGTACGTGGTGCGCTGCGCTATCGGCTCGGTCTTTGCCCGTGCGGTCGTGGTGGCGGTGGGCTCGCCCGCGTCCCCGACGATCGGCGGAAGGGACAACCCGTGGCTTGCCGCACTCGCCGAGGTCAGACCTTTCCTTCCCGCGCTGTGTCCCCTCAAAACGGACAAAAAATACTTTTCTCTCAAAGGGGTAAGGACGTTTGCCGATCTGACCCTCTTCGACGGGGACGCCCCCATCGCTCGGGAGAAGGGCGAGGTGCTGTTTGGCGAAGGGACGTTGAGCGGTATCGCCGTCATGCAGTTGAGTTTGTCTATACCCATCGCGCGCCGCCCCCATATATCGTTAGACCTATTTCCTACTTTGTCCGAAGAGGAACTGTATCGTATGCTGTCTATGCGCCGAAAGGGAGACGCGGACAAGTTGTTCGTGGGACTTTGCGACAAGCCCATCGCTTATACTCTTCTCAAAGAGGAAGGGATCGGTTTGTCCCAAGGACTTGCCGATCTGACCCCCGATCAAATCCGCGCTTTGGCTCATAGAGCCAAAAATTGGTCGTTTGGAGTGACCGGTACGACCGGGTTTGACCACGCGCAAGTGGCGTTGGGCGGGGTAAAGCTGTCCTCGGTCTACCCCAATATGGAAAGCAAGACCCACCCCGGATTGTTTTTTGCGGGAGAGGTGTTGGACGTCACCGGAGTTTGCGGCGGCTTCAATCTCCATTGGGCGTGGACGAGCGGGATCGTCGCAGGCCGCTCTGCCTTTGCGTTTTGTCATTTGACATAGTCAAACTTTTGTGTCATAATAGTAGGGCATGAAAACCGAGACCCAACAAAAATTGCTCAATATCAAGCGCAAGCTTCGCCACCAACCGCCCGCAAGAGTGATCGCGGTGAGTTTTGCCATTCTCATTTTGTTGGGGTCGGCTCTGTTGTCGATGCCTTTCGCCACCAAAGAGGGGCACTCCATCGATTATCTGACCGCTTTGTTTACTTCGGCTTCCGCTTCCACCACCACGGGGTTGGGGGTTGTCAACGTGGGGGAGACCTTTTCGGTATTTGGGTTGGTCGTGTTGGCGATCCTCATGCAGATCGGCGGTATCGGTGTGATGGCGTTCGGCGCACTGATGGCGATCATGATGCGCCGCAAGATGAGTCTTTCGGAGAGTATCGTCTTTGCCGAGAGCATGAATCTCAACAGCCGCAAGAGCATCGTGCGCTTCGTGCGTGCCGTGTTCGTCACCACCTTTTCCATCGAGATCACGGGTGCGTTCGCCTCGTTTTGGGTGTTCGTACAGGATTACCCGGTCGCCCAAGCGGTCGGGTTGAGTTTTTTCCATACCATCGCCGCTTTCAACAACGCGGGCATGGACGCTTTGGGGGGCAATAGTTTGTTCGCCTATCGCGACAACGTGGCGCTCAATTTGATCACCGTCGCCATCATGTTCGTGGGCGGCTTGGGCTTTTTGGTCATTCGCGAGATGGTGGATACCCGCCTCAACTGGCGCAAGATGAGTATGCACAGCAAGGTGGTCTTGCTGATGGAAGGTCTTTTGGCTGCCGTGGGTATGGTGTTGATCAAAGTCACCCAGTACGGCAACGTCTCCTGGCTTGGCGCCTTCTTCCAAGCCCAGTCCAGCCGTATGGGCGGTTTTACGACCTTCGATCTGAGTACCTTTTCCAACGCCGCCATCATGGTGATCTATATTTGGATGTTCGTGGGATGCGCCCCGGGATCCACTTCGGGCGGTATCCGTACCACCACGCTATTCGTATTGGGTATGCGGGTGTGGTCGTATTCGTTCAACAAAAACAGTCACGCCTTCCACTACACCGTCTCGAGCGAGACCTATCGTAAGGCGTCGGTGGCGTTGGTGTTGATGCTGATGACCGATCTGTTGGGCATCATGCTCATGTCGATCATGGAGCCTGCGATCCCCATGCGGGACGTGGCGTTCGAGTGCATCTCGGCGGCGGGCACCGTGGGTATGAGCACGGGTATCACCGCTTCGCTCGGGGTGGGCAGTAGATTGCTGTTGATCGCATTGATGTTTGTGGGTCGTGTGGGTCCCATGACGGTCGCCACTATGTGGTACCAGTCGGAAGGGCAGAGAGTCCACTATCCCGAGGGTGATATCACCGTCGGTTAAGGAGAGAGTATGAAACGCAAAAACAAGACCAAATACGGCGTCGTAGGTTTGGGGCGCTTCGGTATGCAAGTGGTGCAGGAGTTGTCACTTTTGGGCGCGGACATCTTGGCGATCGACCGCGACGAAGAAAGGGTGTCGGTCGCAAGAGATTTTACCCCGCACGCCCTGTTTTGCCCCTCTATCGACGAAAAGTCGTTGGTCGAGGCGGGGATCAAGCGTTGCGACGTGGTGATGGTCTGTCTGTCCGAAGCCATCGATCTGTCCATCTTGACCACCTTGCAGATCATCAATTTGGGCGTCCCCCGCGTGATCGCCAAGGCGGACAACCGTATGCACGGCAAGATCTTGGCAAGGTTGGGTGCCGAAGTGGTCTTCCCCGAGAGGGATATGGCGGTACGCCTTGCGACCATGTTGGAAAACAGCGGCGTATTGGACGTGGTGCAACTGTCCGAGCAGATCAACATCAGCAAGTTGGAAGTGCCCGCTTCCTACGTAGGTAAGACGGTGCTCGAGGTCAACTTCCGCGAAAATTACGGACTCAACATCATCGCCATCGAGCGGGTGGACGGCGTATTGGACAACATTATGCCCGATTACGTTTTTTCCTCGGGCGACATCCTCTATTTGGCGGGTCGTAACGAAGGCATGAGCCGTCTCAGCGCCGCCATCGACGAAAAGGAATGACGTTACGGCGTATTGACAAGCCTATTTCGTCTATGATACAATTATTATTAGTATTGCGCTAGCGCGCTTAGGAGAGATAATATGATTGAGCAAGCGTTATCCGAGATCAAGAGCTGTGAAGACCAAGCCAAAGAGGCGGTAAGGGCGGCGCAGGAAGCCGCGCAAGCCTCTCGTGGAGAGGTCGATCTTGCCACCGCCGACAAGGTGCGCCAAGCCAAAGAGCAGGGCAAAGCCTACATGGCGGGGGTGATGGAGCAAGCCACCCTCAAAGCGGATAACCAATATCGTGACATCGTAGCCGAAGCGACCAAAGCCGCCGACTTGTTGGCGTCTCGATTGGAGCCTTCTTTGGACGGCTTGGCAAACGAACTGGTAGAGGAGATCATTCATGGCGATCGCTGAAATGAGCAGCCTGTCCCTCATCGGTTTGGGACGGGATCGTGACGCATTGTTGGACGTCTTATCGGGGACGGGTGCGGTGCAGGTCAAAAAGACCTCTCCGCTCGAGCCCGCTTTTAGTCCGGAAGAGACCGCCACCGACACCTTAGCCCGCGTGGATCGCTGCGCCAAAGCGTTGGAGTATCTCAATTCGGTCTTGGCTCTAGCCCCCAAGGACGTCAAAAAGGACGGCGTGGTCAAAGACGGCTTCTCGGTAGGGAGAGAGGAGTTCTTCGCTATGGGTTCTTCCCGCGCCAAAGCCGAAGAAGTGATGGCGTGGTTGGAGGAGCAAAAGGAGAAGGAGAACGAAGCCGTTCGCGCTCGCAACAATTTGCTGGCACGCTTGGGCGCTTATCAAAACTATCTTTCGGTACCGTTCAGTTTCGCTCGCTTTGCGGATACCGCCACTTGCAAAACCTATTTGGGTACCGTCCCATCGGACAAGATCAAACTGTTTACCCAAGAGATCGAAGGGGTCTCCCTTTGCGTTTGGGAGAGTTTTGGCGTCGGCAAAGAGGGCACCGTCGTATCGGTCGTCGCCCACCGTGACGCTCTCGACTCGGTGCAATCCGTCCTGTCCCACTCGGGCTTCGTCGCCTGTCCCTATCACGAGGACAAGACAGCCCAAGAGGTGGTGGACGATCTCAAGTGCGAGATCGAGCAAAAGGACGGTCTTATCGCCGCCGCTCACGAGGAAGTGTGGGCTCGTGCGGAAGACGCCAAACTACTCAAAGTCTACGAAGATTATTTGCTTTTCGTCGCCGAAAAGGAAAAGTGTGCGTCCGAGATGATGTACACCGCTTCGGCGTTTATTTTGGAGGGGTACGTTCCCACCGACAAAGTGGACGAGGTCAAACAGGCGGTGTCTGCCTATACCTCCGCCTACGTGTTGGAGACTTCGCCCATTCCGCGCGATCAGTTCGCGCCCACTTTGGAGATCAACAACAAAGTGGTGTCCAACTTCCAAGCGGTGACGGATATGTATTCGGTGCCCGCTTACGGCGCTTTGGACCCCAACGGCGTGATGAGCTTTTTCTTCTCCCTCTTTATGGGACTCATCATGGGGGACTTGGGCTACGGACTCGCCATGATCTTGGGCGGCTTTTTGCTCGCTCGCACCCGTCGCCCCGGCACGGGTATCTATCGCCTGTCTAAGGTATTCGCCTTCGGCGGGTTTTTCGCCGTCCTCTTCGGCGCGCTGTTCGACAGCTGGTGGGGCTTCCCCTTGCTGCGCACGGTGGCGGGAGAGGGATACAACGACTTCTACAACGCGCATATCGACGCCATCAACGTATCCGCTTCGGTCATGGGCATCACCGTACCCAGTATTTTGCTGTGGTGCTTGGGGCTCGGCGTTTTGCACATCGCGGCGGGACTATTGCTCAAAGCCATCCAACACTTCAGACGCAAACAGATCCTCGACGGTATCTTTGGCGGCTTGGTATGGAGTTGGGGCTTGACCGCCATGTGCGTGTGGGTGTTCGCCACCGCCAAAAACTATTCGTGGGCGCCTATCGCCATGTACGTCACCATCGGTTTGATCGGTTTGGGCGTGCTGACGGCGGGTATCACCGCCAAGGGCTTTGGCAAGATCACCAAAGTGGGCGGCTCGCTGTACGGCTTGATCAACTACGTCAGCGACATTTTGTCCTACGCTCGTCTTTACGGTCTTATGTTGTCGGGCGCGCAGATCGCCAACATCTTTACCAACACCTTAGCCATCGGCTTGCTGTTCCCCAAAGGACCCGTGGGCGTTATCTTCGGCGTCATTCTCATCGTGGCGGGCGGCGTGTTCAACTTGGCGATCAGTTTGTTGGGCGCCTATATCCACGACAGCCGTCTGCAATACGTGGAGTTCTTCGGCAAGTTCTACGAGGGGGAAGGGGAACTCTTCCGTCCCTTGGGCAGCGTGCACAAGCACGTCTATATCGATAAGTAAACAACCGTCGGGGGAGTCCTCGACGAGTAAAATTGGAGGAAAACTAATATGGATGGACAATCTTTAGGTGCAATCGGCTTGGCGATTTGTATGTTCCTGTGCGGCATCGGCTCTGCTTTCGGTCTGTACAAGACCGGTTCGGCAGCCGCCGGCGTGTTGGCGGAGGACAACAAAAAGTTCTCTAAAGTCATCGTGTTGTCCCTGTTGCCTGCTACCCAAGGTATCTACGGCTTCGTTTTGGCGGTCATGAAACTGTCCGCGATGAAGGCGATCGACAATATGACCTCGGGTTGGATCATGTTTGCGGCGGGGATCGCTTTGGGCATCTCGGGTTTGGCTTCTGCCGTGTTGCAGGGCAAAACTTCGGCAAGCTGTATTTACGCCGTGGGCAAAAACGACGAGGGCAGCGGTAAGTACATGCTGTTCCCCGCGATGATCGAGTTCTACGCGATCTTGGCTCTGGTGTTGGGCATCATGATGTAATATGGAAGGTCTCGAATCGTTGTTATCCGCTATCACCGACCAATCACAGGCGGAAGTGGAGACCATCAAAGAGAGCGCCCTATCTTATGCCGACCAAAAGAGAGAGGAGACCGAACAAGCGTTGGCTTCCTACCGTGCCGAGTTGGAGCGCAAGGCAAAGATAGCGGAGGAGGACTTGTGTGCCAAACGGCGTATCGACGCCAATTTGGAGGCACGCAAGATCTTGTTGGACGCCAAAAGGGATATCTTGTCCCGAGTTTACCGCAAGGTGATGGACAAACTTTTGGCGCTCGACCCCAAAGCCACCCTTTCTTTGATCGATTCCCTTCTCGTCCGCTATGCGGACAAAGGAGACGTCGTGCTTTTGGCGGACGGCGGCAAAGCGGAACTGTACGAGGTTTCGACCCTACCCGTCTGCAAAGAGCGGGGTCTTACCGTCAAATTGGATAAGGAAGTCCCCAACGGATTCGTGTTGGAGAGCGCGGGATTTCGGCGCGACTTTTCTTACGACGCCTTGGTCAAAGAGGTGCAGGAGAAGTCGGAGATGCAACTGTCTAAGAGGTTGTTTGACTGATGGCAAGGGATAAGACTTACGTCAATGCGATATGTCGCTCGAGAGAGTCGACTTTGTTGGGCGGGGACAAACTCAGCCGTCTTTTGGACTCGGACTACGCCGATTGCCTTAGGCTTTTGGGCGAGTGGGGTTATCAAGTAGAGGGGGAGGATTACCGCACCGCGATCTCCACCGAGAGGGAGAAGTTGGTGCAGTTCGTCAAAGACTTCGCCCCCACCGACGAGACCCTTTGCTGGGTGTTGGACTCTTACGACTTTTTCAACGCCGAGGTTTCTACACGCAACGCGCATCTTGAAGGGATCGAGTTGCCTTACCTTCCCGAGGGCAAGGTCAAGGTGGAGGAGATCCGCAAGGCGGTGGCGGGAGATAAGAGCGATACGCCCGACTATCTCGCCAAACCGATCAAAGAGGCGGTAGGGCTGTACCAAGAGGACAAGGCGACGGGCGCCAAGATCAGCACCCTGTTTGCCGACGCCTACTACGGGCATTTGCTCTCTTACGTGCGCACACGCGTTCTCAAAAGGTTGATCCAAGCCGAGATCGACGGCAAAAATCTGTCGGTGGCGATCCGCTCCGGCGAAGAGGAGCCCTTGTTCCTCGAGGGGGGCACGCTCGGCAAAGAGGATTTGCGGTTCATCACCAAAGCGGATAGAGCCAAGGTGGAGCGCAAGTTTGCCTACGATCCCATAGGCGGTCTTATCCGCAAGGCGTTAGCCGCCAAAGAGGGCAAGGAGCAATTGGTCGCCTTCGAAAAGGAAGCGGGCTCGTTTGGACTGCGTTCTTTGGAGTCCAAGCGGTACGAAAGCGAGGGAATACTTCCTTTCGTGTTGTACTTCCTCTACAAAAGCGCCGAGATCGACAACGTGCGCGTCGTCATGGCGGGCAAGCGTTCGGGCGCGGACAGAGACAATATCAAAGCGAGGTTGAAGATAGGGTATGGCTTCTAACGTAGCGATCATAGGCGACGGCGAGGCCGTGTTGGCGTTTCGCGCGGCGGGTGTGGATACCTACACCGCCTCCGACGCGCAATCCGCCAAAGAGACCTTGCGTAAGTGCGCCAAAAAATACAAAGTGATATTGGTGTCGGACGTGTTTTGCAAGGAGCTTGACGAATGGCTCAAGCGCTTTTTGCAGGACGCGTATCCCGTCATCGTGCCCGTCCCCACGGGGGAGGGCTCCAACGGCTATGCCGAGGAAAAAATGAAGGAACAGATGGAGCGCGCCTTGGGCGTGGACATTCTGTTTGGAAGAGAGGATAGATAATGACTGGTAAAATCGTAAAAGTATCCGGACCTTTGATCGTGGCGGAAGGCATGGCGGACGCCAAGATCTACGACGTTGTCAAAGTGGGCAAGGACGGGTTGATCGGCGAGATCATCGAGTTAAGAGGGGATCGCGCTTCCATCCAAGTCTACGAGGAGACCGCGGGATTGGGCGTGGGCGACCAAGTGATCAGCACGGGTATGCCCTTGTCCGTGGAGTTGGCTCCCGGTTTGATCGAGGGTATCTTCGACGGTATCCAACGTCCCCTTGACAAGATCGCCGAGCGCTACGGCGACCGCATCGTGCGCGGTATGGAGATCACCAACTTGGATCATGACAAACTGTGGCACTTCGTCCCCGTCAAGCACGTGGGCGAAACGGTTGCGGCGGGCGACGTGTTGGGCGTGGTGCAAGAGACCCCCATCGTGTTGCACAAGATCATGGTGCCCTTTGGCGTCAAAGGCGTGGTCAACGCCATCTCGGAGGGGGACTACAACATCACCCAAACGGTGGCGACTTTGGTGGACGGCGGGGATATCCACGAAGTGGCTATGCTCCAACGCTGGCCGGTGCGTCGCGCTCGTCCCTATCTCGAAAAAATGACTCCCTCCGCACCCATGGTGACGGGACAGCGGGTCATCGATACCCTGTTCCCCATCGCCAAAGGCGGTGTGGCGGCGGTGCCCGGTCCTTTCGGCAGCGGCAAAACGGTGGTGCAACACCAGCTTGCCAAGTGGGCGGACGCGCAGATCATCGTGTACGTGGGCTGCGGCGAGCGCGGCAACGAAATGACCGACGTGCTCAACGAGTTCCCTGCGCTACTCGACCCCAAAACGGGCAAACCTTTGATGAAGCGCACGGTGCTCATCGCCAACACTTCGGATATGCCCGTGGCGGCACGTGAAGCGAGTATCTATACGGGTATCACCATCGCCGAATACTTCCGCGATATGGGTTACAGCGTGGCGATCATGGCGGACTCTTCCTCCAGATGGGCGGAAGCGTTGCGCGAGATGAGCGGACGGCTCGAGGAGATGCCGGGCGACGAAGGTTATCCCGCTTATCTTTCCAGCCGTTTGGCGGAGTTCTACGAGCGCGCGGGTATCGTCAAGGTGCTGGGCAGCGAAGGCGTGGTCGGTAGCGTATCCGCTATCGGCGCCGTGTCCCCTCCCGGAGGCGATTTGTCCGAGCCCGTGTCCCAAGCCACTTTGCGTATCGTCAAGGTGTTTTGGGGATTGTCCGCGCAACTGGCGTACAAACGTCACTTCCCCGCCATCGACTGGCTCATCAGTTACAGCTTGTACGCGGATAGACTGGGGGATTGGTTCGACCGCAACGTGGGCGACGACTTTATGGAGATGCGCGCCTTTGCCATGAACATTTTGCAACAGGAAGCCAACCTGCAGGAGATCGTCCGCTTGGTGGGTATGGACGCTTTGAGTTACCGCGACCGTATGACTATGGAGACCGCCAAGATGATCCGCGAGGACTTCTTGCACCAAAACGCTTTCCACGAGGTGGATACCTTCGCCAGCTTGGAAAAGCAATACAAGATGCTCAAACTCATTCATTTGTTCTACGACTTGGGCAACCAAGCGGTGGACAACTACGCCGATCTCGAGGACATTTTGTCGGTGCCCGCCCGCGAAAAGATCGGTCGTGCCAAGTACGTTCCCGAAGGGGAATTGGCGACTTTGGACGACGTAGCGGCGGAACTTAGCGCCCAACTCAAAGCCCTGTGCGACGGAGGGGAAAGCAATGATTAAGGAATACAAAACGATACGCGAAGTAGTAGGACCTTTGATGCTCGTCGAGGGCGTGCAAGGGGTCAAATACGACGAATTGGTCGAGGTGATGCAACAAAACGGCGAGATCCGCCGTGGCAAGGTCTTGGAAGTCAAGGACGACAAAGCCGTGGTGCAGTTGTTCGAAAATACCCAAGGGCTCAAGATCGCCACCGCGCGCGCCCGCTTTTTGGGACACAGCCAACGTCTTGACGTGTCCACCGATATGTTGGGCAGAGTCTTCGACGGTATGGGCAACCCCCGCGACGGCGGCGCGCCCATATTGCCCGAGCAACGCTTGGACATCAACGGCGCACCCATCAACCCCGCCAGCCGCAACTATCCCAACGAGTTTATCCAAACGGGTATCTCCGCCATCGACGGTCTTAATACCTTGGTGCGCGGTCAAAAACTGCCCGTGTTCAGTATGAGCGGTTTGCCCCACGCCGAGTTGGCGGCGCAGATCGCAAGACAAGCGCGGGTGCTCAATCAAGACAGCAAATTCGCCGTGGTGTTTGCCGCTATCGGTATCACCTACGAAGAGGCGCAATTCTTTATCGACGACTTCCGCAAGACGGGCGCGATCGAGAGGACGGTATTGTTTACCAACCTCGCCAACGACCCCGCCATCGAGCGTATTTCCACCCCCCGTGTGGCGTTGACTTGCGCCGAGTATTTGGCGTTTGAAAAGGGTATGCACGTGTTGGTCATCATGACCGATATCACCAACTACGCCGAGGCGTTGCGCGAAGTGTCCGCCGCCCGCAAAGAGGTGCCCGGTCGTCGCGGCTATCCCGGCTACCTGTACACCGACTTGGCGACGCTGTACGAGCGCGCGGGTCGTATCAAGGGCAAAGAGGGCAGTATCACCCAGATCCCCATCCTTACCATGCCCGAAGACGACAAGACCCACCCCATTCCCGACTTGACCGGCTACATCACCGAGGGGCAGATCATCTTGTCGCGCGACTTGTACAAAAAGGGCGTCAACCCGCCCATCGACGTGTTGCCCTCCCTTAGCCGTCTTAAAGACAAAGGTATCGGCAACGACAAGACCCGTGAGGACCATGCGGACACCATGAACCAGTTGTTCGCCGCCTATTCCACCGGTAAAGAGTGCAAGGAACTCGCCGCCATCTTGGGCGACGCCGCATTGACGCCCACCGACAAACTGTACGCCAAATTCGCCGAGGAGTTTGAGAGGAGATACGTCTCCCAAGGCTTTACGACCAACCGCCCCATCACCGAGACCTTGGATCTTGGGTGGGAGTTGTTGCGCATCCTTCCTCGCGCCGAACTCAAACGTATCAAAGAATCCTTGATCGACAAGTATTTGGGAGATAAATAAACATGGCAAGACTCAACGTCAACCCCACTCGTATGGAGTTGAAAAAACTCAAGGCGCGTCTATCCACCGCCGTCAGAGGACACAAGCTCCTCAAAGACAAGTCGGACGAAATGGTCAGACGTTTTTCGGTGTTGATCCGCGAAAACCGCCGCCTTCGTTTGGAAGTGGAAAAGGAGATGGCGGAGTGCCAAAAAGAGTTTGCGTTTGCGGCGGGACTACTGTCCCCCGAGGCGCTTCTCAAGGCGCTGTCCCAACCCTCTTCGCACGTGGACGCTCGGTTTGACACCCAAAACATTATGAGTGTGGACGTTCCCAAGATCGAAGTGACCGCCCAAGAGAGCGACGGGTACCCCTATGCTTTCAGCGAGATCACGGGAGAGGCGGACTACGCCGTCAAGCGCACCGCCAAATTGGTGGAGAGTTTGCTTCGCCTCGCCGAGGTGGAGAAAGCGGTCGCCATGCTCGCCGTGGAGATCGAGCGCAACAAGCGCCGCGTCAACGCCTTGGAGTACGTCATGATCCCCCAGATCGAGGAGACCATCAAGTACATCACGGGCAAGTTGGAGGAAAACGATCGCGCCGCGACCACTCGTTTGATGAAGGTCAAGAGCATGATGCAACAAGAATAGTTTGTCTATCGAGCAAAAGCCCCGTCGTGACAAGCGACGGGGCTTTTGTATATGGCGTGATAGTATCCTTATTTTCAACGTCTATGGGACGTATCGCAACGCTGTGTGTGCGTACATATCGCGTTGCAAACCCATCCCACCAAGCGGGTGTCTCGCCTATCCGGAAGATTTTTTATACCTCGACGAGACGCTCGTCTAACCAGTGGAGCAGGTCGTAGTAGCCTTTGGGAAAGTTGGCGGAGCCGCTTGCGCGTATCTCTTCGCCGCCGTTGACTGCCGCTTTCAATTGGAACATATCCCCGTCCAACACATAGCGGGGGTGTTGTCCCTCAAATCCGTTCCAATCGCCCACGCCAATCTTGCGCAGGGCTTGCACTACCTCGGCGGTGGGACAAACGCCTTGCTTTACTAATTCGTACTCGTCTTTGCGGTCTCTATAGCGTATAAAGTACAGCGCAAGCGCCGTCTGTTCCCCCTCGGATATTGCCTCGTATTCGCAGGTCAGGCGCATGCCCGCAATGCGTAGCGACAACCGCTCCAACGATTGGATCTTGACCTTTTTCGTGCGATTATTCCGCATAACGATATCTCCTTTTACTTTTTGATCAATCCCACGCACCCCAATTCCGCCATGGGCGCAAACCCCATCGAACGGTAAAAGGCGAGAGTAGCGGGGGAGTCGTCGGTCATCAGCATCACCTGCCGCACTCCTTGGTATCGGTCGAGTACCGCCCGCAATAGAGATTTGCCTATCCCCTGCCGCTGTCTTGGGGGCTTGACGAGGATATCCTGTATCCACACCACGGTCTCGCCGTCCCCGACGACCCGCACCAGTCCCAACAGTTCGTCCCCCTCTACCGCCGCCAACGTCAGCAAAGAGCGGGCAAAGCCTCTTTCGAGTTTGTCCTTATCTTCGGTGTACGCCGTCCAGCCGACCGCCTGATACAGCGCGAGGACTTGCTCATTGAATCGATAGGGGATAATATCCATTTTTTTCTCCTCGGTGGGGCAAAGCCCTGTTGATTACTGTTATTATAGCAGAACGAAAGATAATGTCAAGAGGGGAGCGCGATCGCGCTCCCCTCAATCCGTACGTTATTCGTTTTCGCCGTCGGAGGACTCGTTTGCCTCTTGCTTCGGCTCGGACTCTTCCTCTTGGCTCGCCTCTTCTTGTTGGGGCTCTGCCTCGGCGGAAGACTCTTCTTGATTCGGTTCTCCCTCTTTGGTCTCTTCCGCTTGCTCGGCGGGTTGTTGCTCGCCTTGCTCTTGGGGCTGATCGTTATCGCCGCCGCCCTTGGGGCCCTTGCCCTTCTTCTTGAGAGCGAAGAAGCAACCCACGCCGATCGCGGCGACCGCCGCCACCACGCCGATCACGATACCCGCGATCGCGCCGCCCGACAAACCGTTCTTTTGAGGTGCCTCGGGTTTTTCGGGTTGAGGATCTTGGTGACCGGGATCCACGGGATCGGGATCCACGGGATCGGGATCTTGAGGACCGGGATCAATGGGTTCGGGCTCGATGGGGTCCGGCTCGATCACGGGGGCTTTGCCCTCGTACGCCATTACGTAGGTGGAGAAGTGGGTGGTATCGAATACGGCTTTGCCCTCTTTGATTTGGGCGTTCATGTCCGTCTTGTTGTTGCCGTCCACAAAGTACACTTTGACTTCGCTGTCTTTATCCACTTCGCCCAGCACGATGCTCACGGTCGCCTTGCCGCCCGCAAAGGTGACTCCGCCCAGCGACAGGTTGACGGCGAGTTTGGCGTCTTGCATGCCAAACGCTTGCAAGTCGTCCGTAGTGCTCAACTTAAAGCGCACGTTGGCGTCCGTGATCTCCTTGACCGCGTCCTTGTCGAACAGCACGCTCACCAAGTCGGTCTCAAAGAGCACGCCCGCTTCGTTTTGTTTGGCGAGATCGAAGATATAGTGTACGCTCAAACCGTTTTCGGTGGAGAGTGCGTCCAGTCCTTCGGTCACGCGATACACGTTACGCCCGTCGATGGTCTCGGGTTCAGCCGCGTAGTCCTCGATGTGGACGTGACCGCACACGGTGCATTCTCTCCATTTTTGTCCCATTTGATCGGCAAATACGAGATAATGCCATTCGCCCCAAGTATGCGCCGCTTGGTCAAGACGCTCGTCGCATCCGTCGTAAGCGTTGCAGACGTGGAAGTGTTTGTCGTCGTCCGAACCCCACTCTTCGCCCGTATAGGCGTGCTCGTGTTTGGCGATGACGTGCCCCTCGGAGAGCTTGGTGTTGCAGTCGGCGCACCACAAGTCGCCCGAGTAGCCGTCCGCTTTGACGCTGACCGCCACGGCGTCACGCACCTCGGTGTTGACGTGACGATCGGGATCTAAGGGCGCGACAAAGAAGGATCCGCTCTTTTCGTGCGCGTTCATGTAGGCGTTGACTTGTTCCACCACGGCTCTGACCCGCACGACAAGAGCCAAGTTCTCGTCGTTTTTGCAAGCGTTACTGTGTTCCGCAATATACGCCCAGTCCCAAACGTACATGTCGTTGAGTTCGTCGTAGCGTTTGAAAGCGGAGTCGCTGTCGTACTCGGTTTCCAGGGTGCTTTCCATATCGGGAGTCAGATAGTACACGAGGTCTTCGTCGTCCAGATTGATGGAGCGATACCCTTCGGGATCGATCTCCGCAAGGCGGATATAGACGTCCTCGTCAAAGGTCTTGCCGCAATCCGAGCAGCGGAAGTGCGCGACCGCGCCGTGTTCGATACAGGTGGACGGGGTCTCTTCGACGTACACCAAGGTATGGTCGGCAAGTTCGTAGTAGGTGTAATAATCCTCGCCGCACTTGTCGCAATGCCGATGGAGCGAGCCTCTAAGGGAGCAGGTGGAGAGCACTTCCTCGTATTCCCACTCGTGTTGGCAGGGGATATCGCACAAGCACACGTCGCAACGCAAGTCGCCGTCGCTGTCCTCGTGGAAGCCGTAGGACTCGGGATCAATGTGTCCGCAGTCGGCGCACACTTCGTAGTGTACGTCCATTTCGCGACCGTATATTTCTTTGATGCCGTATGCGGTGTAGTAACTGTGCAGCGCGGCGTAGTAGTCGGGATCGTGTTCTTGGTATTGTCCTCCGTACAAACGGCTAAACCACTTGCCGCAATCTTCACACTCGTAGTGAGAGCCGATCGTGTATTCGCCCTTAGCGCAGTCGCCTTCCGCTTCGTTCACAAACACCAAGTGGTGTTCTTGGTCGATAGGCAAGTTGTCGGGTCTGTCGACCGCTTGATATTTGATCTCGCCGCAATCTTGGCATACGTACCCGGCGATACCCATGACCCCTTGATCGATCGTACACCAGTGGGGAATGACTGAATACTCTTCTTCCCAGTTGTGATCGGAGTCGTTGGGACCGCAAGGGGTGTGGAACACGATCCGAAATACCGCGCTCGATCCATCCGATTCGTTTCGGCTCAAACTGAGATAGGAGGTGATATGCGCACCTTCCGCGACCGACTGGTTGAAGCCAAGGAACCCGAATGCGATGTTGGCGGCAAACCGATATCCCGCGTCGGGGAAAATATACAAGATAAGGGTGGTGTCCTCTTTGGCGGGGAGAACGATTTGGTTCAGCTCGTTCGTCTTTTCCTCGTCCAAGTATACTTTGGCGTGTTCCACGACCAAACCGAAGTCATTGGTCCCGTAGTTGAGTTTGTTGTCTCCCTCTACCTCGAAGATAATCGGGTTGATGACGATCATTTCCTGAACGTGCGCCACCAGCACCAATTCGTCTTTCATGGGGACGAACTGTTCTCCGGGATAGATCCTGTAGGTGTCGGCGGAGTAGGATTGGCCGTCGATCTCGCCGACCAAGTCTTCGGTAAGGGTATAGTAATCGATGTGTTCGTCGAGGTTCAGATATCCGCTCAACTCTTCGTCGCTCAAAGCAGTGTAGTAGGGGTCGTTGAGATAGTTGTAGTTGATGATGTGTTTATATTGACCGTCCCCGATACGGTAAATGATCATGCTGTACGTGATGGGCTCAAACTTGGGCAGTGCGGTCGCGTTTTGCTTTTCGCCGTAAGCGGCGTTCAAGCCGTACTCTTGACCCGCGATCGTCCAACCCACTTGACGGTAGCCTTCTTTGCTGTAAGTCACGCCTTTGAGCGTCATGCCGTCAGCATCGTATTTGACCGTCTCGTCGGTGGGGGCGTTGGCATTCGCTTTGTACTGCAAGGTGTAGACCCGTCCGAATTGCACCACGATGGTCACGTCGTAGTCGGGCATCACAAAGTATTCGTGATCGCCCGATACCGGCACCGTGATAGAGGCGTCGCCCGTCTTTTGCACTTGTACGCCCGCCACTTTGACGTTGGATTGGTTGGGGGTAATTTGGAGATATACTCTGTCGCCCGGCTTAAAACGATCTCCCACGCGTCCGAAGGCGTCGGCGAACAACACCTTGCCGCTCGAACTCTCTTGCGCCACCGCTTGGCGCGTAGCGTCCACGCCCGCAAAGTGTCCCTCTCTCGAGGCTTGCGCCAGTACGTTGGAGCCGTTTTTGAGTTGGATGACTTCCATCACCGAGTAATATCCCGGTTGATCCACTTGGATATAGAAGGTACCCAAAACCGAGTTGTAGTTGACTTCCACGTACTTGCTGGAGTTGGGTTTGCGCACGTACACGATCTTTTGCAAAGAGAGGTGTCTATCCAATTCCACCTTAGTCTTGGCGTTGTATTTGAGCGCCACTTCCGACCCCAAGTCTTGGTTGCCCAAGTTGCTCGTCCAGGTCTTGGGATTGTCGTCCTCGAAGACGAGCATATCTTTGGCGTCGACGATGTTGACCGTCAGCACGTTGCAGGAGTAGGTGATACTCTTGTCTCCATCGCGTTCGGTGATCTGCAAAGCGATCTTATATTCCCCTTTGTCCCACTTTTTGTCTCCCGCCTTGAGAGTATAGGTATAGGGGAAGCCTTCGTTGTGTCCCAATATCACTTGGTCGGTCTCTATCGCTCTGTACTTGTCGTTGATCAGTTTGGAGACGGTAAAGTTGGCGGTGATACCGTGGCTCGCCCAATATTGTTTGATTTCTTCGGCGTTAGTGAAGGGACCCATTTCGCTCTGCATCAAAGCGGTGGTCCAAAACTGTCCGCCCTTTGCCCAGTTGGCGTAGTCGCCGTAATTGATGGTGAGGTCGAGCGCTTGGTATTGGTAGACCGACAGAGAGTCCGCGCTCCCGTCCTCGGCGAGCAATCCCGTCTCGAGGGTGCGCTCTTTGGGACTAAAGGTGGTGTATTGCTTGTTGGATTCGCTCGCCGTTCCCTCTTTGTCTCCGTCCGTTTGGATGTAGAAGGACGTGGCGTCTTGGTCGATCAGTTGGGTAAAGTCGAGGGGGTAATACCAGTTGTCATCCTTTGCCAAACTGCCCAAATCTACCTTGAAAACGTTGGATCTGAGTCCCAAACTGCTCATATAGGCGGCATACTCTTCCTTGTACGCCTCCAGATAGCCTCCCGTGATGCGGACGTTGGGTATGGCTTGCTCGTGAACGCGCAGGGTATATGCGTATCCGTAACTAAACAGTTTGCCGCCTTCGACCAAAAGGCTGCCGTCCTTGACCAGCACGCAGGCGACTTCGCGTCCGTCGTACGTTGCGCCGCGCCCTTTGAGTACGCCGCCCGAGATAGTCGCCTCACCCCCGTCCACGATGACAGCCGAGCCCATGTTGTATGCGGTGACCGTGTGATACGAGTAGTGAGAGTCGTATTCAACTCTGACGTAGGAATAAATCTTTTTGTTGCGCCCCGCGACGAGGTTGCCGCCGTAGACGAAGAGCTTGCCGCCATGGTTCACTTGGATCACGTTGCGGATTACGTTGTAGGGCGCGTCGTCGATCTCGCTGAACATGGAGTCGAATTGCAAAGTACCCTTGTCCCCTTGGGTATCCACGACCCTCAAAGTCGCCCCCTCGTCCACTTGGATCAAGGTGTTTTCGTAACTAAACGCATTCGGTCCGTCGTGGGAATACTCTCCGTGATAGAGGAAATCTCTGAGTTCGTTGCCAAATCCGCCCGTGGTGATCCTGTAATACAGTTGGGATTTGTCCGAGTAGTAGACCTGATGCCCGTTGAGGTTGAGGATCTTGTCCCCCTTGACGTGGATGGACTCGATCTTGTCAAAAAACTCGTAGCTATAACCGGGCTTGTCTTTGTAATAGACTTTGCTGATCCCGCTCTCAAAGCTGATGTCTTTGTCGACGACGATATACGCTTTGCCCTCGCTTGTCAGCGCCGCGCGAAAACTCTCGTCGTCCTCGACTTTGACGGTGGGGTAGGCGGGGCGGGTGATATCCAGCACCTCCGCTTGGGCGGCATGGGACGGTTGCCCCAGCGTGCCCAACAAAACCGCGCTCGCCGCCAAGACCGCCACGGCGATCAAGACGAGGAACAAAGGTTTGCCGATCCAATGTAATTTTGTCATATCGTACTCCTTTACGCACAAGCGTGCGTGTAGTATATATGATCATTCTAACATACATTTATCTATCCTTTTGGCTAAACCCTATGGACAAAAGTACATTTTTGCAGCCCTCGTTTCCGTTTGTCTCCTTGCCGCCTCTCCCTTCGTCATTTCGGTCTATTGTCCGGAGGGGGCAACCCGATGGCGCAAACGGTTGATTGCCATAGGGCGCAAATACACTCTCTCCGTCATCCCGGTCTATTGCCCGGAGGGTGCAACCCCATGGCGCAAACGCTTCCTTTGTCATCCCGAGCGAAGAGCCAAAGGCTCGCAGTCGAGGGACCGTCCCTTGTTGCCCCTTTTTCTTGTCCGTCAACAATTTTTGCGCAAAATCTCTTGCCAAACGTCGACATTTGCTTTATAATAAACAAGCGTCGTAAGATGTGACCGTGCAGAGTTGGCTGAGTGGTCGAAGGCGCACGACTGGAAATCGTGTTTACCTCATAAGGGTAACTAGGGTTCAAATCCCTAACTCTCCGCCAAGTGAAACTCGTTTGAACCCCGAAGGTTCAAGCGAGTTTTCTTTTGCGTTGTTTTGATTGAATTGATCACAGATTGTTTTGTTTTCGGTCGTGTCGATGGTCGTCGGACTGTTCGGATCGGTGTTGTATAAGATAAGTACTCTATCGTCGTACAAAATCACGCGATTGATGAACGAATTGAAGAATTCGTTTTTCGCTTCGTCGCTTTCGTACTTTTTCCGTGCGAAATAGGTCAGAAAAGCGCGTACCGTTTCGTAGGATAATGGCTCGGTTTGCCTTGACTTTTCCAATGCGATCTTGCTTTCCAGCTCTTCCTTTTGCGCTTCCAATGCGAGCATTCTGTCTTTTGTCGTTTTCGTGACGACGCCTTGTTCCATCGCAGAAAGTAAGCCACTTATCGCTTTTTCTTTTGATTTTAACTCGTTTTCGAGATTGACGAGGTTCGCGGGTTTAGTTATCTCTGCGTTAAAACGTTCCACCACGATTTGTGCGATTTGGTCGATGACTTTCGGCTTTAAGATATAGTCCATCGTCGTGTCGAATACGAGGTTTTCCAAGTCCTTTTGCTTGTAGTTCTTTTTACCACAAGCGGACGGATTTTTCTTGCGATTGAAGCACTTGTAATAGTGGTGAACTTTGCCCGTTTTGCTCGTACCGGCTTCCGCGGTCATCATGCTGCCGCAGTAGCCGCAGAATAGTTTACCGCTCAATATATATGGCTTCTCCGCTTTGCACTCGCGATGTTTATGCTTGTGTTCGTCCATCATTTCGTTACACTCTCGGAATAGTCTTTCGTCCACAATTGCGGGAACGACGTTGGTGTAAACGAAGCCGTTGGAATGGACAATACCGATATACTTCTCATTACGAATCATGCGGGCAACGCTGTTCATATT